>DQVI01000051.1 GCA_015661825.1 Novosphingobium capsulatum
AGCCGCAACGGCGCGGCGCGGCCCGCGCGGCGGCGGCGGCATCATCCGCTGGTGGCCAGCCTGCCCTTGCGCTGGCGGTTCTATCGCTCGGGGCTCTATATCTCGCCGCTCGCGCCGCTGCTGCTGGGCATGGCCACGGGTATCCTCACGATGCTGATGGGGATCGGCGGCGGGTTCATCCTCGTGCCGGCCATGCTCTACATTCTGGGCATGGGGGTGAACGTGGTGGTGGGGACATCGCTGTTCCAGATCCTGTTCGTGACCATGGCGACGACGATGATGCATGCGCTGACCACCCATGCGGTCGATATCGTGCTGGCCGGGCTCTTGCTGATCGGGTCGGTCTCGGGCGCGCAAGTGGGGGCGCAATTTGCCCAGAAGGCCAAGCCCGAGCAGTTGCGCCTGATTCTGGCGATCATTGTGCTGGGGGTGGCGCTGCGCATGGCGCTGGGGCTGGGCTATCGGCCTGACGAGATCTATTCGGTGGTGCCCCTGTGACGGTCTCCCTGAAGCGGTATTGGGCCATGGCGCTCGGCCCGCTCTGGCTGATGCTGGGCGGGGCACGGGCGCCGATCCTCGTGCCCGAAATCTCGCAGCATCAGGTCGAGGTCCGGCAGGGGTTCACCGGGGCCGACCTGCTGCTCTACGGGGCGATCCTCGACCCGGCGGGCACGCGCGCGGCGCAGGATTACGACATCGTGGTCGTGCTCAAGGGGCCGGTCCAGTCGATCGTGCTACGCGAAAAGAGCAAGGTGGCGGGCATCTGGGTCAATGCGGCGAGCACGCAGTTCCGCTCGGCCCCCAGCTTCTTTGCGCTGGCCAGTTCGCGCCCGGTGCGCGACATCGTGGATGAGAAGACCGCCGCGATCTACGAACTGGGCCTCGACAAGCTGCAACTCTCGCCGATCGGGGTGATCGACCCGGCCTTGCAGCATCGCTTTTCGGCTGGCCTTGTCGACCTGATGGCGCGACAGGGCCTTTACCGCGAAGACGGACATGGCGTGGCGATCAGCGGGCAGGTGCTCTATTCGGCGCGCATCGCGCTGCCCTCGCAGGTTCGCACGGGAACCTATACGGCTGAAACTTTTGCCATTCGCCAGGGGCGGGTGATCACCTCGGCGGTGACCCGCGTCGATGTGACCAAGCAGGGGTTCGAGCGCTTCGTGGCCGAGCAGGCCGCCGGAAACGGGCTGCTTTATGGCCTGTTTGCGGTGTTTGTCTCGGTCGGCATGGGCTGGCTGGCGGGGCGCCTGTTCGCACTGGTCTGAGGCGTTCCAGCGCGTGCCAGATTGGTGCGTCTTAGCATGATCTTAACCCTGATCGCGTAGCCCTGCTGATTGCAAAACAAGGGCGCGCAATGGCATGAGTGAGACGAGCAGGCAGGTTTTCATATCCATGGACCTGGCCCAACCGGTCGACAGGATTTCGCACGTTCCCGTGCAGGATGCATGGGGCGATCTTTCCGTGGACGGGACAACGGCGGAAGGGGGGCACCCGGTGCGATCCTTGAATGGTCATCCAGGGGGCTGCGAACAACCCGAAGTTCCCCGCGATCCGCCGCCGTCGGCCTGCGCGTTGCAGCCCATCGGCATGGTTGTCGACGTGTCGGGTTCGGGCGGGCTGATCGCACTCGATCTGCACCGGCTGGAGGAATGCAGCGCCGACGAAGACCCTACCGTGGCCATGTCGGGGCAGGTCAGCAGCCAGATCAAGCTGCGCGTGGGAACCGACCGCGACGGGGGCTGGCTGCTCGGCTCGGTGCGCAACCAGCGGCGTGACGGCAAGGTCGAAGCGGGCGCGCTGGCCCAGGTGGACTTTCTGGGCGAGGGCGAGGAAGACCCGGAAACCGGGCGTATCACGGGCTTTCGGCGCGGTGTGACCCGCTATCCGGTGCCCGGCGCGCTCGCCTATCCGGCCACCAGCGCCGACTTGCGCCAGATCTATGCGAGCGACGGGCGCAACAACGTGACCGTGGGGACCGTCTTCCCGACGCGCGACATCCGCGCCGGGCTCTATGTCGATCCGCTGCTGGGCAAGCATTTCGCGCTGCTCGGCTCGACCGGCACCGGCAAGTCGACTGCCGCCGCGCTGATCCTCCATCGCATCTGCGACATGGCGCCCGAAGGCCATATCGTGATGATCGACCCCCACGGCGAATATATGGCGGCCTTCCGCGAGAGCGGGCAACTGTTCGACGTGTCGAACCTCCAGATGCCCTACTGGCTGATGAACTTCGAGGAACACTGCGAGGTCTTCCTCACCAGCACCGGGGCCGACCGCCAGATCGACGCCGACATTCTGGCCAAGTGCCTGCTGATGGCGCGCCAGAAGAACCGGCTGGCCGAACAGGTGGGGCGTATCACGCAGGATTCGCCGATCCCCTACCTGCTCTCGGACTTGTGCATCATCCTCCAGAACGAGATGGGCAAGCTCGACAAGGGGCATACCTCGGTGCCCTACATGCGGGTGAAGAGCAAGATCGAGGAAATCCGCGCCGACCCGCGCTACCAGTTCATGTTTTCGGGCATGCTGGTGGGCGACACGATGGCCGATTTTCTCGGGCAGCTGTTCCGCCTGCCTGCCCATGGCAAGCCGATCTCGATCATCGACGTTTCGGGTGTGCCTTCGGAAATCACCGCGACGGTGGTGGCCGTGCTCAGCCGCCTGGTCTTCGACTATGCGATCTGGTCGCGGCAGGAAGCGACCCGGCCGATCCTGCTCGTGTGCGAGGAAGCCCACCGCTATGTGCCCAGCGAGCGCAATGCAAACGGCTCGTCGGTCGGGCGCATCCTGTCGCGGATCGCCAAGGAAGGGCGCAAATATGGTGTTTCGCTCGGCCTGATCACCCAGCGGCCTTCGGACCTTGCCGAAGGCGTGCTCTCGCAATGCGGGACGATCATCGCCATGCGCCTCAACAACGACCGCGACCAGCAGTTCGTGCGTGCGGCCATGCCCGAGGGCGCGCGCGGCTTTCTCGATGCGATTCCCGCCTTGCGCAATCGCGAATGCATCATCTGTGGCGAGGGTGTGACGATCCCGATCCGCGTGGCCTTCGACGATCTGGACGCGGCGCGGCGACCGGCTTCGGCTGATCCTTCGTTCAGCCAGCTCTGGACGCGCAGCGGCGGCGAGGCCGAGAGCGTGGCGCGCACCGTGCAGCGGTGGCGGGCGCAAAGCCGGTTCTGAAGGGGGTTGGGGGAGCGCGGCTCCCCCACACACCGCGCCCGTTCAATCCGTCATTCGCCCGCAGAAGCGGCCAGCGCCGGCGCCAGCCAGTGGGGCGGGTGGGTGATGGCTTCTATCCGCAGATGGTCGACCGCCAGCCCCAGATCGGGATAGGCCACGCGCTGGCGCGCCGGGTCGGACTGGTCGAGCGGGACGACCGCGAGGCGGCGGTTGACCTTCTGGCGCCAGTTCATCCGCGCGGTGTTTTCCTGCCCGACATAGCAGCCCTTGGTGAAGCTCACCCCGTTGAGTTCGGCGGCATTGGCTTCGAGCCAGAGCGTCTGGTCGCTGCCCAGTTCGGCCAGCCCCTCGGTCACGCCCAGTTTCAGGCGGTGGGCCAGCCACTGCGCATCGACGGCCACGTCGTCGTCGGCAATCGGGCCGATCCAGCGCTGGCCGAGCGCGGCAAGGCGGGGATCGGCCGCGCCCCCATCGCCCGTGTGGCCTTCCCAGAACACGCCGAGGTCTTCGGCCAGCGCAATCGTGATCTTGCGGCGCAGGCGATAGAGCGACAGGCGGCGGACCAGCGCGGGGGCCTGCGCGGCCTCGACATCGAGCAGCAGCGCATCGGCTCCGTCGGGCCAGACGATGAAGTCGAACAGGGCCTTGCCCTGCGGGCTGAGCAGCCCGGCCCAGACCGGCAGCGGGCCTTTCACGTCATGGGTGACAAGGCCCTGGAGGAAGCCGGCGACATCCTCTCCGGGGGCGGAGGGAGACAGGCGCACCAGCGCGCGATCGAACAGGCGGGGATTGCTCATGTCTGGAAGATAGGAAACCAAACGCCTAAGGGGAAGCCATGGACCCGAAAACGACTCTCACCATCCGCCGCCCCGATGACTGGCACGTTCACTTGCGCGACGGCGCGATGCTCGAAGGCGTCGTGCCCTATACCGCGCGCCAGTTCGCGCGGGCCATCGTCATGCCCAACCTCTCGCCGCCGATGACCGACGTGGCCGGGGTTTCGGCCTATCGCGACCGGATCATGGCTGCCCTGCCGCAGGGCAGCGATTTCCAGCCGCTGATGACGCTGTACCTGACCGACCACACCGACCCCGACGAAGTCGAGCGCGGCCATGGCGCGGGCGTGTTCACTGCCGCCAAGCTCTATCCCGCCCATGCCACGACCGGTTCGGCCCACGGGGTGAGCGCTGTCGGGAAAATCTATCCGGTGCTCGAACGCATGCAGAAAATCGGCATGCCGCTGCTGATCCATGGCGAAGTGACCAGTGCCGATGTCGACATCTTCGACCGCGAGGCGGTGTTCATCGAACGCACGATGAGCAAGCTGGTGGGCGATTTCCCCGCGCTGAAAATCGTGTTCGAGCACATCACCACGCAGGAAGCCGCGCAGTTCGTCGAAAGCGGCAGCGCCAACCTGGGCGCCACGATCACGCCCCAGCACCTGCATATCAACCGCAATGCCATGCTGGTGGGCGGCATGCGCCCCCATGCCTATTGCCTGCCGGTGGCCAAGCGCGAGAAGCACCGTCTGGCGCTGCGCAAGCTGGCAACCTCGGGCTTCGACCGGGTGTTCCTGGGCACCGATACCGCGCCCCATGCGCGGCACCTGAAGGAAAGCGCGTGTGGCTGCGCCGGGCTGTTCAACGCGCCCTTTGCGCTCGAAAGCTATGTGGCGGTGTTCGACGAGGAAGGCGCGCTCGATAAATTCGAGGCCTTTGCCAGCGAGAACGGCCCGCGTTTCTATGGCCTGCCGCTCAACGAGGGGACCGTCACCCTCGAAAAGGCGCCCGTCGAAGTGCCCGCCGAGATCGCGGCGGGGGGCACCGTGCTGGTGCCGTTCCATGCCGGCGAGACGCTGGCATGGCGCCTGAAAGCCTGAATGGTGGCAAAAGTCTGAATGGTGGCAAAAGTCTGAATGGTGGGGAGGGCGCGGATCAGCCGGTCCGCGCCTTCCACTTGCGCCACAGGTCGAGGCTGAACAGCCCGATGGCGCCCCAGATCGCCACGAAGCAGATCGTGCGGGCCGGATCGAGCGGCTCGTGGAACAGCAGCGCGCCCAGCACGAACAGGATCGTGGGGGTGATGAACTGGGCAAAGCCGAGGATCGAGAGGTCGAGCTTGCGCGCGGCCACGGTGAACAGCAGCAGCGGGATCGCCGTGACCGGACCGGAAGCCATCAGCAGCCACGGCACGAGGCCGGGCCGGGCCATGCCGCCGCCCGAAGGCCCGCCTGCGGCATGGAGCACGACCGCCAGCGCCGGGCCGAGCAGAACCGCCGTCTCGACCGTCAGCCCGACGACGGCGGGCACCGGCACGAACTTGCGGATCACGCTGTAGGCACAGAACGACGAGGCCATCGCCAGTGCCATGCCCAGAATGGACAGGTCGCCCGCCGAGAGCACCGCAATCCCCACCCCGGCCAGACCCACTGCGGCCCATTGCAGCCCGGACAATCGCTCCTTGAGAATGAACACTCCGATCAGCACGTTGAGCAGCGGGGTGATGTAATAGCCAAGGCTCGCGGCCAGAACCTGATGATGGGCGATGGTGATCAGATAGGTCAGCCAGTTGGCGCCCACCGCCAGCGCACTGAGCACGAGCTTGCCCAGCACCGCCGGATTGCTCACCGCCCGGCGCAGCGAGGGGCCAAGCCCCGTCGCAAAGACCACCACGATGCAGAACGGCAGCGCGCAGACGATCCGCCAGCTTACCAGTTCGAACGGGGGGACGCTTTCCAGAGCGTGGAAATAGACCGCGAAAAAGCCCCACAGAACATAGGCCAGGACCGCAGCACCAAGTCCCTGAAGTCCATTTGGGCCGCCTGAAGAGACTGGGCCCGGTCCTTTCTGTTGATCGTTCATCGCGCGAGAGTGGCAGGTCGGCGCGAGGGCGCCAAGGGGGCTGCACGAAGCGCGGGTCCAAAAAATATTCCGCTTTGCCCTGTTCCTGACAAGGACGTTGCAGGCCGTTCAGGTTGGCGGGCGTAAACATGAACCAACGCAAGGATGATCCGCTAGCCGGAACAGGAGATTGATCATGACCGCATCGGGGACCGCACTGGGCAAGTTCATGAAGGGCCGCAAGATTGTGATGGGTCTGGTTGCTGGCGCCACGCTGGCGGCAGGGGCTCTCCCGGCGTCGGCGGCGATGGCCATGCCCGCTGTTTCGGCGCAGGCGCATTCGGGTCTGGATGCCAGCTGGGGCTGGGGCCGCGATGGCGACTGGGGCGATGGCTGGAATCATGGCGACGACCGGGGCGAATGGCGCGGTGGTTATGGCCGTGGCTACGACCGCGGGTATGACCGTGGATATGACGGGTATCGCGGCTATGACCGGGGCTACGACGATTATCGTGGCGGCTATCGCGATGTCGAATATCGCGGCCGCTCGTGGCGCGGCGACGATGGCCGTTATTATTGCCGCCGCAACGACGGCACCACCGGCTTGCTGGTGGGCGGCGCGGCGGGCGCGCTGATCGGTCAGGGTGTCGCGGGCCGGGGCGACCGGACGCTGGGCGCGATCCTCGGGGCTGCCGGTGGCGCCCTGCTGGGCAAGGCTGTCGACCAGAACCATTCGCGGTGCCGCTGAAGGCTGAAGGTTTTTGAAGAGGTGCGCTCTGCCCGGCCAAAGGGACCGGTGCCTTGCCCGACGACGGAGTCTGGCCGTCGACTGGTCGGACGGGCAAGGCCCGCCAAGGTGGTGGCGGGTTCGGGCAGAGACGGGGGCTTGCGCCGGTGGCTGGCGCAAGCCCCTTTTTTGTCCCGGAAAAAGCGGGCAGGCATGGTAACCGTGCTATAACCACGTCTGGGGCAGGACATGCCCCCATGGAATTCTTGCCCCCGATGAACACGTCCGCCCGATGAGAAGCTTGCAAGCGTCGCGTCTGTTGCTGTCTGGCGGCGTGCTGGCGTTGTGCCTCGCGCTGGCGGGCTGTGGCGATGATGACGAGCATCATGCGCCGGTCGACGCCGATCCGGCGATGGCTGCCGCGATCGAGGGGCCCTTGATGACCGACCCGGATCTTTCGCAAAAGAACATGGGCGCCATGGCCGCCGTACCGGGCGGGCCGATCGATCCGGCGACCCCGCTGCCCGACAGCCCTGATCCGCGCTGAACCCTGTCAGGTCCGGTGTGCTGTCAGGGAAGGCTGAGGCCGACCCCGATCGAGGCGCGCGGCTGCTCCATTTCCGCCGAGGCGACCGGATAGGCGCAACTGTCGGCGGCATAGAACGCGCCGGGCCGCTGGTTGCCCGAAAAGCCCAGCCCGCCCAGCGGCGCTGCGGGCGAGATGCCGTTGGTCGGGCGGTTCCAGTTGATCACCCCGGCGCGGACATGGGCCCAGAAGCGGTCGTAGTCCTGCGGGCTGCCCCCGATCAGCGCGGCGGTCAGGCCAAAGCGCGTGGCGTTGGCCTGGGCAATCGCCGCGTCGAAATCGTCGACCCGGATCACTTGCAGGATCGGCCCGAACAGTTCGACATCGGGGCGCTCGGCCATCGCGGTCACGTCGATGATCGCGGGGGCGAGGAACGGCAGGTCGCCGCGCGGGCGGGTGAGGTGGCGGATCGGCTTGCCGCCGTGGGAGAGGAGGTAGAGGAAGCTTTCGGTCAGGCCATCGGCGGCGCGGCTGTCGATCACCGGGCCCATGAACGGCGCGGGCTCGTCGAACGGGGCGCCCACCAGCAGCCGGTCGGCCAGTCGCTTCACTTCGCCGACCACCGCGTCGTAAAGGTCGGCCTTGACGATCAGCCGCCGCGCCGCCGTGGCGCGCTGGCCCGCCGTGGTGAACGCCGATTGCACGACGAGGGCGGCGGCATCGGCGATCTTGGGCGTGTCCCAGACCACGATGGGGTTGTTGCCGCCCATTTCGAGCGCGGTGATCTTGCCCGGCTGGGTGGCGAGCTGGCGATTGATGGCCAGCCCGGTCAGGCTCGAACCGGTGAACAGCACGCCGTCGACATCGGGATGGGCGACCAGATCGCGCCCTTCCTCGCCCGCGCCGACCAGCAATTGCAGCGTGGTCGCCGGAACGCCCGCGCGGTGAAAACAGCGCAGCAGCATCTCGGCGCTGGCCGGGGCTTTTTCCGAAGGCTTGAGGATCACCGCATTGCCCGCGATCAGCGCGGGCACGACATGGTCGACCGGGGCCTGGATCGGCAGGTTGAACGGGCAGATCACGGCCATGACCCCGTGGGGCTTGTGGCGCAGCGCGGTCGTACCCTGAAGCGCGCTGTCGAACCGGCGCTGGCCGGTGCGCTCGGCGCAGGCGCGCACGGCGACTTCGACTTTGGCGAGCACCACATCGACTTCGCCGCGCGCTTCCCACAAGGGCTTGCCGGTTTCCTGCGCGACGAGCGCGGCCAGCTCCCCGGCGTCCTTGCGAACCTCGTTGGCGAACCGGCGCATGAGTTCGATGCGCGTGGTCAGCGGCTGGGCGGCCCAGCCCGGCCAGGCCCGGCGGGCG
>DQVI01000137.1 GCA_015661825.1 Novosphingobium capsulatum
CCCGCTCGCGCCGCCTCCTGCGGCCCCGCCGCGCCCGCTTCAGGCCGCAGGACAGGGGCTGGACGCCAGTTGGGACCGCAAGCTGGCGCGCGGCACCATCGCACCCGATGCCACGATCGATCTGCACGGGATGAATCTGGATACCGCCCATGGCCGCCTGCTGGCCAGCCTGTCGCAGGCCCAGGCCATTGGCGCGCGGGTGATCCTGCTGGTGACCGGCAAGCCGCGCCCTCATGGCGACCACGACATGCGCGGCGAACGGCGCGGCGCCATTCGTGCCAAGCTGCTCGATTGGCTGGCGGCGAGCCCTTATGCCGACCGCATCGCCGCGGTGCGCCCGGCCCAGCCGCGCCATGGCGGGGCGGGCGCGGTCTACATCATCCTGCGCCGTCCGCGTTGAGGGCAGGGACAGAAAAGCAATAGCGTTTGTTCCGTTCGGGACTTTTCAAAAGAAACAAGAAATCAAGTATTATCCCGGGGGCCATTGCCCCCGGACCCCCGGGAACTGGTGCCGGTTGTCATACCCGGCCTGGCCAGAGGCACTGCCCTGTCCAAAGCTGATGGGGTGCAGGGGGCTTTGCCCCCTGCGGTATCCCTTGTTCTTCAACCGGCTTCCTTCAGGCGCCTTGCGGCTGAAGACTGCCGTTCCCGGTGGAGAACCGGCGGCCTGCCTTGGGCACGGCGGCGCCGGGCGTGGCGAACGGGCGCTGCGGGCCATTGGCGGCTTCGGGGCGGTCGATCTGGCCGCCCTCCATCAGGGTCTTGATGTCCTCGCCGGTCAGCGTCTCGTATTCGAGCATGGCCTGGGCGAGCAGGTGGAGCTTGTCGACATTGCTGTGCAGGATTTCGCTGGCGCGGGCATAGCCCTGATCGACGAGGGCACGGATTTCGCTGTCGATCAGCTTGTTGGTCTCTTCCGAGGCCATCAGGCGCTGCGACCCGCTCATGCCGAGGTAGCCTTCCTGCTGGTCCTCGTACTGAAGCGGCCCCAGCTTGTCCGACATGCCCCACTTGGTGACCATCGAGCGGGCAAGGCCGGTGGCGTACTGGATGTCGCCCGAGGCGCCCGAGGAGACCTTGTCGTGGCCGAAGATGATCTCTTCGGCGACGCGGCCCCCCATCGAGACCGAGAGGTTGGCGTGCATCTTGTCGCGGTGGTAGGAATAGCTGTCGCGCTCGGGCAGGCGCATGACCATGCCCAGCGCGCGGCCGCGCGGGATGATCGTGGCCTTGTGGATCGGGTCCGAAGCGGGCTCGAAGACCGAGACGATGGCGTGACCGGCCTCGTGATAGGCGGTCATCTTCTTTTCTTCTTCGGTCATGACCATCGAGCGGCGCTCGGCGCCCATCATCACCTTGTCCTTGGCGTCCTCGAACTCGCGCATGGCGACAAGGCGCTTGTTGCGGCGCGCGGCCAGCAGGGCGGCCTCGTTGACGAGGTTGGCCAGATCGGCGCCCGAGAAGCCGGGGGTGCCGCGCGCGATCACGCGCGGGTTGACGTCGGGCGCGAGCGGAACCTTCTTCATGTGGACGGCGAGGATCTTCTCGCGGCCCTCGATGTCGGGCACGGGAACGACGACCTGACGGTCGAAGCGGCCGGGGCGCAGCAGCGCGGGATCGAGCACGTCGGGCCGGTTGGTGGCCGCGATGATGATGATGCCTTCGTTGGCCTCGAAGCCGTCCATTTCGACCAGAAGCTGGTTGAGCGTCTGTTCGCGTTCGTCGTTCGAGTTGCCCAGGCCATGGCCGCGATGGCGGCCCACGGCGTCGATTTCGTCGATGAAGACGATGCACGGCGCGTTCTTCTTGGCCTGCTCGAACATGTCGCGCACGCGGCTGGCGCCCACGCCCACGAACATTTCGACGAAGTCGGAGCCCGAGATGGTGAAGAAGGGCACGCCCGCCTCGCCCGCAATGGCGCGGGCGAGCAGGGTCTTGCCGGTGCCGGGCGAGCCGACCAGCAGCGCGCCCTTGGGAATCTGGCCGCCCAGCTTGGAGAAGCGGCCCGGATCGCGCAGGAACTCGACGATTTCCTGAAGTTCCTCGCGCGCCTCGTCGATGCCCGCCACGTCGTCAAACGTCACGCGGCCCGAACGCTCGGTGAGCAGCTTGGCCTTGGACTTGCCAAAACCCATCGCCCCCGAACCGCCGCCCTTCTGGACCTGACGCAGTGCGAAGAAGGCCACGCCCAGGATCAGCACGAACGGCAGCGACTGGGCGAGCATCCAGAGCAGCATGTTGGGCTCTTCCTGCGCCTTGCCCGAATACTGGACGTTGTTGTCCTGAAGGAGCTTGGGCAGCAGGTCCTTGTCGCCCTCGACCGGGAGGGTCGAGAACGTCTGGTCGTTCTTGAGCGTGCCGGTGATCTTGTCCGGGCCGATCTGGACGTTGCGCACGGCCCCTTCGGTCACGCGGGCGCGGAAGTCGGAATAGGGGATCTGCGTGCCCGCGACATCGCTGCGCGCGCCAAACATCGAGACCACCAGCAGGAGCGCAAGGAAGATGCCCCCCCACACCAGAAGGCTCTTGATCCAGGGATTGTTACCCTGCGGCTGGTCGTCATTCATGGGCGTCACGCTGTCCTTTCAGACTCCCAAGGTAGGTGCGATCGGCTGAATGGCAAGTTATCGAATCGTGCCGGATGGTACCGGATAGGGCGAATGGGCACGAAAGAGATGCCGCGGCCCGCAAAAACGACCTGCGATGCCATCTTGCATGATGGCCGGGCCCTGACGAAGCTGGCGTCATGGACCCTGTCTTGCGCACCGAGCGGCTCACCCTCTGGCACCCTCACGCCCGCGACCATGAAGAATGGATCGCCCTGCTCGCGCCCGAGGCGGTGCGCCGGCATCTGGGCGGGCGGGTGACCAGTCCGGCCGAGGAGTTCAACCGGCTGCTGCGTGCGGCAGGCTCGTGGGCGCTCTACGGCTATGGGCTGTTTGCCTGTCGGCGGCGCGACGATGATGCATTTGTCGGGATTGCCGGGGTGTTCCATTCGTGGCGCGGGTTCGGGCAGGGGCTCGACGACGTGCCCGAGGCCGGGTGGATCTTTGCCGAAAGCAGCTGGGGGCAGGGGCTGGCGGGCGAGGCGATGCGCGCGGCGCTCGGCTGGTTCGATGCGACGCACGGGCTTCCGCGCGTGGCCTGCATGATCGACGAGGGGAACCTGCCGTCGCTGGCTCTGGCGCAGCGGCTGGGGTTTGTCCGCTATGGCGTGCAGGGAGAGGTGGAGGGAGACCGGCTCTTCCTGCTGGAGCGCCTGCAACGGCCATGAAAAAAGGCCGCCCGGTTTCCCGGACGGCCCCTTTTCGTGTTCGACGGGTTGGCCGGACTTAGAAGTCCATGCCGCCCATGCCGCCCATGCCACCGGGCATGCCGGCGGGAGCGGGCTTGTCGTCGGGCTTTTCGCTGATCGCCGCTTCGGTGGTGATCAGCAGGCCGGCGACCGAAGCCGCGTCCTGAAGGGCAGTGCGCACGACCTTGGTGGGGTCGATCACGCCAGCGGCCTTGAGGTTTTCGTAGACGTCGGTGGCGGCGTTGAAGCCGATGCCTTCGTCGGTCTGGTCGAGCAGCTTGCCCGCCACGACGGCACCGTCGCTGCCGGCGTTTTCAGCGATCTGCCTGACCGGGGCGGTGATCGCCTTGCGGACGATGTCGATGCCGCGGGTCTGGTCTTCGTTGGCACCGGTGAGGCCTTCGAGAGCGCGGGTGGCATAGAGCAGAGCCGTGCCGCCGCCGGTCACGATGCCTTCTTCCACCGCAGCGCGGGTGGCGTGGAGGGCGTCGTCAACGCGGTCCTTGCGTTCCTTGACTTCGACTTCGGTGGCACCGCCAACCTTGATCACGGCAACGCCGCCAGCCAGCTTGGCCAGACGTTCCTGAAGCTTTTCACGGTCGTAGTCCGAAGTGGTGACTTCGATCTGCGCACGGATCTGCTCGACGCGACCCTTGATTTCGTCGGCCGAACCGGCGCCGTCGACGATCGTGGTGTTGTCCTTGTCGATCGTGACCTTCTTGGCCTGGCCGAGCATGCCGAGCGTCACGGTTTCGAGCTTGATGCCGAGGTCTTCGGAGATCATTTCGCCGGCGGTCAGCGTGGCGATGTCGCCCAGCATGGCCTTGCGACGGTCACCGAAGCCGGGCGCCTTGACGGCGGCGATCTTGAGGCCACCGCGCAGCTTGTTGACCACGAGGGTGGCCAGCGCTTCGCCTTCGATGTCTTCGGCGATGATCAGGAGCGGACGGCCCGACTGCACCACGGCTTCCAGGATCGGAAGCAGCGACTGGAGCGACGACAGCTTCTTTTCGTGGATCAGGATGTAGGGGTTTTCGAGCTCGACCACCATCTTTTCGGGATTGGTGATGAAGTAGGGCGACAGGTAGCCGCGGTCGAACTGCATGCCTTCGACGACATCGAGTTCGAATTCGAGGCCCTTGGCCTCTTCCACGGTGATCACGCCTTCCTTGCCGACCTTTTCCATGGCTTCGGCGATCTTTTCGCCGACTTCCACGTCACCGTTGGCCGAGATGATGCCGACCTGGGCGATTTCCGACGAACCGGCAACCGGGGTCGAACGGGCCTTGAGGTTTTCGACGACCTTGGCAACCGCGATGTCGATGCCGCGCTTGAGGTCCATCGGGTTGATGCCGGCGGCAACCGACTTCATGCCTTCGCGCACGATGGCCTGGGCCAGCACGGTCGCGGTGGTGGTGCCGTCACCGGCCTTGTCGTTGGCCTTCGATGCCACTTCGCGCAGCATCTGGGCGCCCATGTTCTCGAACTTGTCCTTGAGTTCGATTTCCTTGGCGACCGAAACACCGTCCTTGGTGATGCGGGGGGCGCCGAAGCTCTTGTCGATGACGACGTTGCGGCCCTTGGGGCCCAGGGTCACCTTCACCGCGTCGGCGAGGATGTCCACGCCCTTGAGGATGCGTTCGCGCGCGTCACGCGAAAAGCGTACGTCCTTGGCAGCCATGATATGTTCCTTGTAAATGGGGTATTAGAGAGGTCGGGAAATCCGGGTGATCAGCCGATCACGCCCAGGATGTCCGATTCCTTCATGATCAGCAGGTCTTCGCCCGACACCTTGACTTCGGTGCCCGACCACTTGCCGAACAGCACGCGATCGCCGACCTTGACGTCAAGCGGGGTGATCGTGCCGTTCTCGGCGCGCGAACCGGTGCCAACGGCAACGATTTCGCCTTCAGCGGGCTTTTCCTTGGCGCTGTCGGGGATGATGATCCCGCCGGCAGTCTTTTCCTCGGCTTCGACGCGGCGCACCAGCACGCGGTCGTGCAGCGGACGGAAAGTCATGGGTTGTTCCCTCTTCCAATCAGGATTGGTCCAAAAATCTGGGCTGGCACTCTCGCATGGAGAGTGCCAGCGACCCGCATATGGGTGGCGCAGCGGGGAGCGTCAAGCGGGCCTTGCAGATTCTTTGTGTCGAATTCAGGTCGGATGAGGCGGGCTTGGGGTAGGGCGGGATTCTAGGGCAGCAGGCCGAGCGCGCCGCGCCGGTGCCAGCGCCAGAGCAGCAGGCCGGCCACCACCACCAGTCCGGCCATCAGCCCGAACCAGACGCCAAGGCCGCCCAGCGGCGTGAACAGCCCCAGCCCGATCGCCGTGAGCAGGCCGGGCACCCAATAGCCGAACAGCGCGATGGCCATCGGCACGCGGGTATCCTGAAGCCCGCGCAGGACTGCGCCGCATGTCGATTGCGCGCCGTCGAAGAGCTGGAAGGCCGCCGCCACCATCACGAATTGCAGCGCATAGCCGAGCACGGCCTGATTGGCCGGATCGCCAGCGTCGAGATAGAGGCCGAGCACCAGACGCGGGGCGGCCAGCATCAGCGCGGCGGTCGTGCTCATGAAGCCCACGCTCATCGCCAGTGCCGTCCAGCCCGCGCGGGCGATGGCGGCGTGGTCGCGCGCGCCATAGGCCAGCCCGACGCGGATCGTGGCGGCTTGGCCCAGACCGAAGGGCACCTGGAAGGTGATTCCGGCCAGCTGCATGGCGACGGTGTGCGCGGCCAGCTGGGTCTCGCCGATCCGTCCGATCAGCAGCGCGGCGCCGTTGAACAGGCCTGCCTCGGCCACGATGGTGGCAAAGATCGGCAGGCCGATCCGCCAGACATCGGCAAAGCGCGCCCATTCCGGGCGCCACCAGCGGCCCAGCAGGCGATAGCGGTGCATCCGCCGGTCGAACCGCAGGACGAGGGCATAGGCGAGCAGCATCGCGCTGCTGGTGACCACGCTCGACCATGCTGAACCGATCAGCCCCAGTGCCGGAAGGCCGCCATGGCCATAGATGAAGGCCCAGTTGCCCACCGCGTTGACCACGACGGCAAGGCCGGTGATCGCCGTGCCCACGCCGGGGCGCCCGAGCGTCGAAACGACCGTGCGCAGCAGCGAGGCCATGACGGCGGGCACGCAGGCCAGCGAGAGCACCGCGAGGAAAGGCGCGGCCTGCGCGATGACCGCCTCATCCTGGCCGGTCGCGCGCAGCAGCGGGCCGCCCAGCTGGCAAATGCCGGTGGCGACGAGGGCGGCCAGCAGGCCCGCCCAGCCCCCCATGCGGACCGTCCGGCGCACCTCGCGCACGGCATGGCTGCGGCGGCCCAGTTCGGCGGCGATCAGGGGCGAAGCCGCGCCGACCAGCCCCGAAAGGCTCCAGATCAGCAGGCCGAAGATCGAGACGGCCAGGCTCGATGCGGCCAGCGAGGCCGGGCCGAGCCGCGCGACGAACAGCACATCGACTGCAAAGACAGCCATCTGCAACAGGTTGGCCCCCACCAGCGGGGCAGCCAGACGCAGCATCTCGCGCCATTCGGACGGCGCATGAGGCCCGGCAAGATCGGGGGAGGTGGGCAGGGTGACGGTCATCACCCGGCCATAGGGACCGGGCGATGGAGAAGAAAGGAAAAGAACCGGGCGTCAGTCCGCAGCGGGAGCTGCCGGTGCCGGGGGAGTTTGCGCGGCAGGTTTCGGCGCGGGGTGGTGGGGATGGACGCGGAAGGGGTGGGACAGCGTGTGGTAGAGCTTTTCCGGGCAGACTTGCGCGCTCACGTGGTCGGCCACCAGCGCGGCGGCGAACAGCGGCAGGATCATCGCGCGGTCGGCGGTCATTTCCATCACGATGATCACGGCGGTCAGCGGCGCCCGCGTGACCCCGGCAAAATAGGCGATCATCCCCAGCATGGCGACCGCGCCCGAATAGTCGGGCGGGAACAGTGCCCCTGCCAGCTGGCCCAGCCCGGCCCCGACCGAGAGCGAGGGCGCGAAGATGCCGCCCGGCGCCCCGCTGAGCGCGGTGGCCAGTGTCGTCACGAACTTGGCCGGGCCGAACCATGCGGAGGCATCGCCCCCGGTCAGCAGGCCACGGGTCGTGCCATAGCCGGTGCCCCAGGTCAGGCCATGGGTGAGGATGCCGATCACCGCCACGATCAGCCCGAGCCCGCCAGCCAGCAGGACCGGGCGCGCGCGCATCGCGCCGATCCAGCCGGTGTCGATTTCGCCGAAACGGCTGAGCGCACGGGCGAACAGGCCCCCGGTCAGTCCCCCGGCCACGCCGGTGACAAGGGCGGCCACGAGCGCGGGCACGATCGGCACATGCTCGCTCATCGCGCCGAAATAGACATAGTCGCCCGAGAGCGCGAGGCTGACGAGACCCGAAGTCATCACCGCCAGCATGACCAGCAGCGCGAGGCGCTGTTCAAAGGCCGAGGCCAGTTCCTCGATGGCGAAGGCCACCCCGGCCAGCGGGGTGTTGAAGGCGGCGGCCACCCCGGCGGCGCCCCCGGCGATGATCACGCCCGAACTGACCGGCACGCGCAGGGCCTTGTGGACGGCGACCATGATCGCGGCGCTGATCTGGACGGTGGGCCCTTCGCGGCCGACCGAGCCACCGGCCAGCAGCATGCCCAGCGTGCCCAGAAACTTGGCGCCGGCGGTACGCAGCGAAAGAAGCGGGGCGATCAGCTTGTGCGAGGGGGCCTCGGCGGCGGCCATGACCTGGGGAATGCCCGATCCGCGCGCGGGGGCGCAATAGAGCCGCGTGGCCCAGGTGACGGCGATGAACAGGGCCGGGGTGAGCACGAGCGGGGCATAGGGCCAGGCTCTGGACAGGCGGCTGAAGAGATCCTGCGCGGCCTCGCCCGCGCGGGCGAACACGATGGCGGCCAGCCCCAGCGCGAGCGCTCCCCCCAAGGCGGCCAGTCGTGGCCTGAGATTGCGGGCAGCAGCGAGCGAGCGGGGGGGGAGGTGGACGGCCATGGGCCGTGCCTAACGAGAGACGAGCTGAATTTCCGCTGAAATGCGGCAGGCCGGACGCAAAAAATCCGGCGCGGGCCTCTTTTTTCGAAAAATGCCCACGAAAAAGGGCGGCACCCTTGCGGGGCCGCCCTTTCCCGAAAATCTGTCGGGAAGAACCCGAAGAAGATTACTTGATTTCGACGGTGCCGCCGGCTTCTTCGATCTTCTTCTTGATTTCTTCGGCTTCAGCCTTCGAAACGCCTTCCTTGATCGCCTTGGGGGCGCCTTCAACGAGGGCCTTGGCTTCGGTCAGGCCGAGCGAGGTGATCGCGCGGACTTCCTTGATGACCTGGATCTTCTTGCCGCCGTCGCCGGTCAGGATGGCGTCGAATTCGGTCTTTTCTTCGGCAGCCGGAGCGGCTTCACCGGCGGGGGCAGCGGCCACGGCCACGGCAGCAGCGGCGCTCACGCCCCATGCTTCTTCGAGAGCCTTGGCGAGGTCAGCGGCTTCGAGAACGGTGAGCTGCGACAGTTCTTCAACAAGCTTGGCGATATCGGCCATGATGTATCACTCCGTTAATATGTGACGCCCGGTGCCCGCTCCATGCGGGCCTTCCAGGCAAAAGTCGTATGAACCGGCTCAGGCCGCATCCTTCTCGGCGTAGGCGTTGAAGACGCGGGCCAGCTTGGCCGCCGGAGCGGTCGTGAGCTGGGCGATCTTCGTGGCCGGAGCCTGGATGAGACCGATAAGCTTGGCGCGCAGTTCGTCGAGC
Source organism: Novosphingobium capsulatum (assembly GCA_015661825.1). GTDB lineage: Bacteria > Pseudomonadota > Alphaproteobacteria > Sphingomonadales > Sphingomonadaceae > Novosphingobium > Novosphingobium pituita. The sequence goes on from DQVI01000137.1 coordinate 9,024, forward strand.
GAGGGCATCGTGGCCAGAGCCTTGACACCATCGGGGCTGAGAACCTGCGAACCCATCCCGCCACCGACGATTTCGATCTTGTCGGTGGTCTTGGCGAACTCGACGATCACCTTGGCGGCGGCGACGGGGTCAGCCGAGGCAGCGATCGCGGTCGGCCCGGTGAAGAATTCACCAATGCCTTCGTAGTCGGTGCCCTGGATGGCAAGCTTGGCAAGACGGTTCTTCGCAACCTTGTAGGTCGCCCCGGCCTCGCGGATCTTCGTGCGCAGCGCGGTGGACTGGGCCACCGTCATGCCCAGGTTGCGGGTCACGATGACCGCACCCGAACCAGCGACGAGTTCGTTGAGGTAGGCGACCGATTCGGCCTTTTGCGAACGATCCATGCCTTACTCCTTCACAATGGCTGCACGGGGGGTGAGCCCCTTGCAGCCGGCTACGTTTGTCCCGCAGCGCAAGCACCGCAGGGCGAGTCCGTTCGACAAGGGAAGGAGGAATGCCGCATCAGGGATGGTCCCGAGGGCGGCAAGGGCGCCACGATCCGAAAACGGAGCCGTGCGGCCATAAAATCTCTTTTCCCCGCCTAGGCCGGAAATTAAGTGCGGGGCAACCCCGCACACCGACTGTCTCGGACGGATGAGCGACTGGCACGAGGCCGTCGGTCGAGCGGGCCCCTGACAGATCGGCATGGGGGAGTCAAGGAAAATGGGCCGGGGAAATGGGGGGAATGGGCCGGTGCGTTTCAGGCCAGGGCCGCGCGAGGGGGCAGGCTTTCGGGTGGGGCGGCCAGCGCGGGGGATGGTCCTTCGTCCATTGTCGCCTGTATCACGCTGCGATTGCGGCCGGTGTGCTTGGCACGATAGAGGCCCTGATCGGCGCGGCGGATGGCCGGGTCGAGCGTGGCCTCGCCGGTCAGCGCTGCGGCCACGCCGAAGCTGGCGGTGATCACGCCCAACGGGCTGCCCGTGCGCGCGGCAAATTCGTGCCGGACCATTTCGGCAAAGGCCGCGGCGTCGCTGGCCGTGACGTGGGGGAGGTAGATCAGGAATTCCTCCCCGCCATAGCGGGCGGCCAGTCCGCCGCGCGGCAGGAGATCCTCGATCGTGCTGGCCATCAGGGCGATGATCTCGTCGCCGCGATGGTGGCCGAAGCGGTCGTTGACGGTCTTGAAGTGGTCGATGTCGGCCAGAATCAGGGCTGAGCAGCATCGTTCGATCTGGTCGCGTGCGGCAAGGGCCTCGTCGAGGCCGCGGCGATTGAGCAGGCCGGTGAGCGGATCGCAGATGGCCCAGTCGCGATAACGCATGAGCACCGAGATCATGATCGAGGCAAGGGCCGCCATGGCAAAGCCGGTGCCGATCAGCGAGCCGGTGGTCTGGTAGAGGATGGCGTAAGGCGAAGCCGCGAAGTCGGCAAGGCCGCCCCATGCCAGCCAGTGAATGGCGAGAACCCGCATCATGCAGTCGGCCGCGACCGCCCAGCCAACGAGTATCAGGGCCTGGTCGCCGGTGCGGCGGGGGCGATGCCGGGTGGCGACGAGCGGGACGGCCATCAGCAGGGCGCAGCCCAGATCGCTCATCGCCAGATGAAGGCGCAGGTTGTCGAGCAGGACGCCCGCCGTGCTGCCGATGACGGTGATCAGGGCGATGCCGATGCGCAAGGTCATCCATGTCCGCCGCCCGCCAAAATGGATGCGCATCGCCTCCCCGAAGCAGAGGAAGCCGGCCACGAACATGACGGTGGCCACCGCCGCGCGCCATGCGAGCGGGATGATCGCGGGCAGGGTGGGCATGGCAAAGGCGCTCGCGCAGCCCAGGAAGCCCCCGGCCCACCACCATGCGCTGGGCACCTGCCAGCGGCCCGCCATCACCGCGGTGACGCCGAAGGTGGCCTGCATGGCGGGCAGGATGAAGGTGAAGCGGTCGTCCATGGGGGGCTGGAGCGGTCCGTGCTGGTGTGAGGCCTGCTTCCGGCCCTAAGTCGCAAGGAATGAGGCAGGTTGCAGTGGTAATACGCCGTAAGGATCGGGTGGTAAATACAATGCAAATGTGTGCGGGCGTTATTGGTTCGTTTTGGTGTTATCTTGGCGGTTGCTCGCAGGATTCTTTGCCGGATTCTGTCCGTTTGCAGGTATCCGTTGCGTGAGGGTGTGTCTCGGGCCCGTGCGGCGGAGCGATTGGGCGGTGCGATGAAGCGCGTCCTGTCGCGGGCTGTCCGGCCGGCTGCCTGGCGCGTGGCGCCGTGTTTTCGGGGCGCCCCTTTGACTTTTCCGGGGTGGTGGCCTATATGGGGCCCATCACTGGTCGGATCGAGCAAGGCTTTCCCATGCGCGGGGGATGGCTTCGGGATGGATCCGGTCGGTCTCGGCAAGACGCGAAGGCTGCGGAGCATGGGCATCTGTGAAGGGTGTGCTGTGCCACGTGGCCTTGTTTGCGTGTTTGTCGTGCCACCCGCCGCGCATGGCAGATTTTCGCCGGTTTCGACCGGCCCGTTAGAGCAAAGAGGCACGCACCTCCTATGGCAACCAAGGCCCCTGCACGCCCCGGCGTGAAGAAGCGCATCCGCAAGATCTTCGGTGACATTCACGAAGTCGTGCAGATGCCGAACCTGATCGAGGTTCAGCGCGAATCGTATGAGCAGTTCCTCCGCTCCGATCCCGCGACGGGCTATGTTTCGGGCCTGGAAAAGACCCTGCGTTCGGTCTTCCCGATCCAGGATTTCGCCGGCACCGCCAGCCTCGATATCAAGGAGCGCGACGGCTACGTCCTTGAAGCGCCCAAGTACGACGTGAGCGAATGCCGCCAGCGCGGTATCACGTATGCGGCCCCGATGAAGGTGACGCTCAAGCTCGCCACGTTCGAAGTGGACGCCGAGACCGAGACCAAGAGCCTCATCGATATCAAGGAGCAGGACGTCTACATGGGCGATATCCCGCTCATGACCGACAACGGCACCTTCATCATCAACGGCACCGAGCGCGTGATCGTGTCGCAGATGCACCGTTCGCCCGGCGTGCTGTTCGACCACGACCGTGGCAAGACCCACTCCTCGGGCAAGTACCTGTTTGCGGCCCGCGTGATCCCCTACCGCGGTTCGTGGCTCGACTTCGAATTCGACGCCAAGGACATCGTGAACGTGCGTATCGACCGCAAGCGCAAGCTGCCGGTCACCGCGCTGCTCTATGCCCTGGGCCTCAATGGCGAGGAAATCCTCGACCACTTCTATTCCAAGGTCGTCTGGGTGCGTGCCGAGGGTGGCTGGAAGGTGCCCTTCGTGCTCGACCAGTGGCGCGGCGCGAAGCCGACGTTCGACATCGTCGACGCCGCCTCGGGTGAAGTCGTGTTCCCCGCTGGCCAGAAGATCAGCCCGCGTGCCGCCAACAAGGCGGCCAAGGACGGTCTGGAAAGCCTGCTGATCCCGACCGAGGAAATCTTCGGCCGCTATTCGGCGCTCGACCTGATCGATGAATCGACCGGTCGCATCTGGATCGAGGCGGGCGACGAAGTCACCCCTGAGAACCTCGACGCGCTCGACCGCGCCGGCGTGGACAGCCTGGCCCTGCTCGACATCGACCATGTCGGCATCGGCCCGTGGATCCGCAACACGATGAAGGCCGACAAGGCCGAAGATCGTGACCACGCGCTCGCCGACATCTACCGCGTGATGCGCCCCGGCGAACCGCCGACGCGCGAAACCGCCGAAGCCCTGTTCGACGGCCTGTTCTTCGACGCCGACCGCTACGACCTTTCGGCGGTGGGCCGCGTCAAGCTGAACATGCGCCTTGGCCTCGACTGCCCCGACACGATCACCACCCTGCGCACCGAGGACATCCTCGCCGTGGTCAAGGAACTGGTGAACCTCAAGGACGGCAAGGGCGAAGTCGACGACATCGACAACCTGGGCAACCGTCGCGTGCGTTCGGTGGGCGAGCTGCTGGAAAACCAGTATCGCGTCGGCCTGCTGCGCATGGAACGCGCCGTCAAGGAACGCATGAGCTCGGTCGACGTGTCGACCGTGATGCCCAACGACCTGATCAACGCCAAGCCGGCCGTTGCCGCCGTGCGCGAATTCTTCGGGTCGTCGCAGCTCTCGCAGTTCATGGACCAGACCAATCCGCTCTCGGAAGTCACCCACAAGCGCCGTGTTTCGGCGCTCGGGCCGGGCGGTCTGACCCGCGAGCGCGCAGGCTTCGAAGTCCGCGACGTTCACCCCACCCACTATGGCCGTATCTGCCCGATTGAAACGCCCGAAGGGCCGAACATCGGTCTGATCAACTCGCTCTCGACCTTCGCCCGCGTCAACAAGTACGGCTTCATCGAAACCCCGTACCGCAAGGTGATCGACGGCAAGGTGACCAAGGACGTGGTCTACCTGTCGGCGATGGAAGAGCAGAAGCACACGGTGGCGCAGGCTTCGGCGGCGACCAACGAAGACGGCTCGTTCGTGGAAGAACTCGTCTCGGCGCGTCAGAACGGCGAATTCGTGATGGCGCCGCGTGAAACCGTGACCCTCATGGACGTCAGCCCCAAGCAGCTGGTGTCGGTGGCCGCCTCGCTCATTCCGTTCCTGGAAAACGACGACGCCAACCGCGCGCTGATGGGCTCGAACATGCAGCGTCAGGCCGTGCCGCTGGTCAAGGCCGATGCGCCTTATGTCGGCACTGGCATGGAAGAAACCGTGGCGCGCGATTCGGGCGCCGCGATTGCCGCGCTGCGCGGCGGGATCGTCGACCAGGTCGACGCGACCCGTATCGTGATCCGCGTGACCGGCGATGTCGAACCCGGCAAGTCGGGCGTCGACATCTACACGCTTCAGAAGTTCGAGCGTTCGAACCAGTCGACCTGCATCAACCAGCGTCCGCTGGTGAGCGTGGGCGATGTCGTCGAAAAGGGCGACGTTCTGGCCGACGGCCCGTCGACCGAGCTGGGCGAACTGGCGCTGGGCCGCAACGTGCTCGTCGCGTTCATGCCCTGGAACGGCTACAACTACGAAGACTCGATCCTGATCAGCGAGCGGATCGTCAAGGAAGACGTCTTCACCTCGATCCACATCGAGGAATTCGAAGTCATGGCCCGCGACACCAAGCTCGGGCCTGAAGACATCACCCGCGACATCCCCAACGTCGGCGAGGAAGCCCTGCGCAACCTCGACGAAGCGGGCATCGTCTATGTCGGCGCCGAAGTGCATCCGGGCGACATCCTCGTCGGCAAGATCACGCCCAAGGGCGAATCGCCGATGACGCCGGAAGAAAAGCTCCTGCGCGCGATCTTCGGTGAAAAGGCTTCGGACGTTCGCGATACCTCGCTGCGCCTGCCTCCGGGCGTGAGCGGCACGATCGTTGACGTGCGCGTTTTCAACCGTCACGGCATCGAGATCGACGACCGTACCCGCGCCATCCAGAACGAGGAAATCGAACGCCTCGCCAAGGACCGCGAGGACGAACGCGCGATCCTCAACCGCGCCACCTTCAACCGCCTGAAGGACATGCTGCTCGGCCAGGTGGCCGCAGCCGCCCCCAAGGGCATCAAGAAGGGCATCGAAATCGACGAGCAGCTGCTCGCCGACGTGGAACGCCACGAATGGTGGAAGTTCGCGGTTGCCGACGATGTGCGCCAGCAGCAGCTCGAAGCGACCAAGGGCCAGTACGACACCGCGATCAAGGCGATCCAGGAGAAGTTCGAGGACCGCAAGGAAAAGCTCGAACGCGGCGACGAACTCGCTCCGGGCGTGCTCAAGATGGTCAAGGTCTTCGTGGCCGTGAAGCGCAAGCTTCAGCCCGGCGACAAGATGGCCGGTCGTCACGGCAACAAGGGCATCATCAGCCGCATTCTTCCCCAGGAAGACATGCCGTTCCTCGAAGACGGTACTCCGGTCGACTTCGTGATGAACCCGCTGGGCGTGCCTTCGCGCATGAACGTCGGGCAGATCTTCGAAACCCATCTGGGTTGGGCCGCGCGCGGTCTGGGTCGCAAGATCGGTGCGGCGCTCGATGCCTGGCGCGAAGCCAACCCGAACCCCGAAGCGGGCCAGCCGCCCGAAGCGGTGCGCGAACTGCTGCGCGACATCTATGGCGAGAACTACGCCGCCGAAATCGACGCCCGCAGCGATGCGAGCATCGTCGAGCTGGCCCAGAACGTGCGCAATGGCGTGCCGATGGGTTCGCCGGTGTTCGACGGCGCGGTGGAAGCCGACGTGACCGCCATGCTGCGCAAGGCCGGGCTCGATGAATCGGGTCAGGTCACGCTGTTCGACGGTCGCACCGGCGAGGCCTTCGACCGCAAGGTCACCGTGGGCTACAAGTACGTGCTCAAGCTGCACCACCTTGTCGACGACAAGATCCACGCCCGTTCGATCGGCCCCTACAGCCTCGTCACCCAGCAGCCGCTGGGCGGCAAGGCCCAGTTCGGTGGCCAGCGCTTCGGGGAAATGGAAGTCTGGGCGCTCCAGGCTTACGGTGCGGCCTACACGCTCCAGGAAATGCTCACGGTCAAGTCGGACGACGTGGTCGGCCGTACCAAGGTCTACGAAGCCATCGTCAAGGGCGACGACACCTTCGAGGCGGGCATTCCCGAAAGCTTCAACGTGCTGGTCAAGGAAATGCGCTCGCTCGGTCTCAACGTCGAACTCTCGTCGTTTGACGACAACGAGGACGACGACGGCCTGGCCGAGGCAGCCGAATAAGACGGTGGAGCGCGGCGGGGGCTTTGTCTCTCCGCCGCGCTGCCCGGCCCAAAGCGCGACACAGGTTTCCCTCCCAGTGAGGATCACGCAATGAACGATCTTACCAAATTCACCAACCAGCTCGCCAAGCCCGAGACGTTTGACCAGATCCAGATCGGTCTGGCCTCGCCCGAGCGCATCCGCAGCTGGTCCTTCGGCGAAATCAAGAAGCCGGAAACGATCAACTACCGCACGTTCAAGCCCGAACGCGACGGTCTCTTCTGCGCCCGCATCTTCGGTCCCGTGAAGGACTACGAATGCCTGTGCGGCAAGTACAAGCGCATGAAGTACAAGGGCGTCGTCTGCGAAAAGTGCGGCGTCGAAGTGACCGTGACCAAGGTGCGTCGCGAGCGCATGGGCCACATCGAACTGGCCGCGCCCGTCGCGCACATCTGGTTCCTCAAGTCGCTGCCCTCGCGCATCGGCCTGCTGCTCGACATGCAGCTCAAGCAGCTTGAGCGCATCCTCTACTTCGAAAGCTACGTGGTCATCGAGCCGGGCATCACCCCGCTTGAGCGCTACCAGCTGCTGACCGAAGACGAACTGCTCGACGCGCAGGACGAATATGGCGAAGACGCCTTCTCGGCCGGGATCGGCGCCGAGGCGGTCAAGCAGATGCTCATGGACCTCGACATGGTCCAGGAGCGCGAGGACCTGCTCAAGGAACTCGCCGAGACCAAGTCGGAACTGAAGCCCAAGAAGATCATCAAGCGCCTCAAGGTCGTCGAATCGTTCATCGATTCGGGCAACCGTCCGGAGTGGATGATCCTCGACGTCGTGCCGGTCATTCCGCCCGAACTGCGCCCGCTGGTGCCGCTCGACGGTGGCCGCTTCGCGACCTCGGACCTGAACGACCTCTATCGCCGCGTCATCAACCGCAACAACCGCCTCAAGCGCCTGATCGAACTGCGCGCGCCCGACATCATCGTGCGCAACGAAAAGCGCATGCTTCAGGAAGCGGTTGACGCGCTGTTCGACAACGGCCGCCGTGGCCGCGTGATCACGGGTGCCAACAAGCGCCCGCTCAAGTCGCTGTCCGACATGCTCAAGGGCAAGCAGGGCCGCTTCCGTCAGAACCTGCTCGGCAAGCGCGTCGACTATTCGGGCCGTTCGGTCATCGTGACCGGCCCGGAACTCAAGCTGCACCAGTGCGGCCTGCCCAAGAAGATGGCGCTCGAACTGTTCAAGCCGTTCATCTACGCGCGTCTGGATGCCAAGGGTCTGTCGATGACCCTCAAGCAGGCCAAGAAGTGGGTCGAAAAGGAACGCAAGGAAGTCTGGGACATCCTGGACGAAGTGATCCGCGAACACCCGGTCATGCTCAACCGTGCGCCCACGCTGCACCGTCTGGGCATCCAGGCCTTCGAACCCGTGCTGATCGAAGGCAAGGCGATCCAGCTTCACCCGCTCGTCTGCTCGGCCTTCAACGCCGACTTCGACGGCGACCAGATGGCCGTCCACGTCCCGCTCAGCCTCGAAGCGCAGCTCGAAGCGCGCGTGCTGATGATGTCGACCAACAACATCCTCTCGCCCGCCAACGGCAAGCCGATCATCGTGCCTTCGCAGGACATGGTGCTGGGCCTGTACTATCTGTCGATGGACCGTCAGGGCGAGCCGGGCGAAGGCATGCTGCTGGCCGACATGGCCGAAGTGCACCAGGCGCTGTTCGCCGGCGCGGTCACCATGCACACCAAGATCGTGGCGCGCGTTCCGCAGACCGACGAGCAGGGCAAGACCTACCTCAAGCGCTATCAGACGACGCCGGGCCGCATGCTCATCGGCGAGTGCCTCCCCAAGAGCCACACGGTTCCCTTCGAGCTGGTCAACCGCCTGCTCACCAAGAAGGAAATCGCCGACGTCATCGACCAGGTCTATCGCCACACCGGCCAGAAGGAGACCGTCCTTTTCGCCGACGCGATCATGAGCCTGGGCTTCCGCAACGCGTTCAAGGCGGGCATCTCGTTCGGCAAGGACGACATGATCATCCCGGCGGCCAAGGATGCCTTCGTGGCCGAGACCAAGGAACTGGTCGCCGACTACGAGCAGCAGTACCAGGACGGCCTGATCACCCAGCAGGAAAAGTACAACAAGGTGATCGACGCCTGGAGCCGCTGCGGCGACCAGGTGGCCAGCGCCATGATGGACGAGATCCGCGCGACCCCGGTGGACGAGCATGGCCGTGAAAAGCCGATCAACTCGATCTACATGATGAGCCACTCGGGTGCCCGTGGTTCGCCGACCCAGATGAAGCAGCTTGCCGGTATGCGCGGCCTCATGGCCAAGCCGTCGGGCGAAATCATCGAAACGCCGATCATCTCGAACTTCAAGGAAGGCCTGACCGTCCTTGAATACTTCAACTCGACCCACGGCGCCCGTAAGGGCCTGGCCGATACCGCGCTCAAGACGGCGAACTCGGGGTACCTGACCCGCCGTCTGGTCGACGTGTCGCAGGACTGCGTGGTGACGGTGAACGACTGCGGGACCGAGCGGGCGCTGGAAATGCGCGCGATCGTCCAGGGCGGTTCGACCATCGCCTCGCTGGGCGAGCGTATCCTGGGCCGCACCCTGGCCGAGGACCTGATCGAGGCCAAGACCGGCGCGGTGATCTGCGAGAAGGGCACCCTGCTCGACGAACCCGCCGTGGCGCGCATCGAAGCCGCCGGTGTCCAGTCGGCGCGCATCCGCTCGCCGCTGATCTGCGAAGCGCCCCAGGGCGTGTGCGGCACCTGCTATGGCCGCGACCTCGCACGTGGTACGCCGGTCAACATCGGTGAAGCGGTCGGCGTTATCGCTGCCCAGTCGATCGGTGAACCCGGTACCCAGCTGACCATGCGTACGTTCCACATCGGTGGCGCCGCGCAGGTCAACGAACAGTCGCACCTCGAATCGATCTGCGACGGTACCGTCCACTATCGCGACATCCCGACGATCACCGACAGCCGCGGTCGCCGCCTGTCGCTCGCCCGCAACGGCGAAATCGTGATCATGGACACCGATGGCCGCGAACGCGCGATGCACCGCGTGCCGTATGGTACCCACCTGCTGCACGAAAACGGGGCGACGGTTACCCAGGGCCAGCGTCTGGCCGAGTGGGACCCGTTCACCCTGCCGGTGATCACCGAAAAGCCCGGTATCGTCCGCTATCAGGACCTTATCGATGGCCGCACGCTGACCGAACAGGTCGACGAAGCCACGGGTATCGCCCAGCGCGTCGTGACCGAAAACCGCGCCGGTGGCCGCGCCAAGAAGGAAGACCTGCGTCCGCGCATGACCCTGCTTGACGATGCCTCGGGTGAAACCGCGCGCTACATGCTGGCGCCGGGCACCACCCTGTCGGTCGAGGACGGTCAGGAAGTGCAGGCCGGTGACGTTCTGGCCCGTGCCAGCCGCGAAGCCGCCAAGACCCGCGACATCACCGGTGGTCTGCCGCGCGTTGCCGAACTGTTCGAAGCGCGCAAGCCCAAGGACAATGCGGTCATCGCCAAGGTCTCGGGTCGCGTCGAATTCATTCGCGACTACAAGGCCAAGCGCAAGATCGCGATCATCCCGGAAGAGGGCGAACCGGTCGAGTACCTGATCCCCAAGTCCAAGGTGATCGACGTTCAGGAAGGCGACTACGTCAAGAAGGGCGACAACCTGATCTCGGGCTCGCCCGATCCGCACGACATTCTCGAAGTCCTCGGCGTCGAGGCTCTGGCAGAATACCTCGTGGCGGAAATCCAGGAAGTCTACCGCTTGCAGGGCGTGAAGATCAACGACAAGCACATCGAGGTGATCGTTCGCCAGATGCTGCAAAAGGTCGAGATCACCGACGGTGGCGACACCACTCTGCTGCCGGGCGAACAGGTCGATCTGGAAGAAATGAACGAAACCAACGCCAAGCTTGGCGCCGGTTTCCGCCATGCCGAAGGCAAGCCGGTCCTGCTCGGGATCACCAAGGCTTCGCTCCAGACGCGTTCGTTCATCTCGGCCGCTTCGTTCCAGGAAACCACCCGCGTGCTCACGCAGGCGGCCGTGGAAGGCAAGCGCGACAGCCTGATCGGTCTGAAGGAAAACGTCATCGTCGGCCGTCTCATCCCGGCCGGCACCGGCGCGGGCATGAACCGCATGCGCGTGGCGGCCAACAGCCGCGACGCGGCCCTGCGGGCTGCCAACCGTCGTCTTCAGGAAGCCCTGATCGCGCCGCGTTCGGCTGCTGAAGAGCATGCCGCCGAACTGGCACAGGGCCCGGAAGCGGCTGCCTATGGCAACGATCCGCTGGCTGCCGTTGAAGGCGAAACCCACGGCACCGATGCGGATGCCGCGGACTACCTGATCAAGGGCGACGAGGACTGAGGTTCTCTGACCTGACGACAAAGAGGCCCCGCCGGGAAACTGGCGGGGCTTTTTTGTGCCTGCGGACGGCGGGGGGGCTCCGACAGGCTGGCGTGACAGGGGAACGCGCCGATGGTATGGCCGCGTCACTATGTCGACGCAGCTTCAGGAAATCGCCCCCGAGTCCGCTCAGGAGACCCCCCAGGCGCTGGTGGAGCGGCTGGCCCGCGCCGGTCGCGCCGCGCAGGCCAAGCTCGCGCGTCTCCCGTCGGAGGCCAGGGAAGCCGCGCTCAAGCTGGCCGCGCAGGCCCTGCGCCGGGCCGAGCCGGAGATTCTGGCGGCCAATGCCATCGACATGGCCAATGGCGAGGCACGCGGGCTGACCGGCGCGCTGCTCGACCGCTTGCGGCTCGACCCCGCGCGTCTGGCCGCGATGGCCGATGCCGTGGCGCAAGTCGCCAGCCTCGAAGACCCTGTCGGGCAGACCATCGACAGCCGCAGCCGCCCCAACGGGCTGGTGCTCGAACGCGTGCGCGTGCCCATCGGGCTGATCGGCATCATCTATGAAAGCCGCCCCAACGTGACGGCGGACGCTGCGGCGCTCTGCGTGCGCTCGGGCAATGCGGCGCTGCTGCGCGGCGGGAGCGAGGCGGTCCATTCCAACCGCGCGATCCATCAGGCGCTCGTGGCCGGGCTGGTCGAGGGCGGAGTGCCCGCCGATGTCGTGCAACTTGTGCCCACGCAGGACCGCGAAGTCGTCGGCGCGATGCTCACCGCCTCGGGGCTGGTCGACATGATCGTGCCGCGCGGGGGCAAGAGCCTCGTCGCGCGGGTTCAGGCCGATGCGCGGGTGCCCGTGCTCGCCCATCTCGACGGCATCTGTCACACGTTCGTTCATGCCGCCGCCGATCCGGCCATGGCGCAGGCCGTGGTGCTCAATGCCAAGATGCGCCGCACCGGCATTTGCGGGGCGATGGAAACCCTGCTGATCGACGCGACGTATCCTGCCGCTGCCGCGCTGGTGACCCCGCTGATCGAGGCGGGCTGCGAAGTGCGCGGCGACGCGCGCGCGCAGGCGATCGATCCGCGCATCCTGCCCGCCGGGAGCGAGGACTGGGACACCGAATATCTCGACGCCGTGCTCTCGGTGGCGGTGGTCGACGGGCTGGACGCGGCGATTGCCCATGTCGCGCGCCATTCCTCGGGCCATACCGATGCGATCCTGACCGACGATGCACAGGCTGCCGCGCGCTTCCTCAATGAAGTGGACAGCGCCATCGTCATGCACAATGCCTCCAGCCAGTTTGCCGATGGCGGCGAATTCGGGCTGGGTGCGGAAATCGGCATTGCTACCGGGCGGCTGCATGCGCGTGGCCCGGTCGCGCTCGAAGGGTTGACCACCTACAAGTGGCTGGTGCGCGGTACGGGGCAGGTCCGTCCTTGATTTTTTCGGCCCTGATTTTCCACCCCTGAGGCCCGCGATGTCCCGCGGCAGACCCGTGCTGACCGGCCTTCTGGGCGGCAGCTTCAACCCGGCCCATGGTGGGCATCGCCGGGTGAGCCTGTTCGCGCTTCGTGCGCTCGGGCTCGACGAAGTGTGGTGGATGGTTTCGCCCGGCAATGTGCTCAAGCCCAGTGCGGGCATGGCCAGCTTGCCCGCGCGCTATGCCTCGGCCAGCCGGGAGGCCCGCCGCGCACCGATTCGGGTGACCGCGATCGAGCGCGAGCTGGGCACGGTCTATACGGTCGACGCCTTGCGCGCGCTGGTCCGCCGTTATCCCCGGCGGCGCTTCATCTGGTTGATGGGGGCCGACAATCTGGCCCAGTTTCATCGCTGGAAAGACTGGCGCGGGATTGCCCGCGCGATGCCGATTGCGGTTATCGCCCGTCCGGGTTATGATGACGCAGCTATGGCGAGCCCCGCCATGGTGTGGCTGCGCCGATGGCGCCGGCGGTGCAGGCAGACGAGCGTTGGCGCCCTTGGGCCCGGATGCGGGTCCTCAGGCAGCGACGGGATGCGATCTGGTTCAGGACAATCTGGCAAGATCCGGTCTTCCGGTCGGGGAGGGTGCAAGCCCTTTGCCTGTGCGGCACCCGCGCTCACTGTCCTGCGTTTCGATCCCGATCCCCGCTCGGCAACGGCGGTGCGGCAGGCGAACCCGGATTGGGAAGCGGGCCTCGCGGGGCGGGCTTCAGTGCGGGCTTTACGCGACGGTGTGACCCATCACGCTGTCGCAAAGCAGGCTTTCGGAAGGGGCGGGCGCTGAAGCGCGCGGCCGCCTTCCTGTTTTCGGCCATGGCGGATGGCTCCGGGGTGGGGCGTGTGGGAACGCACGGTCCGGTCCGGGTTTGTCCGTTCATGGATTGGTGCAATTCTTCGTGTTTTCAAATGGAGTCGATCTCAAAGCAATGACCAGTGCCCAACCCCAGCCGGCAGATGCCGGCGCCGCTTCTTCGGCCCCTTCTGCCGGCGTTCCCGCCAGCCTTCACGACCTCGTGCTTGCCTCGCTCGACGATGACCAGGCGCAGGAAGTCGTAACGATTCCGCTGGAAGGGAAAAGCTCGATTGCCGATTTCATGGTGATCGGCTCGGGCCGGTCGACTCGTCAGGTTGCGGCGATGGCCCAGAAGCTGGCCGAGCGTATCAAGCACGCCGGCTATGGCAATGCCCGTATCGAAGGCCTGCCGGCTGCCGACTGGGTGCTGATCGACGCGGGTGATATCGTCGTTCACCTGTTCCGCCCCGAAGTGCGCAGCTTCTACAACCTTGAACGCATGTGGGGCTTCGGCGACGCCGGAGCGGCCTGAATGCGCATCGGGTGATGCCGATGGCACAAATCCTCCTGCCAAAGCCGATCAATTCGCTTAAGGCAGGGGGATGTTGTTGCACATCATCGCCCGTGGAAAGATCGGCCGCTCGCCCGAGGCCGAGCTGGTCGAGCGCTATGGCAAGCGCGTGACCTGGGGTTTCAAGGTCACCGAACTGCCCGACAAGGGCGGGACGATCCCCCCGATTACGGCCACCCCCACGCGGATCGTCACCATGGACGAGCGCGGGAAGCAGCTGACTTCCAGCGAATTTGCCCGCATTCTGGGCCGTTGGCGCGACGATGGCGTGCGCGAGGCGCGCTTTCTGATCGGGGCCGCCGATGGCCATGACGAGGCCTTGCGCGACAAGGCGGACCTCCTGCTCGCCTTTGGCGCGGCAACATGGCCGCACATGCTGGCCCGCGCGATGCTGGCCGAACAGCTCTGGCGGGCGACCAGCATCATCGCTGGCCACCCCTATCACCGCGAAGGATGATCGCGCGGCGCCTCTCTGGCGCGTCGGCGCGGGCGCAGCGGGCCGGGCTCGTGCTGGCTGGCGGGGC
>DQVI01000112.1 GCA_015661825.1 Novosphingobium capsulatum
ACCCGCTACGATCGCTGCCCAACCGTCTTCTTCTCCGCCCTTGCTCTGGCCGCCACCGTACTCTTCTGGCTGTGATCAACGAGTCCTGAGCCTAGGCGAACTGCGCGATCGTCGGTTCGAGAACCAGACCTATCGTGCCTCCGGCCTCAATCTGCTCGTCGCCGCCATCATCTTGTGGAACACCCGCTATCTCGAAATGGCGCTGGCGGACATCGGCACGCCCGATGAGATCGCCCGCCACATCGCACCCTTGGGCTGGGAGCATATTTCGCTGACCGGTGATTATAGCTGGAATGTCGATGATCGGCCCGATCCGGATGCGTTGCGACCGCTGCGCGCCGTCAGCTCCCTGTTAGCCGCATGACGTTCGCTATCCGTTCGCCCTTACCGTGCAGATACGTCACTTTCGTGTAGTCACCCCTTTATAGGTTTCCGTCGACGGCATATAGGGTCTGATCACTACCCTTGCTGGATTGGGGCGGAGCAATTCGGGTAGCCGGTTGACAAATTCGGCGGTTGACACTGACTTCTCCAATACAGATCGACCGTGGAGCGTTCACGCAATCGTAAAGATGGTGCTCGGCATTACCCGACTATCGGGTGGCGGCACGGAAGGCTCCGGCGATGGCGGGTGCGATGATTTCCGCCGTTGCCGGATACTCGGACTTTGTGCCACGTGCCATGATCGCTGTCCTGGCGTAGTTGTCGGACACACAAGCTGTGACCGGGGGCTCTGGCCTGAACGTGACTATGTGGGGCACGTGCGAAGCGCGCCGCTCAGCTCGACATGTCCGCCATCGTTCGGCAGCTCGCCGCGCATTTCTTGCAGGTGGCCGAGCAACGCGCGATCCGCTGGTCCGCGCTATGGCGTCCGCATTCCTCGGCGCAGCGCTCGCAAGCGTCGGCGCAGGCGCGGCAGACGATGCGGTGCAGGGCAGATTCCCGCAGCATCGAGTTGGCGGTCGCCTGGCACAGTTCCGCACAGTCGTTCAGCATGGCGATCAGCGACGCCGTAGCTGACGCGCCGCCTTGCTTCGTCAGCCAAGCGGCGGTTTCCAGGCACATGCGGTGCGAAGCCACGCAATCGTCGATGCAGTCCGTCATCG
This sequence comes from Novosphingobium capsulatum, assembly GCA_015661825.1. Lineage (GTDB taxonomy): Bacteria > Pseudomonadota > Alphaproteobacteria > Sphingomonadales > Sphingomonadaceae > Novosphingobium > Novosphingobium pituita. The sequence goes on from DQVI01000112.1 coordinate 1,107, forward strand.
ACATCGCCATCCCTTCCATTCGATGCTGCTGCGCCGCCGCCGGCACAGCCAGCGTTCCGGCGGCGGCAAGGCCGGCGCCGGCCATCAGCAATTCGCGTCTCTCGATCATCATGCACCTCCCATCTGCTATCCCTTGAGCGCTGTGCCGCATCCGGCGGCCTCAGCCGTCGCAGGCGACCCATCCGACGCCGCACGCGCCTTCTCCCGCGCCATCCGGGTTTCCTCCCAGGGCCAGTGGCCGTTGATCTCGACCCCGAGCGAGATGCTCAGGAAGGTCCGCACCAGCACCAGCCCGGCCAGAACGATGAGATCGTCGAGCGTTGGGTTGATCACCAGCGACTTGACGATGTCGCCGGCGACCAGAAATTCCAGGCCGAGCAGGATGCTGCGGCCGAGCGCCGAGCGGAACGCGCTATAGGCCTCGGTTCGGTCGCCCGCCCTCGCCCGCCGCGCAAACAGAAAGGTTGCGAGCCCCGCGCCGACCAGGATGGTCAGCGTGCCCGCCAGTTCCAGGCCGATCACCGCGAGCCGGAAGAAGGCGCTCAGCCAGTCGGCCTCAATGGTGATCATACCAGCCTCGCTTGCGGATATTGTTGAAGCTGTCGGTGGCGTGACAGGCATAGCATTGGTCGACGCGCGCCTTCGATCCGGCTGCGCGCTGCGAGACCATGCTGAAATGCTCCATGAAGTGACTCGGCGGCGCCTTGTGGCACTCGGCGCACTGCGTCGAATTGACCGATGGATGGCGGTAATTGGCGATCTTCCAGCTGTCGGTCTTGTGGCAGCTCGCGCAGTCGGTGCCGAACAGGCCCTGGTGCGGATCGCGGAACGCATGGCAGCTCGCGCAATTGAGCGCGGTCTCGGGGGTCAGGCTTCGAGTGTTTGTCGATATGCCCGCCAAAGGCTGCCGCCACTTCGCCATGTCGAGCAACGCGGCGTGATCCATGCGGATGATGCCGCGCTCTCCCTCATGTTCGACGTGGCAGGAGGTGCACTGCGTCGCTTTCGCGTGGAACTGCGTCGACTGCTTCGTCCCGAAATCGGTGCCCGCATGGCAGGTGAGACAGGTCCGGGTTTCGACGCCCTTGCCCGGCGTGTGGCAGGCCGTGCATTGGCCGGCAAAGGACTGGTGCGCGCTCGAGAGCGGGCCGGGCGAGACGAGCTGCGCCACCAGGCCGGCATCCCTCGGCGCGTCCGATCGCATCCGGATCGCGACCGCGGCGACCATCACCAGCAGGGCTGCGATGAAGACGGCGTAGGAAAGACGCTGCCAGCTCATAGCCAGCGCAGCCCGTAATAGATCGCCGCGCCGACGTGGAGCGCGAGCAGCGCGAAGATGAGACAGCCCAGCAGGATGTGCAGGAACCGCCACCGCGCGAACAGGGTGTTGGTTGCCTCTTCGGCACGGATCGCGAATTCGGTATCGGCCAGCGCTGCGGCGATCCCCGCCTTGTCCTGGGGGCGCTGGCCCGCGGACGCATCCCCGGCGACGAACAGATAGCGCTTCCAGCCCGACAGCGGCGGGGCTGCGGTATCGGCCTGCGTCGGCGCCGCCGGCTCCTCGAGGAAGGCGGCGCGAAGCGAGGCCAGTTCTGACCTGCGTCCGCGCAGCGCCCGACCAAGCTGGGCAAGCAGGTAGCGGCCGATGAAGCCGGTGATGACCGTCATCAGCAGGAGGACGGTCAGAAGCAGGCCGACCGGGCTTTCGAGCTTGTGCGCGGCGTGGACCAGACCCAGGATCGGCGCCAGCACGCCGGCATAGATGTGGATGGCGAGCAGGGTTGGCTTGCTGACGACCCGGGAGAGCGCCTTGTCGACCCAGGCGATGTGCTTGGCCGCGACATAAGGAAGCGTCAGCAGCATCAGCACGAGCGCTGCGATCCCGATGATCCCGCCGGCCAGGCTACCCGGAAAGCGGGGCGACACATGCACGAGATAGCCGAACGGGAACAGCAGCAGGAACGCGACCAGCAGGCCCACGGCAATGTCGCTGCGTTCGCGCATCAGGCTTCGACCACGAGCGGCGTGCCCGTCCCCTTCGCCTGGCACGCGAGCACATAGCCTTGCGCCTTGTCGGCGGGCGCAAGGCCGGATTCGACCTCCATCGTCACTTCGCCCTGCAGCAGCTTGACCACGCAGGCGCCGCATGTGCCCGCACGGCATGCATAGGGGATCTCGACGCCCGCGCCCTCGGCCGCCTCCAGCACGGTCTCGTCCGCGGGCAAGGCCGCCGACACCCCCGACACGGAGAAGGTCACCGTGCTCGGCGCCACCTCGGCGCTCGGGGCCGGCTTATCCGCTGGCGGGGGCGCGGGCTTGACCTCGAGATCCTCGTGGTCGGCCGGCAGCGAGGCCGGACCGAACGCCTCGGTGTGCAGCTGCGCTTCGGGGACGCCGAGTTCCGCCAGCACGCCGCGCATCGCGCCCATCATCGCCGGCGGGCCGCACATATGGATGCGCCGGCTCGCGATCTCCGGCACCGCGGCCAGGATCATCTCGCGCGTGATCGGCCCTTCGGGGCCCATCCAGACGGTGCCGGGCGCGCGCTGCATCGCGGCGACGACATGGAGGTTGGGAAAACGGCGTTCGAGCCGCTCGAGCTCGTCGCGGAACACGAATTCCTCGGTCGACCGTGCGCCGTAGAAGAAGAAGATATCACCCTTCCACGCGGTGTCGGTGAGATAGCGCAGCACCGACATCATCGGGGTGATGCCGACCCCGCCCGCGATCAGCACGATGCTCTGGGCATCCGTTCCCGTGAAGGTGAAGGCGCCGAACGGTCCGCTGACCTTCAGCAGATCGTCGGCGACGACCTTGTCGTGCAGGTATCGCGAGACCACGCCCTGCTCCTCGCGCTTGACCGTCAGTTCGACATAGGCCCGCTGGGTCGGCGAAGAGGCGATCGTGTAGGAACGGCGCGCGGTCTTGCCCGCTTCGGGCTCTACCTCGACCTGCAGGAACTGGCCCGGCAGGAAGTCGAACGGCAGCCGGTCGGCGGTCGGGTCCGCGAGCCGGAAGGTCAGCACGCTCGGCGTCTCTCGCACGATCTGGACCACGCGCAGCTGCCCCGCCCAGCTTTTGGGCTTGCGCAGCGACGCCCCAGCGGGTGCGGCCGCATTGCTCGGCGCGAGCCCGGCGCTGTCGGCAACGGGTGCAGGCGCGGGCGCAACCCTGGTAGCGGGAGGGGCAGCCTTCGGCTCCGGCTTTGCTGGAACCTTGGCGGTGGCGACACCGCCGGCGATCGCCCCGATCCGCCGCAGGCGGAAGATCTGCAGCGCGATCAGCGTGGCGCTCACCAGCCCCAGGAACAGCATGAGAAGCAGGTGCGAGGGCGAGATGCCGAACCAGTGATCGGCATGGCCGGGCGCGGCCTGGTCGATGTCGAGCTGATCGCGCAGCCAGGCAAGCCCGACCTCCCGGGGCGGCTGCAAGCCGCCGATCGCGCCCTGCGCGGCGGTGCCGGACCGGAACAGGTCGGTTCCCTCGCGCAGGCGGCGCGCCGCATCGAGCCGGGCCGAGACCGTGGTTGCACGCGCGCCGTCGGCCGAGGCGGCGTTGATCATCGCTAGGCCCGTGCTTACCCGTTCGCCAGCCTGCGCAGCGACCCGCTGCCTTGCCGCTTCGTCGAGCGCGGGAAAGGCGAGCAGCTGCGAGATGAAGCCGGTCCGGCGCGATTCGTGGCCGTGCTCATTCTCCCCTTCCCCATTGATCATGCGATCCATCATGGGGTTCATCATCTTCGCCATGTCCGACGACCCCGACGATGCCGGTGCGGACATGCCCCCGCCGGCCGGCATGCCTGCGCCATGATGCGCGGCATGATCCTCGCCCTCCTGCGCGCCCGCGCCCGCGGACAGGCTGAGAGCGATTGCGCAGCCGAGGCTCAAGCGTCGAAGGCTGATCCGCCTGGACATCCTCATCCCCTTTTTCAGCGCGCTTACATATCCTTCATCGGCATCGCCGAATTGCCCGGCGCGGGATCGGGTGCCGGCGCGGTCTGGTTGCCGGCCCCGGCGCGCATCGCGTCATGGTCCATCGCCTGACGGTGATGCCGCTCCATCTCGGCCTGGTTGCTCATCGCGTCCATCGACGCCGCGTCTGCAGCGTTGCCGCTGTCGGTCAGGACCGGGGTGGCGGCGACGCTGTTCGCCGCGGGCGGCACCGTCTGGTCGGCCTGGCGGTCGCAGCCCGAAAGCGCGAGCGCCAGCAACAGGCTTCCGCCGACAAGCGGAAGGGCTTTTTTCGCATGGTCGATCATAGCTTGCTCCTTGGCTTGAAAACTGTGGTCCCGGGCGCCGGGGATGGCGCCCGGACCGGCTCATTGCGCGCTGCGCAGGATCTGAAGGCACCGGTCGTGCGAGAGGTTCATCGGGTTGCGCCCCTGCCCCTTCATCTCGCCATGATCATGCGGCGTCTGGAGACCCATATTGCCCTCCATCGCCCGGCAACTCTCGACCTGCGCCGAGGTCGGCCGCGTGGTTACACAGGCGCCTAGAAGCAGCGCCGGCGTGAGGACGGCGATCAAACGCATTTTCGTCATGACAAAACCCCTTTCGCTAGTGATGATCGTTCGTCCTGCGCTGCCTGATGTTTCTTGTTATGCTGCTGGTCTTTCCGCCGCGCCGTCAGGAAGGCGAGGATCGGGCAATCGGAGACGGGCACTTCGCCCGGGCATTCGTCGGCGAGCATCCGCAGCATGTCGCGGATATCCGACAGGCGCTCGAGCCGGGCTTCGGCGTCAGCGATCTTGGCAAGCGTGATATCGAGCACGGCCTGGGCATGCGCGGTGTCCGACGCCCTGAGCGCCAGCAGCTGCCGGGCCTGTTCGAGTGTGAAACCAAGCTCCTGCGCCGAGCGGATGAAATTGACGCGCTCGAGGTCGGTCGCGTCGTAGAGCCTGTAGCCCGCTGCCGTGCGCGCGGGCTCGCGCAGCAAGCCCATCCGCTCATAATAGCGGATCGTATCGCGGCCCACGCCTGCCGCGGCGGCCAGTTCGCCGATCTTGAAATTGCCCATGTCATCCGCTCGATCATGCCGGTAGGACCATGGTCCAGGGTCAAGCGGTTTCGCCTCGATCCCGAACGGTCCGTTGCCGCCGGCAACCCGCTGCCCCGATGCCTCGCATCAGGGCAGCGTGTGCCGCCGGGCCACCGGCGCGTCAGTTCTTGCGAAGCTCGACGATGTCGTGCTTGGCAGGCGTACCGTCGGCGACGGACACATGCGCGAAGTGATCATCGAAGATATGATCGATCGTCACATGGCCGACGAGCTGGCGGTGATAGGTCGGCGCCACGCCCTTGGGCGGACCCGGATGGGTCACGACGCGATAGACCTCGAGCTTCTGGCCGACCTCGGCGCCATCGGCCTTGCCGATGCAGACGACCGTGCCGTTGCTGCCCGTGTCGACGATCGAGCCGCGCATGAACAAGCTGTGCTCGATGCCCTGGGCCATAGCGGGGACGGCAGCAAGCATCGAAATGCCGGCAAGCCCGACAATGAGAGTTTTTCTGACCATATTCACCTCCTTGGATGGTAAGCCACCGCCCGGACCTGCCGGGGGGAAGAGCGTCTCTTCAGGCTTGGGACTACGGTCCCGGGTCCAGCCTCGATATACGTAGAGGCCGCAGCCGGTCTTCTTCCCCGGGCCAGATCTTTATTGACGCGGAGTTGACGGAATCAGCCGTCAGCACTTCAAAACCCGCGCGGCGCGAGACTTTGGTTGGCTGCGCCAGCGAAACCCGCTAGATATCGAGGCTCGTGAAACGCCTGCTCGCCCTTCTGCTCGTCATCGGAGCGCTGTCCGGTCTCTTCGGAGCCCAGATGGCGGCCGCGCACAGCGTGCCGCAGGCGGCAGGCGCGCCGCTGGCCAAGGGCATGGATGCAGACTGCATGGCAATGATGGCCAAGCAGCAGCCTGCGCCCAGCGAAAAGCCTTGCAAGGGCCTGACGCTCGATTGCATCGCCGCGATGGGGTGCGTGATCCCGCTGGTCGCAGCGGACCTGGCAGGCGGCGTTGCGCCTGCGCGTCTCTACGACGCGGCCAGCTTCTGGACGACCGACACGATATTGACCGGCAAGGCGGTTGTGCCCGAGCCGGATCCTCCCACCAGCCTTGTCTGATTGAACGAGCACGGACTGCGCGCATCGATCGATGCGTGCGCGCCCGGTTTCCTTCTTTTCAGTCAAAGGTCTTCGTGATGATCAAAATGCTTCCGGCCGCCCTTGTGGCGGCCCTCGGTCTCGCCGCGCCTGCGCTTGCAGCCGACGCGAGCCGCACGCCTCAGGGCCATTGGGAATGGCGCTCGGCGCCGCAATATGGTCCGCGGGCGACCGGCCCTGCGCGTGTCCGCATATGGGTGCCCCAGAGCCGGGACATCGCCAGCTGCGATTGCGCGATGATGCAGGCAAGCGCCGCCGACTGCATGCGCGGCGCAGTCAGGTCGGACAAGGGCTAACCCACTCCGGAGCGGCGCGTCACATGGTGGCGCGCCGCCTCTGTCATGAGGGGATGATATCCATGATCATGATGCCGAGGCGCGCTGTGCGACGCCTGTTGCTCCCACTCGGTGCGACGCTTGCGAGCGCCTGGGCCGTGCCGGTGTCGGCCGGCCCGCTCACCTACGAGCAGGCACTGAGGCTCGCTGCCGCCAATGCGCCAAGCCTCAAGGCGCGCGCGGCGGCGACAGCTGGCGCCCGCTCCTCGGCGGTCGCGGCCGATCGCCTGCCCGATCCGACGCTCGACCTGGGCCTGCAGAACTTCCCGGTGAGCGGCCCCAATGCCGGCAGCTTCACGCGCGACGATTTCACCATGGCGACGATCGGGTTCAGCCAGGCCTTCCCCAATCTCGCCAAGCGCCATGCACGCGCCGCGCGCGCCGCGGCCGATATCGGTGTCGCCGAGGCGGGCGAGCTGGTCGAAGGCCGCAACGTGCGGCTCGAGACCGCGCTCGCATGGATCGATCTCTATTATGGCGAACGCCGGCTCCGGCAGCTCGACCTGCTCGATGCCAGTCTCGACGACCTGCAGAAGACCGTGACCGCACGCCTGGCGTCGGGCAGCGCGCGCCCGAGCCAGGCGCTCGAGCCCGACCAGCTCCGCGCCGCCATCGCCGATCG
>DQVI01000131.1 GCA_015661825.1 Novosphingobium capsulatum
AGGGCTTGCGGCAGGCTCGTGGCGGTGAGCGCGTAGGCCCAGGCGATCCCCGCGCTCGCCAGCGGTTCGCCCAGCCACGGGCCCCGGCTGTGGACCAGCTCGATCCGCGCCGAGGGCAGCCGCCCGTCGCCGCGTGGCAGGATTTCGGCGGCCACGCGGTTGCCGGGGATCAGCACCGGGCGCATCGCCCGGCTGCGTGCGCCCGCGACATAGGCGGCCACCAGCCCGTGGTGGAGCGTCAGCAGGCGGACCACCGCGCCATGTTCGCCATGGGGCAGCACCGCGCAGACGATCTCGTCGGTCATCGTCGCAGCAGGATCGAGGGAGGAGGGGTGGGATCGGGGGTGGCCATGGTTGGGCTGGCTGTGCCCTGCGCGGGGGCAGGCTGCAAGGCGCAGGGCCGGAATCCTGCCTGCAAAAGCCCGCCGGTTCGGGTCACCGGTGCGGCGATGGGGCATTTCGGGCATTGGAAGCGCGCCGATTGTGGGGTAGTCTGTCCGCGATGAAGCAACTTTTCCAGCATGCCGCGATCACGCATGAGGTGGCCGTCCGGGTCGCGGTCAGCTTTTTGCCCGAACAGTCGCGGGTCAGCGCGGGCAAGTGGTTCTGGGTCTATCATGTTCGCATCGAGAACGACTCACCCGAGGCGATCCAGCTCATCACCCGCCACTGGCGGATCACGGACGGTCAGGGCCATGTCAGCTTCGTCGATGGCGAAGGCGTGGTGGGCGAGCAGCCCCGGCTCGAACCGGGACAGTCGCACGACTATGTCTCGGGTTGTCCGCTCGGCACGCCCAACGGCAGCATGGAAGGCCACTATACCATGCGCCACGACGATGGCTCGCTGATCGATGTGGCCATTCCCTTCTTCCCGCTGGCCGCTCCGGCCCCGGCGAACTGATTTTTCCGCGAAAGGCCTGATCGATGAAGCGGACCCATCTCCCGCTCAACGGGTTGCGTGTGCTCGATGCCGCTGCCCGCCACCTCTCGTTTACCCGCGCCGCCGACGAACTGGCGGTGACGCCCGCCGCCGTGGGCCAGCAGATCCGCGCGCTCGAAGACCTGCTGGGCGTGGTGCTGTTCCGCCGCACGTCCAAGGGCCTCGAACTGACCGACGAGGCTGCTGCCGGGCTCGACGCCATCCGCGAGGGCTTCCTGCGCTTTGAAGAAGGCGTGCAGGCCATGCAGGCCGGGCAATCGAGCCATGTCTACACGATCGCCTGCCCGCGCGATTTCTTCGCCGCCTGGTTCAGCCAGCGCCTCGCCGATTTCCGGGCCCAGAACCCCGCGCTGCGCTTCTCGCTGGTGGGGGGCGATGGTGATATCGATTTCACCGAGGCCAATCTCGACCTCGCGGTGCGCTGGGCCGAGGGGCCGGGCGATCTGGAGGGCATTCCGCTCGGGGCCGCGCAAGTGGTGACCGTGGCGGCCCCCGGTTTTGTCGAGGCGCCCTTGCAGGCGGGCGCACAGGCTGGCGGGCAGGCTGGCGGGGAAGCGGGCTCCAACAGCGCCGACGAAGGCGCGTGGATCGGCTGGCCGGGCGACCCGGCGCCTGCGGGCGAGGGGCGCGAGGTGGCCTTTTCGGTGGGCGATGCGGGCACCGCGATCAGCGCCGCCGCTGCCGGGCTGGGCAAGGCACGGGTGCCCTATCAACTTGCTGAATTTGCTCTTTCGACAGGCCGCGTGGTCGCGCTGGGCGCGGTGGAGAGCAGCCGTCGCGGCTATTGGCTGGTGGCCCCGCTGCCCCAGTGGCGGCAAAAGAAGGTCAAAGCTCTTGTGACAGCGCTTTCCGAAGTCTGACAATTGTTTAGATTGTAAAATGCGACGACCGGCACGAGCCCGAATACGAGCTGTTAACCGTGCCGGTCTTATGCCTTTCTGATGAAGCTCATCAGGAATATCCCTCAGGTCGATGACGTAGAAATCGAGGCTGGTGCCCCGGCCTCGACCGACGGGCAGGGCGACTGTGGGCCGTTCGGGGATGAGCCGTTCGGGAATGAGCTGGGCGCAGGGCGCGCGCGGGGCCCGGCCTCCGCTTCGTCCGGGCGGTGGTGGAGCCTGCTGCCGCGCACGGTGGCGCGCGGCGTGGTCCGTGTTGCAGCAGCATTGGGGGGATCGTTCTGGCGCGGCCATCGTGGCGACATGATGGTGGCCGCCTATACCCATTCGCTCTCGCGCCGCCTGCCGCTGCTGCTGCTGGTGCTGGCGCTGGGGATCGGGGTGGAAGCGGCCTGGTCGCTGGCCGTCGAATCCTGGCCGGTGCTGCTGGTCGGGCTGGGGCTGGCGGGCTTTGTCGCCCTGCGCGGATGGTACTGGCTGCCCGCCAATGTCGAGCGCCGCTCGCTGGCGCATCGCCGCCGCGATCTGGTCAGGCTGGGCAGAAAGGTGGGGCTCACGCTGCTGAGCGTGGTGATCTGGAGCCTCTTTCTCTATGCGGTGGGAACGCCCGCGCAGCGCGCGCTGGTGCAGATGCAACTGGCGATCCTGACGGTCGGGGGCATGCTGGGGCTGGCCCATGCGCCCACGGCGGCGTTGCGCGTGGCGCTGGTCGCCACGGTGCCGGCCTGTCTCGTCTATCTGGCCGTCGATGGCGTGGCGGCCTTGCCGGTCGTGGCGATGCTGCTGATCGTGAGCGGGACCATGCTGGTGATCGCGCTGGGCTATCATGCCGATTTCGTGGCGTTCGAACTCTCGCGCCAGCAACTCGTGCGGCGCGAGCGCATGGCCGCGCGGCTGGCCGCAGCCAATTTCGAGCAGGCCTCGCGCGATGCCTTGACCGGAGGGCTCAACCGCCGCGCGATCCTTGCGCGGGTGACCCACGAACTGGCGCGTCACAGGCCCGGCAAGGAAAAACTGCCTTGGCTGGCGCTGGCCGATCTCGACGGCTTCAAGCACATCAACGACACGTATGGCCATGGCGCGGGCGACGATGTGCTGCGCGCGGTCTCGCAGCGGATCGGCGAACATGACGGCGTGCTGGCCCACGGGCGGCTGGGCGGCGACGAATTCGCGATCCTGCTCGACGGCGCATTCGGCAATGACGCGGTCATGGCTGCGGCGCAGGGCATTTCCCAGGCGATCCGCGAGCCGATCCGGTACAACGGGGTGACCTTGCGCCTCCATGCCTCGATCGGCCTGCACCGGTTGAATTGCCGGACCGTGAGTGGCAACCTCGAACGCGCCGATGCCGCGCTCTACAAGGCCAAGAAGCGCGGGGATGGCGCGACCATGCTCTTTGGCGCTGTCGACGAGGTGGAATTGCAGCAGCGCACGGCGCTCACCCGCCTGTTCAACGACTGCCCGCTCGATACGCGCCTGCGTGTCCTCTACCAGCCGTTCTACGATATCGATGCGCGCAAGGTGGTCGGGTTCGAGGCCTTTTCCCGCTGGTCGCCCGATGGAGACATCTGGCTCGCGCCCGATGGGTTCATGGATCTGGCGCTGGCCACGGGGCGGACCGATGAACTGACCCGCGCGGTCATGGGACGGGTTCTGGACGAATGCGAGGCCCTGCGCGGGGCGGGGCCGGATGGCGTATCGGCGGGGGAGCCGCTCTCGCTGGCAATCAACCTGACCCCGCGCGACCTTGCCCGCGAGGGCATGGTCGAGACGCTCGCCCGGCAGGTCCGTGCCGCCGGGGGCGAGCCTTCGCGCTTCATCCTCGAATTCAGCGAGCGGGCCCTGCTCACCGATCCGCGCCGCACGCGCATCCAGCTCGAAGCCTTCCGCGAGGCGGGGTTCCGTCTGGCGCTCGACGATTTCGGCGCGGGGTGGACCAGCCTTGCGCAACTGCGCGACCTGCCGCTCGACGTGGTCAAGATCGATCGCGAGCTGTCGCGGGCGATCACCAGCGATCCGGGCGCACGGGCCATCGTCGGGGCGATCGTCGCGCTCGCCTGGCAACTGGGCATCGAGTGCATGATCGCCGGGGTCGAGGACGAAGCCCAGGTCGAGACGGCCCGCGCGCTGGGGATCAAGATGATGCAGGGCTATCACTTTGGACGGCCACAGCGGGTGCAGGACATTCTCGGGCCCGGCGGACGGGCTGTGGCCTGATAAACGCGGGCCCGCCCATTTTTCAGGCCCGCGGGTTCAGGGCAGCCGGTTCAGGGCCGGGCGGTTCAGTGCAGATCCGGGGCGATGCGCGGGCTGCCCGGCGGGATCAGGCGGCGGAACAGCCTGCCCCGTTCGCTGTAGAGCACCAGCAGCAGCGAGAAGACGCCGCATGTCAGGAAGGCCATGGCCAGCGGGCGGGCCGAACCGTCATAGGCCTGCCCGATCACGATCCCGATCAGCGAACCCACCAGCGTGCGCACGAACATCTGCATCGAACTGGCGGCCCCGGCGATCCGTGCAAACGGTTGCAGCGCGATGGCGCTGAAATTGGCACCGATAAAGCCCATGGCGCAGATATTGGCAGCCAGGACCGGCATGAACCGCAACAGGGTCTGGTGCGGGCTGAACGCGAAATAGATTTGCACCAGGCTCAGCGTGATCCAGACCAGCAGCGCGCTCTGCGACACGCGCCGCGCGCCGAACCGCTCGACGATGCGCGCGTTGAAGAAGTTGGACAGCGAGAGCGAAAGCGCCGTGCCCCCGAAGATCAGCGGAAATGCGCGGCCCGCGCCGAAATGCTCGGCCACCAGTTGCTGCGAGCAGTTCACATAGCCGATCATCGCCCCGAACACGAGCGCCGAGCCCAGCATGTAGCCGCTGGCCGAGCGTTCGAGCCCGGCCCTGATCATGTTGCGCGCGATGGTCATCGGCAGGATCGGCTGGCGATTGGCCGGATCGAGCGTCTCGGGCAGGCGCAGGAAGATCCACAAGCCCATGACCGCGCCCATCGTCGCCAGCACGCCGAAGATCCAGCGCCACCCGGCAAACAGCAGCACGAACTGGCCCACGCTGGGCGCCAGCATCGGCACGACCATGAACACCGTCGACACCGTTGAGAGCGTGCGCGCCATGCGATCCCCGGCAAAGCGGTCGCGCACGATGGCCGCGGGCAGCACCGCCACCCCCGCGCTGGTCACCGCATGGAGCGCGCGCAGGGCCAGCAGGCTGTCGAAATCGGGCGCCAGTGCGCAGCCGATGGCCAGCACGACATAGAACCCGAGCGTGACCAGCAGCACGGGCCGGCGGCCATGACGGTCGGCCAACGCGCCCGGCACCAGCGCGCCCAGCCCGGCTGCGACAAGGAACACGCCGACGACCAGCTGGCGGCGATTGGGATCGGCCACGCCCAGATCGCGGGCGATCTGCCCCAGGCCGGGCAGCATGGCGTCGATGGCCAGGGCCTGAAGCGCCATGAGCATGGCCATCATGGCGATGAATTCGCGGCTGCCCAGCGGCGGGCGATGCCGACCGGTCTGATGGGGCAAAGCAGAGACCGGAGCCGTATCGGTTGAATTGTGGGATTGCATGCCCATTCTATAGGCAGGTGCCCGGCCCCGTTCCAAGGTTTTGTTGTGACTGTCCTGCCTCGTCCCGCCGGCCCGGAGGCCGATCATGGCGCGTTTGACGACGCGCAGGGCCTGCGCAAGGTCATCCATGTCGACATGGATGCCTTCTATGCCAGCGTCGAACAGCGCGATGATCCCTCGCTCAAGGGGCTGCCGGTGGCCGTGGGCGGGGCAGCCGGGCGCGGGGTGGTGGCCGCCGCCAGCTACGAGGCGCGGGTGTTCGGGGTGCGTTCGGCCATGCCGGGGGGCAGGGCGCGCGCGCTGTGTCCCGATCTCGTGTTCCGCCCGCCGCGTTTCGAGGTCTATCGCGCGGTGTCGCAACAGATCCGCGCGATCTTCCTCGACTATACGCCCGATGTGGAGCCGCTCTCGCTCGACGAGGCCTATCTCGATGTCACGCGCGACTTGCGCGGGATCGGCTCGGCCACGCGGATCGCCGAACTGATCCGCCAGCGCATCCGCCACGATGCCGGGCTGACGGCGAGCGCGGGGGTTTCCTACAACAAGTTCCTGGCCAAGCTGGCGAGCGACCAGAACAAGCCCGATGGCCTTTGCGTGATCCGTCCGGGCGAGGGTGCGGCCTTTGTCGCGCGCCTGCCGGTCGCGCGGTTTCACGGGGTTGGCCCGCGCGGGACGGAGCGGATGAAGGCGCTGGGCATCGTGACGGGGGCTGATCTGCGGCGGCTCGATCTGGCGACCTTGCGCGCGCATTTCGGGGCGCAGGCCGACTATCTCTATCGCGCGGCGCGCGGGATCGACTTGCGCGCGGTGCGGGCGGACCGTCCGCGCAAGTCGGTCGGGGCCGAACGCACGTTCGAGCGCGACCTGTCGACCGGGCCGGTCCTGCGCGAGACCCTCGAAACGATCATCGACCTGGCCTGGGAGCGCATCGCGCGCGCCGATGTGCGCGGGCGCACGGTCACGCTCAAGCTGCGGCTCAGCGATTTTCAGGCGATGAGCCGCGCGCGCTCCAGCGCCGCCCCGATTGCCGACCGCGCGACCTTCGCCGCCCTCGCACGCGAATTGCTCGATGGCCTGCTGCCACTGCCCCAGCCGATCCGGCTGATGGGGCTGATCCTGTCCGCGCTCGATGAACCGGGCGCCCCCGAAACCGCCGCGCCCGAGGGGCAGGGCCAATTACCGTTCTGATTTTGGGCGCCAGTCCTGCCAGCGCTCCCCGTTTTTCCAGTGTTCCCCGCTTTTCCAGCGCTCAAGGTGGGCCGCGCTCCAGTCGGTGATCGCCTCGGGCAGGGCATCGAGCGGGAAGAACGCCGCATCGAGGATTTCACGCCCGTCCGCGCGGGGGCTGTCTGTGGTGGTGCCCCAGACGAGTTCGATCCGGTTGGTCCAGCCCCCGCGCGGCAGGTCGACTTGCGCGAAATGGGCGGCATTGGCGAGGCGGCACCCGGTTTCCTCGGCCAGTTCGCGCACGGCGGCCGCCACCGGATCTTCGCCCGAGGCCAGTCCGCCGCCCGGCAGCATCCACTTGTGGCTGGCATGATAGCTGTGGCGGACGAGCAGGACGCATGGGAGCCTCCCATCGCCGGGCGCGTGCTGCACGGCGATAACCTGACACCCGCGCACCACGGCCCCCGTTCGCCGCCACCAGGCCAGCCGCACCCGGTGGGCAAGGCGTAGAACCCCGCGATGCAGGGCGGCAGGAAACAGGGCGGAAACGGGGCGGGCCATGACCCCATGCTAGGCGGCGCGCGCGGGGAGAGGAACCGAAATCGAGCCATCGCCGCGCGGCGCCCGACGGCCTTGGCGCTAGGCTCCAAAGGGCAATGGGAATGATGCGGGGGCGGCGATCATGGCGGGATTTGGCACCAGATGGGCCGGAGGGCGCGAGGGGGGACGGACTGATGGGCTGGCCGGTGAACTGGCCGGTGCTTGGTCAGGCCAGAACCTGCGCTGGGTCGAGACGATGCTGCTCGGCTGTGCCGGGGCCTTGCTGGGGATTCTGGGCTGGGTTCTGCTGGCGCCTGTCGGCAATGGCTCAGGGGGGGGCGCGGGGGAGAGCGGGCCTCTTGTGCTCGATGTCCCGGCGCGGGCGGCGCTGTTCGGGCAATTCGATCCATTTGCGCGCGATGGCGGCGGCGGCGCAGGCCCCTTGCCGCTGACTTTGCTCGGCACGCGGTCGGGGCCGGGCGGGGAAGGTGGCAGCGCCATCGTGGCCGGGCCCGATGGCGTGCAGAAGGTGGTCTTGCAGGGGGAAGAAGCCTTGCCCGGCCTGCGGCTGGTGCGGGTCGATTTCGACACGATCACCCTTTCGCGGGCCGGGGGACGGGTCACGCTGGCGATGAAGGCGGACGAGTCCGGGGGCGATGCCGCGAACGACAATGACCCTGCGGATGCGGGGGACCAGACTCCATCAGCAAAAGCTCCATCGGACAAGACACCATCGGAAAAGGCTCCATCGCAACCGATTGGCGCGCCCGTGCCTTCGGGGCTCCATTTCGAGGCTGTCGGGCAGGGCGGGCGCGTGGTCGGCCTCGCGCCGAAAGGGGGGGCTGCGTTCGGCTTGCTTGCGGGAGACACGATTGTTGCCATCGAGGGGCGCGCGGTAAGCGGAGCGCAGGACGGCACCCGGCTGGCCGA
>DQVI01000096.1 GCA_015661825.1 Novosphingobium capsulatum
GGCCTGCCTCGCGCCAAACCGGCGAAGGGCGCACGACCAGCACGTCGGCCTCGTCCGCCGCGCGCCAGGGTTCCTCCTCGCTGGCCGCAATCACGCGCGGGCGCAGCGGATGGCGGGCGAGCGCCTCGTTGTGCTCGGGTTCGAGCTGGCTGGCGATGACCAGGCTCATCGGGCCGAAAATCCGCCCGGAAGAGAGAGCGCCGCCTTGCCCGCCGCAACCAGCACGGTATCGGCCTGGGGCGAATGAATGCGGCTGCACAGGACATCGCGATAGTGGCGTTCGAGCGGGTTGGCGCGGCTGATGCCGGGGTTTCCGGTCAGTTCGAGGCCGATCTCGACCGCCTTGATGGCATTGGCATTGGCCAGATGCTTGACGAGATTGGCCTGTGTCGCGCCCGGCCCCAGCCCGGCATCGGCGAGGCGCGCGGCCTCGTCGATCAGCACGCGGTTGGCGTGGAGCAGGGCCTCGATCTCGCCGACCTTTTCCTGCACGCGCGGCAACGTGGCGAGCGCGGCGCCCAGATTGGCGGGCTTGCGCGCATTGAGATAGCCCACCAGCCAGTCACGCGCGGCGCGCGCCACGCCGTCATAGATCGTGGCGATGGCCAGCGCGTTCCAGACCAGCGCGCTTCCGTCTTCAGGACGCGGGGCCCAGTCCTCGGGCACGCGCAAGTCGACCGCGAGCGCGGGCGGAACCGGCGTATCATCGAACACGACCTTGTGGCTGACCGTCGCGCGCATGCCCAGATGGTCCCATTCGGGCAGGATGGTGATCCCCGCGCTGTCGGGCTTGACCAGGAACAGGCCCACGCGCACCGGGTCTTCGTCGGTCCGCGCCCAGACGGCGAACCAGTCGAGCCCGCTCGACCCGGTCGAATAGATCTTCTCGCCCGAAAGCAGCCAGCCGCTTCCCGCGCGGCGTGCCGTCGTTGCCGGAAGGCCGCCGCGCACCGGGGTGCCCAGCTCGGGCTCGACCCGGAACGTGCCGACAAGGCCCGCCCCCGTCACCGCCTCGCGCGCGAGGCGTTCGTAGAGCGCGCGGTCCCAGCGGCGGCCCTTGTCGGGCGCGGCGTGGAACGCATAAGTCATGAACAGGATCAGCGCGGTCGAAGGCTCCCCCTTGGCCACCGCGCCCAGCACGCGCAGGGCATCGACCAGCCCCGCCCCGGCCCCGCCCAGCCGCTTGGCCACAGTCAGGCCGATCAGGCCCTCGCGGGCGAGAATGTCGAAGGCCTCGCGCGGAAAGCGCGGATTGCGGTCATAATCCTGCGCCCAGTGGGCCAGTTCGTGGGTCAGCCGCGCGAGGGCGGCGTCGGACAAGTCGGGGTGATGCTCGGAATACGGATCGGAATGGGCATGCGTCGCCATGGCTCAGGCCTCCGGAAGGGCGGAATTGAAACGGGTGTCCCACAAGGGGCGCATATCGACGCGGCGGCCGATCAGGCCTGCGGCGGCAAAGACATCGGCCACGGCCTGCTGCGAGGCGATGGCTTCGTCACTCACCCGGCGCAGCGCATAGGGCGCGCTCTTGGCGCGGAACTGGGCTTCGACATAGGCAACCGGCACACCGATGGCACCAGCCACCACGCGGGCCCATTCCTTCTCGTTGGCCTGCGCCCAGCCATAGGCCTGCCGCGTCAACTTGAGGTAGCGCCCGACCAGATCGGCGCGGGCCGGATCGTCGAACACGTCGCGATGGACGGAAATCACGTAGTTGCCCGAGAGGAACCCCAGCGCCGTCCGCAACACGCGCGCGCCCTGGGTGGCAATGGCGCGCTGGATCGGAAAACCATAGATCGCCCAGGCGTCGAGCGCGTCATGCTCGAAGGCCGCCGCGCCATCGGCCACGCTCATCGCCACCGGCTCGATGTCGCCCCAGCCCAGCCCGACCGACTTGAGCATCTGGATCAGGAAATACTGGGTGGTGGTAGCCCGGACATAGCCCACCCGCTTGCCCTTGAGCCCGGCCAGCCCCGTGATCGTCGAACCCTTGGGGACCAGCACCGCCTGGTTGTTGACGTCGCCATGCAAGACGCCGATCTGACGGAAGCTCTGCACGGTCGAGGCCGCGGCAAAAACGGGCGGAATCTCACTCATCCCGCCAAAGTCGAGCGCCCCGGAATTGAGCGCCTCGACGACCAGATGGCCGGATTCGAACTCGGCATATGTGATCGGGAAATCAGGCACGATCCCGGCTGCGGAAAACAGCAGGCGCGCGTCGTTTTCGCCCTTGCCGGTAATGCCCACGCGCAAGGCGCCCCCGCCCGAGCCTCCGCCCCGGTCACACCCGGCCAGAAACGCCGCGCCCGTGCCAGCCAGAACCATGCGCCGGGACCAACCGGCGGACGAAACAGGAAATTCGCTCGAAGTGACCATAAACTCAACTCTATCAGTTGAGTTTATGGTCATCCAATGAGGAATGCCCGTCCGTTATGAGTGTTGCAAATGGGTGCGCGCTTCAATCCGAGAAAGCCGAGCGCTGCGCCGCATCGATTTCTTCGAGATAGCGCCGCCGGGCATGACGCTCGGTGATCACCCCCTGCACATGCCCGACGCCGTCGACGACCGCGATCTCGTCGGCGGCATGCTCGTCGAACAGGGCCAGCACCGCGCGGATGCCCGCCGTGGGCGCCAGCGTGACGTTTTCGAGCTGGGCCAGCGTGTGCAGGCGCGTTTCAAGGTCGAGATCGGGGCGATAGGCGCTCGCCGTCGCCAGAATGCCGCCATAGCGTCCCTCGCCATCGACGAGGATCGCCTTGCTCGACGCGCCCAGCGGGTGCCCCGCGCGAAATTCGGCGATGGTCAGATCCTGCGAAACGCTGACCCAGTCGCGCCGCATGATCCGCCCGGCAGCCAGATTGAGCATCCAGCCGATGTCGCGCGGGCCCTTGATGTTGCTGCCGCGCAAGTGCAGGCGCCATGTCGAGAACGAATAGCCGAAAAGCTCGCGGGTAAGCGTGGTCGAGACCAGCGAGGCGGTCAGCACCAGCCCCATCAGCGCGAAATCGTGGGTAATCTCCAGCATCAGCATGGCCAGCGTCATCGGCCCGCCAACGATCGCCACGCTCAGCGCCGCCATGCCCACCAGCGCGGCATCGACAGGGTCGAGCGCGAGGCCGGGCACCAGTTGCCCCACGATGATCGAGAAAATCTGCCCGACCACCGAGCCCAGGAACAGCGAGGCAAAGAACAGCCCGCCACGAAACCCACTCGACAGCGCCACCGCGCAGGCGGCCATCTTGACCACCAGCACCAGCGTCAGGAAATCGAGGCCCGGACGGAGCGCCAGATTGAGATGCAGCGCCCCGTGCCCGGCCGAGAGCGACTGCGGCGTGAGCAGGGCCAGCGGCATGAGCAGGAACCCGCCCAGCACCGGACGCACCCGCGTCAGCCACGGCAGCCGCTGCAAGCCCTGTTCGGCAGCCGTCACCAGCCGCATGAGCAGAATGCCGACCATGGCGCAGACCAGCCCCAGAATGCCGAACGCGACATAGTGGAGGATGGTCAGTTCGCGCCCGGCCGTCGTCGTCGCGATCAGCCACGGCTCGCTGCCCAGCAGCCGCGATATGGCCGCCGCCGCCAGCGCCGCCGCCATGACCGGCGCCAC
>DQVI01000032.1 GCA_015661825.1 Novosphingobium capsulatum
CCGGCTCGATGCCGCCCAGGCGCGGATCGAGGCCGTGGTGGCCGACCGCGAGGGCCGCGCTGCGGGCACGCGCCCGTTCGATGGCGCCTGATCCCATGGGGACCGCGACAGACGGTCAGGCCCTGCTGGGCCCCGCGCTCGCCGCGATCCAGGCCGAGGTGGACGCCTGTTTTGATGCGCTCCTGCCGATGGCGGCAGACCCGCGCGACCGGCTGATCGAGGCCATGCGCTATGCGGCCATCGGTGGCGGCAAGCGGCTGCGCCCGCTGCTGGTCTGTGCGACCGCCGCGATGTTCGGGGTCGATCGCACGTCGGCGGTGCGGGTGGGCACCGCGCTTGAGGCCATCCACGCCTATTCGCTGATCCACGACGACCTTCCCTGCATGGACGACGATGCGCTGCGCCATGGCAAGCCCACCGTGCACAAGGCCTTTGACGAAGCCACGGCGGTTCTGGCGGGCGACGCGCTCCATGCGTTCGCCTTCGAACTGCTGAGCGATCCGGCCACCAGCGGCGATCCGTTCACGCGGATCGAACTCGTCCGCACGCTGGCCACGGCCAGTGGCCTTCACGGCATGTGCGGCGGGCAGATGATGGACATCGTGGCCGAGACGACGACGTTCGACCTGCCTACTGTCACCCGCCTCCAGCAGCTCAAGACCGGGGCCCTGCTGGGCGCGGCGGTCGAGATGGGGGCTGTTCTGGGTCGTCTGGCCCCCGAAGGGCGCACGCACCTGCGCGGTTATGCACGCGATATCGGTCTTGCCTTCCAGATCGCCGACGACCTGCTCGATGCCGAGGGTGACGAGGCCGCGGCCGGCAAGGCGCTGCGCAAGGATGCGGCGGCGGGCAAGGAGACCTTTCTCTCACTGCTCGGCCCGGACCGCGCGCGCGAGCAGGCGCACCTGCTCGTCGAACAGGCGGTCGCACATCTGGCCAGCCATGGCCCCGAGGCCGATCTTCTGCGCGCGCTGGCGCGCTTCATCGTGGAAAGAGATCGCTAAATGGAGCCGAAAATCGGCATCTATCCCGGCACGTTCGATCCGATCACGCTGGGCCATCTCGATATAATCCGCCGGGGCGCCAAACTGGTCGACCGGCTGATCGTCGGGGTCACCACCAACCCTTCGAAAGACCCCATGTTCACGCCCGAAGAGCGCATGGCCATGGTGGAACGCGAAATCGCCGATCAGGACATCGACAACGTCGAGGTGGTCGGGTTCAACGCGCTCCTGATGAAATTTGCCGAGGCGCAAGGGGCCAGCGTGATCGTGCGCGGGCTGCGCGCGGTCGCCGATTTCGAATACGAATACCAGATGGCGGGCATGAACCAGCAGCTCAACGACCAGATCGAGACGGTCTTCCTGATGGCAGACGTGAGCCTTCAGCCCATCGCCTCCAAGCTGGTCAAGGAAATCGCGCTGTTTGGCGGCGATATTTCCCATTTCGTGACGCCGACCGTGCGCGAGGAAGTGGTGGCGCGGGTTGCGCATCTGGGGCGCCGGGGAGACTATTGAGGCTCCCGCAGGGAAGCTCTGGTGCTGTCGGCGTTGTGCTGCCGGTGTTGCCAAACGTTCATTGCAGTGTCAGTGCCCCGGCCTTAATCGGCATTTCTCGTATTCCAACCGTTTCCCGTATTCCAGCAAGGTGTCAGGCTTGATGATCGCCCGTTCGTTTTCCAAGGCCCTGATGGGCGCTGCTCTTGTCGCCAGCCTGGCGGTGTCGGGCCCGGCCATGGCGCAGAGCCAGGGAAACAAGGAGCCGGTCAAGCCCTTCAAGGTCGACAAGTTCGTGCCCCAGCACGAGATCACCTATGCCATCGACACGGACCCCGCGCACGATCCCGAGAACATCCTCGTGCTCGACCTGTCGAACGGCGGACGCGTGCTGATCCGGCTGATGCCCGAATGGGCGCCCCATCATATCGAGCGGATCAAGACCCTCGTGCGGCAGGGGTTCTATGACGGGATCATCTTCCACCGCGTGATCGAGGGCTTCATGGCCCAGACCGGCGACCCGACGGGCACCGGGCAGGGCGGCTCCAAGCTGCCCGACCTCCAGGCCGAATTCAACGATGCGCCGCACATGCGCGGGACGGTCTCGATGGCGCGCACCAACGATCCCAACTCGGCCAACAGCCAGTTCTTCATCGTGTTCTATCCGCGCTTTGCGCTCGATCACAAGTACACCAACTTTGGGCGCGTGATCAGCGGCATGGATGCGGTCGACACGATCGTGCGGGGCGAACCGCCCAAGAATCCGACGAAAATCGTACAGGCCTCGATCCTGGCCGACCACAAGCCGCGCCCGGTGGCCGCAGCGCCGGCCCAGAGCGGGGCGATCACGGCGGACATGCTCAGCAAGTCCGGCTCGAACTGATCGGGGCAGGCGCAGGCCGGAGGGGCGCCGGGGGCTTGCCCTTGCCGGGCCATGCGGCTAGCGCGCCAGCCCATGCGCGTTGACCTGTTCGATTTCGACCTTCCCCCCGAGGCCATTGCCCTGCGCCCCGCGCGTCCGCGCGATGCGGCGCGGATGCTCCATGTGGCAGGAGGGGCCCCTCTGGCCGATCTGGGCGTGCGCGACCTGCCCTCGCTGCTGCGCGCGGGCGATGTGCTGGTGTTCAACGATACCCGCGTGATCCCGGCCCAGCTCGAAGGCCAGCGCGGCGAGGCGCGGATCGGCGCCACCTTGCACAAGCGGATCGACTTGCGCCGCTGGCAGGCCTTCGTGCGCAACGGCAAGCGCCTGCGCGAGGGCGACACCATCGCCTTTGGCGCCGAGGTGACCGCCATGGCCGAGGCTCGCCACGAAGATGGCAGCTGGACCCTGTTCTTCCCCGGCGAGGAGCCGGTCGAAGTCCTGCTCGAACGCGCCGGTCGCATGCCGCTGCCCCCCTACATCGCGGGCAAGCGTCCGACCGATGCGCAGGATCGCAGCGATTACCAGACGATGTTCGCCGACAAGGACGGCGCGGTTGCCGCGCCCACCGCGGCGCTCCATTTCACCCCCGAACTGATGGCCGCGCTGGCGCAGGCGGGGATCGGGCACGAGACGCTGACCCTGCATGTCGGCGCGGGCACGTTCCTGCCGGTCAAGGCCGACGATACCCTCGACCACCAGATGCACGCCGAATGGGGCACGATCGACGCGGCGACCGCCGCGCGCCTCAACGCCGTGCGCGCGGCAGGCGGGCGGATCATCGCGGTGGGGACGACCTCGCTGCGCCTGCTCGAAAGCGCGGCAGACGAAAGCCGGACGATCCAGCCGTTCACCGGCGATACCTCGATCTTCATTACGCCGGGCTATACCTTCAAGGCCATCGACGGGCTGATGACCAATTTCCACCTGCCCAAGTCGACCCTGTTCATGCTGGTCTCGGCGCTGATGGGGCTGGAGACGATGCAGGGCGCCTATGCCCATGCCATCGCCAATGGCTATCGCTTCTACAGTTACGGTGATTCCAGCCTGCTGCTGCCCTGAGAATCTCCAGAGCGCATCTACAATGCGCAGGTGCGGGAGCGTTTTGGCCCGCATTCGACTGGGTGTTTTCCCCGATCCTGCCGCAACGCAATCTTGGCGTGCGGGTGCGCACCTTCCCGGTGAGCGGATAGCAGGATCGGGCCGAGTGCGATGCATGTGACCATTTCACGGGTGATTCATCTGGGCGCGCTGATGACGGTCGTGCTCACCTCGCTGATGTTGTGGTCGGGGGTGGCAGGGCTTGCGGAAGTCTCGCACGAGTTTCGCAGCGTCACCGAGGATTCATTGCCCAGCACGATCCAGCTGGCCGACATCTCGCGCGCGATGGACGTGGCGCGGATCAAGCAGGGCTTGCAGGTCACCGCCGAGCAGCCCTCCGACGTGCTGAGCGTCGACAAGGACATCATCGACAACATTGCCACGGCCGACAAGGGGCTGGCCGCTTACAACACGCGGCTGCGCGACCCCGCCGAACGCGCGATTTTCAGCAAGGTTCAGGCCGGATGGAAGATTCTGCGCGCCCAGACGCTGGGCGTGCGCGACATGGCCTTGCGGGGCGACATGCCGGCTGCCGCGCATATCTATCGCGGCCCGATGGTCAAGGTGGCGGTCGATTTGCGCAAGACCCTCAATGGCCAGATCGCCTACAACCGCAAGGTGGCGCTCGCGCGGGCGGCTCATGCCGCGCGAGCGGCTGATCGGACCAGGATCGGGCTTGCCATCGGGGGCGGTCTGGCCCTGGTCATGGCAGTCGTGCTGGCCTGTGTCCTGCGCCAGCGGGTGCTGGTGCCGATCAAGCGGCTGGTTCAGGCGATGGAGCGGATGGCCGACGGGCAACTCGATGCCGAAGTGCCCGGCCATGACCGCCACGACGAGATCGGGGCGATCAGCCGGGCCCTGCTCGACATCAAGCAGGGGGTCGAGGCGCGGACCCATGCCGCAGCGCAAGAGGAACTGGCCCAGCAGGTGCAGGTCGTCGATGTCTTTGCCAATGCGCTCGACTATCTCGCGCGGCAGGATCTCGAACACCGCATCCACGAGGAATTGCCCGAGAAATATCAGGTCCTTCGCGCTAATTACAATGAAGCCGTGGCGATGCTGATGAAGGCCATGGGGACGGTGCGCGTGGGCGCGACCAGTCTGGCCGGGACTATCGGCGAAATCCAGAGTGCCGCGCATGATCTGGCCATGCGCAACACCCGTCAGGCGGCCAGCGTCGAGGAAACGACCGCCGCGATGCACAAGGTGGTCGATGGTGCGCGCCAGACGGCCCGTGCCGCCACCGATGCGCGCAGTCAGGCCTCGCAGGTCCTTGGCAAGGCCGAGCAGGGCGGGGCGGTCGTTGCGCGGGCGGTCGAGGCGATGGGGGCAATCGAACGCTCATCGGGCGAGATTACCCAGATCATCGGGGTGATCGACGGGATCGCCTTCCAGACCAACCTGCTGGCGCTCAATGCCGGGGTCGAGGCTGCGCGGGCGGGCGAGGCGGGCAAGGGTTTTGCCGTCGTCGCCTCCGAAGTGCGGGCGCTTGCCCAGCGCAGCGCCGAAGCCGCGCGCGACATCAAGGCCCTGATCGATGCTTCGGGCCAGCAGGTGCGCGGCGGGGTGGATCTGGTCAAGCAGTCGGGCACTTTGCTGGGCGAGATCCTGGGCGACGTGAACGGCATCGGCACCACGATCAGCACGATCGCCGACTATACCGCCAAGCAGGTCGAGACTTTGGGTGAAGTGAGCGCGACGATGGGCGAGATCGACCAGGTGACCCAGCAGAATGCGGCCATGGTCGAGCAGACCAGCGCCGCTGCCCGCGCGATGGCCGAGGAATCGCAGGCGCTTTCGGGGCTGGTCAACCGCTGGCGCACGCGCGACCGGATGGTGCGCCCCGATCTGGGCGGCCAGCAGATGCGCCGCGATACCGTGGTGGGGATGGCCGGAAAGGCCGGGCCGCCGGCACTGGCGCGAGCCTGAAAAACGGCGGGGTTTTCCCGGGCGCTTCAGCCCGCAAACCAGCCCCACAACAGGCGCCCGGTCAGCCCGAGGCTGACCGTGATCAGCAGCGGGCGGATCAGCCTTGCGCCAAGGCGCGTGGCGAAATGGGTGCCCATCCAGGCCCCGCACATCGATCCGCAGGCCATGCACAGCGCCAGAACCCACAGGATCTGCCCGCCCAGCGCAAAGAGGATCACCCCGGCCAGATTGCTGGTGAGGTTGAGCAGCTTGGTCAGGCCCGTGGCCCGTGTCAGGCCAAGCCCCCGCAAGGCCACCAGCCCGGTGGTGAAGAACTGCCCGGTGCCCGGCCCGAAGAAGCCGTCGTAGAAACCGATCGCGCTGGCGACCGGCAGGAAGCCGCGTTGTCCGACGCGGTCGTGGCGGTCGGTATCGTCCATGCGCGGCGACAGCACGGTATAGAGCGAGACCCCGATCAGCAGCACCGGCACGACCAGCGCCAGCACGCGTCCGTCGAAATGCTGGATCGTCAGCGTGCCCGCAAGCGCCCCGGCAAAGGTCACGCCCAGCAAGGCCAGATTGCCCGACAGCGTGAACAGCCCCGCGCGGTAATAGCGAAAGGTCGCCATGGCCGTTCCGCACATCGACTGGAGCTTGTTGGTGCCCAGCGTAATGTGCGGGGGCAGGCCCAGCGTGAAGAGGACCGGCATCATGATCAGCCCGCCGCCACCGGCCACGGAATCGACGAACCCGGTGATCATCGCCACCACGGTCAGCACCGGATAGATCCACAAGGGCGGGTGATAGGCCAGCGTCTGGGTCGTTTCGGCAGCCTGGGCCATCAGGGCAAGGATCGTGAGCGGCATTTGCACCCCTTGGCGTTTGCGCCTAAGGCCCGCAACAGTTCTTTTCCTGCGGATAGCCGGTACGCTTCACGATGACCCGTTTCAATTTCCAGATCCACGCGACCAGCGGCAAGGCCCGCACCGGCACCATCCAGATGAAGCGGGGCGACATCCGCACGCCAGCCTTCATGCCGGTGGGAACCGCAGCCACCGTCAAGGCGATGAAGGTGGAAGACGTGCGCGCGACCGGCGCCGACATCATCCTTGGCAATACCTATCACCTGATGCTGCGCCCCGGCGCCGAACGCATGGCCCGGCTGGGCGGGCTTCATGCGTTCATGGGCTGGGACCGCCCGATCCTGACCGACAGCGGTGGCTATCAGGTCATGAGCCTGTCGGACTTGCGCAAGATCACCGAGGAAGGCGTGACCTTTGCCAGCCACCTCGACGGCTCGCGCCACATGCTCAGTCCCGAACGCTCGATGGAAATCCAGCGCCTGCTCGGTTCGGATATCGTGATGGCCTTCGACGAATGCCCGCGCGCCGACCAGTCGCGCGACGTGATCGCCCGCTCGATGGAAATGTCGATGCGCTGGGCAAAGCGCAGCCGCGACGGCTTCGACAGCGGCGGCGAGCACGCGGAGCGTTCGGCGCTGTTCGGCATCCAGCAGGGCGCGCTCGATGAAGGGCTGCGCCAGGCCAGCGCCGACGCCCTGCGCGACATCGGCTTCGACGGCTATGCCATTGGCGGCCTTGCCGTGGGCGAGGGGCAGGAGGCGATGTTTGCCACGCTCGATTTCGCGCCGGGCCAGCTTCCGGCAGACCGTCCGCGCTACCTGATGGGCGTGGGCAAGCCCGACGATCTGGTCGGCGGGGTCGAGCGCGGGGTCGACATGTTCGACTGCGTACTGCCCACGCGCTCGGGCCGCAACGGGCAGGCCTTTACCTGGAACGGCCCGCTCAACATGCGCAATGCCCGCCATGCCGAGGATACCGGCCCGCTCGACGAACGCTGCACCTGCCCGGTCTGCGCCAAGTACAGCCGCGCCTATCTTCACCACCTCCACAAGTCGGGCGAGATGCTTGGCGCGATGCTGCTGACCGAGCACAACCTCTCGTTCTACCAGCAGTTGATGGCCGCCATGCGCGCTGCCATCGCGCAGGACCGCTTTGCCGCCTTCGCGGCCGATTTCCGGCGGGATTATTTCCAAAGGTGACGGCTAAATTGCTGCAATATGGATATTTATTGCAGTAAAACGTTGCCGGAGCATGGCGCCGTGCTACCCTCCGCCGATGGATCGATCATCGGTGATGAGGGGGCTGGCAGTGGGGTTCAGGGGGTGGATGCGGGGCGCGGGTTGCGCCGCGCTGGTCGTGGCAGCGGTGGGCTGCGGGGGTGTTCGTTCCACGGCTGCCCATGCTGCTCCGACGAAAGGGGCGGCTCCCGCGGAAGGAGCGGCTCTGGCGCAGGCCTTTGGCGCGCGCGTCGCGGTTTCGGACATGAGCATGTCGCCCGATGGCACCCATGTTGCCTTCATTGTCCCCGATGGCGCGGGACAGCAGGTCATGGTCGCCGATCTGGTTGCTGGCGGCGCCCCTCGTTCGGTGCTGGCCAGCCCGCGCGCCGGGGAGAAGCTTTTTGGGTGTTCTTGGCCGACCGACAAGCGCCTGTTCTGCCGGATCAGGATCTACGAAGCCAATGTCGGGACGCCGATCAGCTATGCGCGCATGGTGGCGATCGACAGCGATGGCGGGCATCTGACGGTCGTCTCTCAGCGACAGACGGACAGGGCGCTCGGCTTCGACTACCACGGTGACGCGGTGATCGACTGGACGGGGGACAAGCCGGGCCAGGTTCTGATGACCCACTCGTTCGTGCCGGAAATGTCGACCGGCACGCACCTTGCCCAGACGCAGGAAGGGCTCGGCGTTGTATCGGTCAATGTTACCAATCTCCAGCGCCGCACCGTGCAGATGGGACGGGTCGATGCGGCCGGTTACCTGACTGACGGGATCGGCCATGTCCGCATCATCGCGCGCGAGGTGCAGAATTCCACGGGTTACGAGACCGGCAAGCTCAACTGGTATTATCGCAAGGCCGGGACGGGTGACTGGAACCCTCTGGGCCATACCGATGACAGCAATGGTTCTTCGGTCAAGGGGTTCGTTCCGCTTGCGGTCGACCCCACGCTCGACGTGGCCTATGGCTTCGGTGCGGGCGATGGCGGGCGCACGGCGCTCTACCGGATCAAGCTCGACGGTTCGCTCACGCGCGAGCGCGTCCTCGGGCGCAGCGATGTCGATGTCGACGATCTGGTCACCATCGGGCGTAGCCGCCGTGTGGTCGGGGTCAGCTACGCGACGGACAAGCGGGTGGTCGAATTCTTCGATCCTGAACTCGCCAAACTGGCTGCCGCCTTGCACAAGGCCTTGCCGGGACAGCCCCAGATCAGCTTCGTCGATGCTTCCGCCGATGAAAGCCGACTGCTGCTGCTGGCAAGCGGTGATACCGATCCGGGCATGTATTACGTCTTCGACAAGAAGACCCGCAAGCTCGAACAGGTGCTGGGCCTGCGCCCCGAACTGGAGGGCGTGAAGCTCGCCCCGATGCAGGCGATCAGCTATCGCGCCGCCGATGGCACGATGATCCCGGCCTATCTGACCCTTCCGCCGGGTCACAATCCGGGCGATTCCAGCGGAAAAGGCCTCCCGGCGATCGTCATGCCCCATGGCGGCCCGAGTGCGCGCGACGAATGGGGGTTCGACTGGCTGGTCCAGTTCTACGCGCTGCGCGGCTATGCCGTTCTCCAGCCCAATTATCGTGGCTCTTCGGGCTATGGGGTCGACTGGCAGAACGGGAACGCGTTCCACTCCTGGGCGCGGGCCATTGCCGATATCGACGATGCGGGGCGCTGGTTGCTGGCGCAGGGGATTGCCGCGCCGGGCAAGCTGGGGATCGTGGGCTGGTCCTATGGCGGCTATGCCGCGCTGCAATCGGGGGTGGTCGATCCCGGCCTGTTCAAGGCCATCGTGGCGGTGGCCCCGGTGACCGACCTGCCGCGTCTGCGCGACGACCAGATGGCCTACACGAACGGTGTGATCGTCGGTCGGCAGATTGGCGAGGGCGATTCGCTCAAGGGGGCATCGCCTGCGCTCAATGCCGGGGCTTTCACCGTGCCGGTGCTCCTGTTCCATGGCGATCAGGATCTCAATGTGCCGGTCGCGCAATCGCGCGAGATGGCCGACAGGCTGCGCCCGACCGGCCATCTGGCCGCCTATGTCGAGTTCAAGGGCCTCGATCATCAGCTCGAAAGCGCGCAGGCCCGCACCCGGATCCTGGGCGACAGCGACGCGTTGTTGCGCAAGGCCATGGGCCTGAAGCCGTGATCTGATGCCTAGGCGGCGATCTGGTCGCCATCATCCGCGAGGGTTTGTGTTTCCATGCGGGTGTCGGGATATTGGACGAATTGGCCGGTGCGGGTGTCGAGAAAGCCCGCGCCGATGGCGTTGGCCTGTGCCTGGGCGGTTTCCAGATCGGGGTACCATTTGCCGCTGCGATGCGGCGTGACGAAGCGATACATCTGCATGGCCCTACAATGCCACAAGGCGGGGGGCGGTTCCCGTCTTCAGGTGGCAAGCGTGGCCAATTTGCGACGACCTGAGTTTTGCATGAAATTCTTGAAATACTGAAATATTCTTATCACCATTGGTCAGCCATGCGGGGCAGCGCTCCGGCCAGAAATTCGATCCACGCGCGGGTCTTGGCGGCAGGCCTGCGGGTCGGATGGGTGAGGGCGTGAATGGCGCCGAGCGGGGCCAGGGGGTGGTCGAGCGCGACCTCGACAAGACGCCCCTCGCGCAGCGCCCGCGCGGCGATGAAGCGCGGGCCATAGACGAGGCCGAGGCCCGCCGCAGCAGCCTCGACCAGCACTTCACCGTTGTCGGCATGGAGCGAGCCGCGGATGGCCTGCCGGATCGAGCCATCGACACCAAAACGCCAGGTATAGGTGCCGGGCATCGAGAGCGTGAAACCGAGGCAGTCATGATGGGCCAGGTCGGTTACCTTTTCGGGCGTGCCCGCACGGGCGAGGTAGGCCGGCGAAGCACAGATCACCAGATGCATGTCGGCCAGCTTGCGCGCGATCAGGCTGCTGTCCTCAAGGATGCCGATGCGGATCGCCACGTCCCAGCGTTCCTCGACCAGATCGACGTGGCGGTCGCTCAGGCCCAGTTCGACGGTGATCTTCGGGTGCAACTGCGTGAAGGCGGCGACCAGCGGGCCAAGGTATTGCACGCCGAACGAGGCGGGTACGCTGACGCGCAGCAGGCCCTCGATGGTCACGCTCTGCGCGGCGGCCTCGGCATCGGCCTCGCGCAGTTCGCCCAGGATGCGCTCGGCCTTGTCGAGATAGGCCGTGCCCGCTTCGGTCAGCGAGAGGCGCCGGGTCGTGCGGTGGACGAGGGCAGTGCCAAGGCGCTGTTCGAGCGCGGAAAGATGCTTGGCGGCCATGGCAGGCGACATGTGCAGCGCACGCGCCGCCGCCGAGAGCCCGCCAAGCCGCATGGCCAGCACGAAGACTTCGATACCGGTCAGCCGGTCGGCCATGATTTCCTACTCCAGGTAAAAAGAGATAGTCATATCCGCTCTATTATCATCTTGTGGTTCTAAGGCCATCATGGGGCCAGCATTTCACACACGACCTTCACACACGAGGATACGTCTTCTCATGAACCGCAAGACTTTCGCCGCCCTGGCCCTGGCCCTCTCGCTCCCCGTGCTGGGCGCTCCCGCGCTGGTTTCGGCCCAGGCTTCGAGCGCGCCCTCGACCGTTCAGGCTGGCACTTACGCCGTCGAAACCCACCACACCCTGGCTGAATTCACCGTCAACCACTTTGGCTTCAACGACTTCTTCGGCGTGATCCCCGGCGCCACCGGCTCGCTGACGATCAACCCGGCGAACCTTGCGGTCACCAAGCTTGACGTGTCGCTGCCGGTTTCGGGCATCTCGACCACCAACGCCACGCTCGATGGCGAGCTGACCAGCGCCGACTGGTTCGACGCGGCCAAGTATCCGACGATTCACTTCGTCGCCCACAAGGTGACCAAGACCGGCGAGCGCACCGCCCGCATCGAAGGCGACGTGACCATGCACGGCGTGACCCGTCCGCTGACCCTCGATGCCACCTTTGGCGGCTCGGGCGTGAACCCGATGAGCAAGGCCTTCACCATCGGCTTCTCGGCCACCGGCACGCTCAAGCGCTCGGAATTCGGCGTCTCGAAGTACGTGCCCTTCGTCAGCGACGAAGTGCGCCTGAAGATCTCGGCGGCTTTCGAAAAGCAGGCCTGATCTTTCCGGTTCCAACCCGGACCGAATGCATGCGGCGCCCCTTTTTTGTGCCCAAGGAGGCAAGACACGATGTTGGTCGATGGAAAGTGGACGAGTGACTGGCAACCGGTTCAGGCGACCGATGCCAAGGGCGGGTTCGTGCGTCAGGTTTCGGGCTTTCGCCACTGGGTGACCCCGGACGGCGCGTCGGGCCCGAGCGGCGAGGGCGGCTTTGTGGGGCAGGCCGGGCGTTATCACCTGATCGTCGCGCTGATCTGCCCATGGGCCTCGCGCACGCTGATGGCGCGCTCGCTCAAGGGGCTGGAGGATGTGGTGAGCCTCTCGGTCGTCGAGCCGGCGCTGACCGAGCAGGGGTGGCGCTTTGGCACTTTTCCCGGCGCCACCGTCGATCCGCTGTTCGGTGCGACCTATATCCACGAGATCTATACCCGCGCAGACCCGCACTACACGGGCCGCGCGACGGTTCCGGTCCTGTGGGACAAGGAGCGCGACACGATGGTCAGCAACGAATCGGCTGAAATCCTGCGGATGTTCGACAAGGGCTTCGGCGATCTGGCCGATCCGACGTTCGACCTCTCGCCCGCCGATCTGCTGCCCGAAATCGATGCGCTCAATGCGCGGGTCTATGACACCCTCAACAACGGCGTCTATCGCGCGGGCTTTGCCACGACGCAGGACGCCTATGACGAGGCCTTTCGTGGTGTCTTTGTCACGCTCGACTGGCTGGAGGAGCGCCTGGCCACCACGGGCCCTTACCTGTTCGGGGAGCGTTTCACCGAGGCTGACATCCGCCTCTTCGTGACGCTGGTGCGTTTCGATCCGGCCTATCACGGCATTTTCAAGTGCAACCAGCGCCCGCTGGCCAGCTATGAGGCGCTCAGTGCCTATCTCAAGCGCATCCTGACGCTGCCGGGTATCCGCGAGACGGTGAACATCGAACACATCAAGCAGGGCTATTATTCGATCCGCGCGCTCAATCCCAATGGCATCGTGCCCGTCGGGCCCGATCTCGACTGGATCTGAAAAGGGTGCGTCTCCTTTTCGCCCACAAAAAAAGGCGGGGGAGACCCCGCCTTTTTCCGTAGTGGGCTGCGATGCAGACCGACCGATCAGCGCGAATAGAATTCGACGACCAGGTTCGGTTCCATCTTCACCGGGTAGGGCACTTCGTCGAGCGTCGGAACGCGGACGTAGGTGACCTTGTCGGTGCCTTCCTGCGACACGTAGTCGGGAACTTCGCGTTCCGGCAGGGCCTGCGCTTCGGCGATCAGGGCCATTTCCTTGGCCTTGGTGCCCAGCGTCAGCACGTCGCCGGGGCGCACGCGGCGGCTGGCGATGTTGCACTTCACGCCGTTCACGCGGATGTGGCCGTGCGACACGATCTGGCGAGCCGCGAAGATGGTCGGCGCGAACTTGGCGCGGTACACGACCATGTCGAGGCGCTGTTCGAGCAGGCCGATCAGGTTCTGACCGGTGTCACCCTTCATGCGGGCGGCTTCCTGGTAGGTCTTCTTGAACTGCTTTTCGGTCACGTCGCCGTAGTAGCCCTTGAGCTTCTGCTTGGCGCGCAGCTGGATACCGAAGTCCGAAACCTTGCTCTTGCGGCGCTGGCCGTGCTGGCCGGGGCCATACGAGCGGCGGTTCACCGAGCTCTTGGGACGGCCCCAGATGTTTTCACCAAGGCGACGGTCAATCTTGTACTTGGACGAATGACGCTTCGACACGTGTTCGTTCCTTTCAACTTGCGTTTGTTGGGGGAGGGCCAGGGGCCTTCCTGAGTGGCTGTCCGGAACCGCACCATCTGGCCTGTTGCCAGATGCGGCCACCACTTCACCGGACGTGCGGGGCCAATTGCGAAGGCGCGCCTAGAACAGGCAAGGCCCTCTGAGTCAAGTGCGGAAGTTCAGTCTTGCGCGGGTTTTTCACCGGGGGTGCGGCGCAAGGTGGAAAGCACGCCGCGCAAGGTGCGGATTTCCAGGTGATTCCATGCCGGTTTGGTCAGCATGGTGCGCAAGGTGCGGCGCGTGGAGGCGGCGCGGCTTTCGGGCTGGAAGTAGCCGCGCGGCTCCAGAAGGGCGCACAACTGGCCGAACATGCCCTCGAATTCTTCCTGCGGGGCAGGGGGGAGCAGGTCTTCGATGGTGGGCTGGACGAGGTCGCTGGCCGCGCCATCGCGCGCCGCGTGCTGTTTCGACCATTCATAGGCGCACAGGATCACCGCCTGCGCGAGGTTGAGCGAGCCGAATTCGGGATTGATGGGCACCGTCAGGATCGTGCGGGCCAGCGCCACGTCGTCGGTTTCAAGGCCCGAACGCTCAGGGCCGAAGACGAAGGCACTGCGCCCTTCCTCGGCGACGATCGCGCGGGCGGCTTCCTCGGGTGTCATGACCGGCTTGGTCACTCCGCGCTTGCGCACGGTGGTCGCATAGACATGGGCGCAATCGGCGACGGCATCGGCGAGGGTCTCGTAGACTTGCGCGTTTTCGAGCACGATGTCCGCGCCCGAGGCCGCCGGGCCTGCCGAAGGATTGGGCCAGCCATCGCGCGGGGATACCAGCCGCATTTCGGCCAGGCCGAAATTGAGCATGGCACGCGCGGCCTTGCCGATGTTTTCGCCCAACTGGGGGCGAACGAGAACGATAACGGGGGTCTTGCTGGTCACTGGCCTGGGCGCACTTTACCTGAACGTCACTGCTTTATCTGAATATTACTTGGCGACTTCACGCACGGTCGAGGCAAATTCCTCGAAATCGCGTGCTTCGGAAAAGTCGCGGTAGACGCTCGCGAAGCGGATATAAGCCACGCTGTCAAGCTGGCGGAGCCCGTCCATGACCATCTCGCCGATGATCTTGGACGAGACTTCCGCGTCGCCCATGGTTTCGATCTGGCGCTGGATGCCCGTGATCAGCTGGTCGATGCGTTCCTGCTCGACCGGCCGCTTGCGGCAGGCCAGCGACACGGACTTTTCGATCTTGGTGCGATCGAAAGGCTCGCGCCGCGCGACACTGCCGTCGCCCAGATTTTTCACAACCAGCACTTCGCGCAACTGGACGCGTTCAAACGTGGTGAAACGGGCGCCGCAGCTTTCGCATTGGCGCCGCCGGCGGATCGAGGTGTTGTCCTCGGTCGGCCGGCTGTCCTTCACCTGGCTGTTGTCATGGGCACAGAACGGGCAACGCAATCGATCAAAGCTCCGGGTAGATGGGGAACCGGGCGCACAGGTCGGTCACGGCGTCGCGAACGCGCTGTTCGACCTGACCGTCGCCTTCCTCGCCGTTGCGGGCCATGCCGTCAACCACCTGGGCGATCAGCTGGCCGATCTGGCGGAATTCGTCCTCGCGGAAACCGCGCGTCGTGCCCGCCGGGGCGCCCAGGCGGATGCCCGAGGTGACGAAGGGCGAGCGCTTGTCGAAGGGCACGCCGTTCTTGTTGCAGGT
Source organism: Novosphingobium capsulatum (assembly GCA_015661825.1). Taxonomy (GTDB): domain Bacteria; phylum Pseudomonadota; class Alphaproteobacteria; order Sphingomonadales; family Sphingomonadaceae; genus Novosphingobium; species Novosphingobium pituita. The sequence goes on from DQVI01000032.1 coordinate 15,058, forward strand.
CAGGAAGGCGCGGCCCAGGCCCTTTTCAGCGGCCTTGCCGGTCACGTCCTTGGCCGAAAGGTCCACCAGCATGAGGTGGTTGTCGGTGCCGCCCGAGACGATCGAGAGACCCGCATCGGCCAGCGAAGCGGCCAGCGCGCGGGCGTTGGCGACGACCTGATGGGCATAGGCCTTGAATTCGGGGCGCAGCGCGTCGCCGAAGGCCACGGCCTTGGCCGCGATGACATGCATCAGCGGGCCGCCCTGAAGGCCGGGGAAGACCGCCGTGTTGAACTTCTTGGCCAGCGCCTCGTCGTTGGTGAGGATCACGCCCGAACGGGGGCCGCGCAGGCTCTTGTGGGTGGTGGTGGTCACCACGTGGGCATGGGGGAACGGCGAGGGGTGCGCGCCGCCAGCCACGAGGCCCGAGAAGTGCGACATGTCGACCATCAGCCAGGCGCCGACTTCATCGGCGATCTCGCGGAAGCGGGGGAAGTCCCAGATGCGCGAGTAGGCGGTGCCGCCCGCGATGATCAGCTTGGGCTTGGTTTCGCGCGCGATGCGGGCCACTTCGTCCATGTCGATCAGGTGATCGTCGGCGCTCACGCCGTAGGGGATCGGGTGGAACCACTTGCCGCTCATGTTCACGGGCGAACCGTGGGTGAGGTGGCCGCCCGAGTTCAGGTCGAGGCCCATGAAGCTGTCGCCGGGCTGAAGCAGGGCGAGGAACACGGCCTGGTTCATCTGGCTGCCCGAGTTGGGCTGGACGTTGGCGAATTCGCAGCCGAACAGCGCCTTGGCGCGCTCGATGGCCAGCGTTTCGACGATGTCGGCATATTCGCAGCCGCCATAGTAGCGCTTGCCCGGATAGCCTTCGGCGTACTTGTTGGTGAAGACCGAGCCGGTGGCTTCCAGAACGGCCAGGCTGGTGATGTTTTCAGACGCGATCAGCTCGATCTTGGTCTGCTGACGCTTGAGTTCGCCCTGGATGGCGGCGAAAACTTCCGGGTCGGCCGAGGACAGATGCTCGGTGAAGAAGCCGGCCTTGCGGACTTCCGACGGTGCGGTGGCGGTAGACATCGGGAAGGCTCCTCTTAGAACGCGGGGTTGGAAAGCTTGGTGACACGGCGAACGTGGCGGTCGCCGGCAAATTCGGTCGACAGGAACGCTTCGACGCAGGCCTTGGCCATGTCGAGCCCGGTCAGGCGGGCGCCCATGGCGATGGCGTTGGCGTCGTTGTGTTCGCGGGCGAGCTTGGCCGAAAGCGGTTCACCCACCAGCGCGCAGCGCAGCGCCGGGTTGCGGTTGACCGCAATGGAAATGCCGATGCCCGAGCCGCACAGCGCGATGCCGCGCTCGGCCTGGCCGCTGGCCACGGCCTGGGCCAGCTTATAGCCGTAGTCGGGATAGTCGACGCTTTCGCCCGCCTGGGGGCCGAGGTCGGCTACGTCGTGGCCCAGTTCGCCCAGCCATTGGACGAGATCGGCCTTGAGGCCGGTGGCGGCATGGTCGGAAGCAATGGCAATGCGCATGGGTCGGGTTTTCTGGCTATCTGTGACGGGGATATGGCGTCCCCCTAAACCCATTATGCCTGTTACGCCAGATTAATCGGGCTTATGCTGAGGGGGTGGCGTACCCGCCTTTTGACCATGTGCGGCGGCGATCTTTTCCGCTACGTCGGGGTGCGCTTTGAGATAGGCCGAGATTTCACCGGCATAGTCTCTCGACAGGTTTTGTCCCAGGATCATGCCGTCGCGGTTCATGGTCTTGTAGACCTCCACGATTTCGGGATCCTGCGCCACGGTAAGCGAACGTGACAGGTAATGCTGGCCTGCGGGGGTACGGGCAAAGGCCAGGATCGCGTGGAGGTCTTCGCTGGAGAAATGGCGCACGTAGGCGCGGGCCATGGTTTCGGCCAGCACCGGCAGGTTGCGTTCATACACCAGCTTCATCCGCTCTGGAACTTGCGCCAGCATCGTGTCGATGATGTGGTTGAGACCGGGATCGTCGACGGCGATCTGGCTGCGGATGTTGGCGCTCATCGCGCCGAGCAGGGTATTGGAAAAGCCCTGAATCATGGCGACGCGCTGTTCGGGGGGCATGGCGATGGCGATGATGTCGCGTGCGACCTGCATGTCCGCCGGGTTCAGGGGAGCCGCAGCCGGAGGGGGGCTGGGTGCAGGCGCCGGGTCAGGAGAAGTCAATGCCAAAGCGGGCGAAGAGGCCGCCATGGCGAACATGGCGCCGACAAGCATCAGGCGGTTGGTGGTTGCGCGCATCTGTTCCTCGTCTGCCGGTTCAGGCAGAACGCCCGATCTCCGGGGCAGGGTCTGGGCGATGAAGACCCCGCCGGTCAAGCGCCAATGCATCCATAATGCATTGCCAAATCAAGGCAAAAGGGGCGGCGTTGCGGCCGCCCCGCTCCTGTCCTTGTCGTATCAGGCAGCCTTCATCAGCGGAACGCGCCGCTGAGCGACACGCCGACCACGCGCGGATCGTTGTAGATCCCCGCGCGATAGTTCGAGGTGTCGATCACCCCGATCAGGTTGCGGCGATCGGTCAGGTTGCGCGCGAAGACCGCCAGTTCATAGCGGCCCCAGGCCAGGCCGGCCTTGGCGCCCAGTTCGTAGTTGCCGTCCGAGGTATATTCGACCGACTTGTAGGGGACGTACATCGTGTAGCCCTGAAGGTTGAAGTCGGCGCCGACGAAAGCGCGCAGGGAACCGGTCAGCGGCAGGTCGTAGCGCCCTTGCAGGTTGAGGTTGAAGCGCGGCGCATTGGGCAGCGGGTTGCCGTTGATCTGCGCGTAATAGGCGTTGCCCACACGCAGGGTCGGGTTGAGCACGGTCTCCGACATGACCCCGCCCGCGGCACCGACCTGGGTATAGACGCTGTTGTCCCTGATTTCGGTGTGCAGCACGCTCACGCCCAGGTCGAAGCGCAAGTTGCGCGACGGACGCAGGCCGATTTCCGCCTCGCCGCCATAGCCGATCGCCTTGTTGGCATTGAACAGCACACCATTGCCGTTGCTGTCGTTCCCGTTGAGCTGGATGTCGGTGACGGTGTAGTAGAAGCCGGTCAGGTTGAAGGTCAGCGTGTTGTCGAGCCAGGCGCTCTTGATACCCGCCTCCCACGAGGTGTTCTTTTCCGAGTTCGCGGTGGTGAACGGTGCATTGAACACCGCCGAGCGGCCCTGGATGGTCGGCCCGCGGAAGCCGCGCGCGACACGGGCATAGAACGAAAGATCGGTGTTCGCGCGATAGAGCAGGCTCACGTCGAAGCTGGGCTGGGTATCGGCCAGGCGGGTGTGGCGCGCGGCGCTGGCCGGGAACGTGACCGCGCCGGAAACGGTATCGGCGGTCTTGAGCAGGGTGGTGTTCTTGGTGTCGTTGCTCACGCGCACACCGCCGGTCAGGCGCAGCTTGTCGGTCAGGTCGTAGCTGGCCTGGCCGAACACGGCCCAGCTGGTGTTGACGTTGTGGAGCAGGACCCAGTTGTTGGGGTTGGGCGTCGTGCCCAGCGCCTTGCTGGTGAGGAAATAGGCGCGCTGGTCGAACTCGGTATAGTCGCGCGAATCGAAATAGATGCCGCCGATCTGCCAGCGGAAGCGGCCGGTATCGGGGCTGGCCAGGCGCAGTTCCTGGCTCCACTGGTTGAGCGAGCGCAGAACCCCGCGCGATTCCCCGCAACCGGCGGCGCAGATGTTGCTGCCGCTGCCGCCGAAATCGGCTGCCGCGCCGCCATCGGTGTCGCCCCGGCTGGAACCATGGGAATATTCATAGGCGGTGATCGAGGTCAGCGTGAGGCTGCCGATTTCCTGCACCGCCTTGAGCGAGAGACCCTTGGTCTTGTAGGCTTGGGGATTGTTCTGGGCCTCGTCGTAGGAAACCCTGGTGAGGTCGAGGTCCTGCGGAACGGTATGGGTGCCCTGGCGGATCGAGCCGCGATAGAAGATCGAGGCGGTGCCGTCATAATCGCGATAGTGGCCCGAGAGGCGCAGGGTCAGCGTATCGGTCGGCCGGGCGAGCAGTTGCAGGCGCACGTCGCGCTCGTTGAAGCCGCCCATCACATTGTGGCCGGGCACCGTGCCGTCGTCGCTCGGGCCGGTGTAGGTGTTGCTGATCCAGTTGTCGCGGTGCTGATAGAGGCCCGAGAGGCGGAAGCTGATCCGTCCGTCTGCGGTCAGTGGCCCGCCCACGCCACCATCGATGTTGACGCTGTTGCGGCTGCCCCAGCTGACCGACCCTTGGCCCTGCCAGGTGGCGGTGGGCTGGGCACTGTCGAACTTGACGATGCCTGCGGTGGTGTTGCGGCCGAACAGCGACCCCTGGGGGCCGCGCAGCACTTCGACTTGCGCGATATCGAAGGCCGGGTTCGACTTGAGCACGACGTGTTCCATGACCACGTCGTCCTGAATGATGGACACCGGCTGCGAGGCGCCGAGGTAGAAGTCGATGTTGCCAAGGCCGCGAATGTAGAAGCGCGGGAAAATGCGGCCCGTGCTCGATTCGACATTGAGGCTGGGAACGCGGCCGGCCAGCGAGAGCAGCGTGTCCGCGCCGCCAGCCTGGAGGTCGTGCAGCAACTCGGGCTTGATCACGGCCACCGAGACCGGCACGTCGCGGATGTTTTCCTGACGGTGTTCGGCGCTCACGATGATCGGTTCGCCGATGGTCCCCATCGGATCGGCAGGGGCTTCAGGCGCACCTGATGCCGTCGGGGCCTGCGCCATGGCGGCTGCGGGCAGCATCGAGGCCAGGGCAGCGCCCGTGAGCAAGGCGGTCGCCGTCGAGATGATACGCATTTTTCCCCCTCGCGTATGAACAGGCCGGTTGCGGCCCTTGTGGATGGCGAGCGGATAAAATCGGTTTGTGGCAGGGAGATTTCGCAGTCCCACCGATTTATTCGTTTCATATGCAACTGGTGCGGGAATGTCACAGTCTGGCCCATGGCCGGGCGAGAATGCAAAAAAGGCGCCCGGAAGGACCGGGCGCCTTTTGCTGTCATTCGCTCATCGGTGATGAACGGACGAGAAGGGCTTACTGATCGAGGAACGAGCGCATCTTGCGGCTGCGGCTCGGGTGCTTGAGCTTGCGCAGGGCCTTGGCCTCGATCTGGCGGATACGCTCGCGCGTCACCGAGAACTGCTGGCCGACTTCCTCGAGGGTGTGGTCGGTGTTCATGCCGATGCCAAAGCGCATGCGCAGCACGCGTTCCTCGCGCGGGGTAAGGCTGGCCAGAACCCGCGTGACGGTTTCCTTGAGGTTGGCCTGGATCGCCGCGTCGACCGGGATGATCGCGTTCTTGTCCTCGATGAAGTCGCCCAGATGCGAATCTTCCTCGTCGCCAATCGGCGTTTCGAGGGAGATCGGCTCCTTGGCGATCTTCATCACCTTGCGGACCTTTTCGAGCGGCATCGACAGACGCTCGGCCATTTCCTCGGGCGTGGGCTCGCGGCCCTGCTCGTGGAGGAACTGGCGGCTGGTGCGCACGAGCTTGTTGATCGTCTCGATCATGTGGACCGGGATGCGGATCGTGCGCGCCTGATCGGCGATCGAGCGGGTGATCGCCTGACGGATCCACCAGGTCGCATAGGTGCTGAACTTGTAGCCGCGGCGATACTCGAACTTGTCCACCGCCTTCATCAGGCCGATGTTCCCTTCCTGGATCAGGTCGAGGAACTGGAGGCCACGGTTGGTGTACTTCTTGGCGATCGAGATCACGAGGCGCAGGTTGGCCTCGACCATTTCCTTCTTGGCGATGCGCGCCTCGCGCTCGCCCTTCTGGACCATGTTCACGATGCGGCGGAATTCGGCCAGCTGCATGCCCGTCGCCGAAGCGATGTCCGAAACCTCGGCGCGGATGCGCTCGACGCCATTGGCTTCGTTGGCGGCAAAGGCCGCCCACTTCTTGTCGCGATTGGCCAGCGACTGGAGCCAGCCTTCGTCCAGTTCGCGCCCGACGTAGTGATCGAGGAAGTCCTTGCGGCTCACCTTGTGGCGTTCGGCCAGACGCAGCATCTGCCCGCCCAGCGTCGTCAGCCGGCGGTTGAACGCATAGAGGTTGTCGACCAGGTATTCGATCTTCGAGGCGTGGAACTGCACGCTTTCCACTTGCGCGGTGAGTTCCTCGCGCAGGCGGTGATAGTCGGCTTCCTTGGCTGCCGGGAAGGCCAGGCCCAGGCCCAGCGAATCGAGGCGTTCACCCTGAAGGCGCTCGAACGTGCGGAACAGGCTGGTGATTTCGGCGAAGCGTTCAAGCGCGGCAGGCTTGAGCGTGGCTTCCATCTGGGCGAGCGAGAGGGTGTTGTCTTCCTCTTCTTCCTCGGCCGGACGGGCGCGGCGCTCGCGCAGTTCGTCATCTTCGTCCTCGGTTTCCTCTTCCTCGACGTCTTCCTCTTCCTTGAAGGAAGGGCCCGCGGTCGCCTCGCTGATTTCGCCGTCGGCGTCCTCGCCGTCTTCCGAGAGGTTTTCGGGCTGGGGTTCCTTGGACAGCATGGCGTCGAGATCGAGGATCTCGCGCAGCTGCATTTCACCCGCGTTGAGGGCTTCGGACCACTGGATGATCGCGTGGAAGGTGATCGGGCTTTCGCACAGGCCCATGATCATCGTGTCGCGACCGGCCTCGATGCGCTTGGCGATGGCGATTTCGCCCTCGCGGCTGAGCAGTTCGACCGCACCCATTTCGCGCAAGTACATGCGCACGGGGTCGTCGGTCCGCTCGACCGTTTCCTTGCGCTTCTCGACGACCGGGCGGTCGTCCATGCCGGTGTCGGTGTCCTCGGCCTCTTCAGGCTCGCGCTCTTCGGGATCGACCGCGTCTTCGTCGCTCTCGACGATGTTGACGCCCATTTCCGAGATCGCGGCCATGATGTCCTCGATCTGCTCGGAGGACATCTGGTCTTGCGGGAGGGCTTCGTTCAGTTCATCGTATGTGATGATCCCGCGGCGCTTTGCCCGCGCGATCAGCTTCTTGATCGAAGCCTCGTTAAGGTCGATCAGCGGTGCATCGCCGCTATCGGTCTTGTCGTTGGAAGCCATTAACCCCGATACCACCCTTTGATCGTGCCGCTATGGCCCGTCCTGCGGGGCGCCAGCACGTTGGCGGCAGCCCCATGCTGACTATTATAACGATGCACGAGTGCGACCCATTTGCCCCAACCGGGCCAGCAAAGCCAGCCTTCGTTGCAGCAATCGTTGCTGTTCGGCAAAACTTTCGTCGGATATTTCCGTTTCAAAACGCTCTGTGGCCTGCGTCAGCGCCAGTTCGACCGCCGGAAGCTCGACGATCAGCTCGATCGCTTCGGCCAATTCGTCGAGTGCGGTGGCACTTTGCCCTGACAGAAAGCCGAATCGCAATCCGTCGTAGTCATCTGCCGTCGGCAACCGAAGCTGCCGAGCCTCCAATATGGGACGCAAGGTGGCGCTTTCAAGCGGTTCGCCCGATTCGGAAAATACGAGGAGGGTGTCGAGCAGGGCGGCCATGTCCGGGTGGGCCGGATGGATGCGCGCGAGTGTCTCGCTGTGCCGGGCAAGGGCCTGGGGATGGACGACGAGGCCCGCCAGCACGGCGGCCAGCAATGCATCGCCCGTGCCGACCTTTTGCGTCAGGCGCGTGGCGGTTTCGGGGGCCAGCGGCGGGGGCGGGGGCGTCCATGGCCCGCGCGATCCGCGGATGCCCTGTGCCGGACGGGCCGGGCTCCGTGGAGCAAACGGCGCCCGCTCGCGCCGGGCAAAGGCCAGTTCGCCAAAACGGTCGAGCAGTTCGCGGCGATAGAGTGCCTTGATGTCGGGGTGCGCAATCGTTTCGCAATGGTCGAGCAACCGCGCCTTGAGGCCTGCCTTGTCCTCGGGCGTGGCGAGGGGGGCGGCGTCGCGTTCGCCCTCCCACAGCACGTCGACGAGGCTGCGCGCCTCGCCCAGCAGGCCGAGCATGGCCTCGCGCCCGCGCTTCTTCACCACGTCGTCCGGGTCCATCCCGTCGGGCAGGGTGACGATGCGCAGGGAGTGGCCGGGGCGCAGCAGGGGCAGGGCGCGCGTCACGGCCTTCATCGCCGCGCGCTTGCCCGCGCTGTCGCCGTCAAAGCACAGGGTCGGGCATTCGGTCACGCGCCACAGGCGTTCGAGCTGGTGTTCGGTGAGCGCGGTGCCCAGCGGGGCGACTGCTTCGGCCAGGCCAGCGGCGGCCAGCGCCACCACGTCCATGTAGCCCTCGACCACCACGATCCGCGAGGCCGAGCGCGCGGCGGGCGCGGCACGGTGGAGATTGTAGAGCGTGCGGCCCTTGTCGAACAGCGGGGTGTCAGGCGAATTCAGATACTTGGGGGCATCTGTCTTGTCTGCCGTCAGGATGCGCCCGCCAAAGGCGATGATCCGCCCGCGCTGGTCGGCAATCGGCAGCATCAGGCGCCCGCGAAAGCGGTCGTAGGGGGTCTTGCCCTCGACCACGATCTGGAGCCCGGCCTCGACCAGCATGGCCTCGGGAAACCGGGACAGCGCCTGTTTGAGCGCGGTGCGGCTGTCGGGCGCATAGCCGAAGCCGAATTCGCGCATGATGTGGGCCGGAAACCCGCGCGAGGCCAGATAGGCGCGCGCAGCCTCGCCGCCGGGGCCCTTCAGGCTCTCGACGAAGAAATCCTGCGCGGCCTGCATCACGTCGTGGAGCGTCTTGGCTTCCTGCGCGCGGCGCGCGGCCTGACGGTCCATTTCGGGCATGTCCATGCCCGCCTGCGCGGCCAGTTCCTTGACCGCCTCGATGAAGGGCAGGCCCTGATGGTCGGTCATCCAGCGGATCACGTCGCCATGGGCGCCGCAGCCGAAGCAGTGGTAGAAGCCCTTTTCGTCGTTGATCGTGAAGCTGGGCGTCTTTTCGTTGTGAAACGGGCAGCAGGCCTTGAACTCGCGCCCCGCCTTCTGGACGCGGATCGACCGCCCGATCACGCCCGAGAGCGCGATCCGGCTGCGCAGTTCGTCCAGCCATTGTGGGGAAAGGCTCATGGCTTGCCTATGCCCCCTCGCTCAGGCCTGCGGCCTGCCACCTCCCCCACGGCGTGGGGGAGGATCAGGTGGTCCTGCTCCTCCCCGCTGGCGGGGAGGGGGGCCGCGCCCGCAGGGCGTGGTGGAGGGGCTGCCCCGCGCATCATGATCAGGCGAGCGCGGCCTTCACCAGGCCGCTGGCCTTGCCCATGTCGATCTGGGTGCCGTGGCGGGCCTTGAGCTGGGCGACGACGCGGCCCATGTCCTTCATGCCGGTGGCGCCCAGTTCTTCCTTGATACCGAGAATCAGGGCCGAGACTTCCTCGTCCGAGAGCTGGGCGGGGAGGAATTCCTCGATCACGGCCAGTTCGGCCTGCTCGACTTCGGCGAGTTCGGGGCGGCCGCCCTGCACATAGAGTGCGATCGATTCGCGGCGCTGCTTGACCATCTTCTGGAGCACGTCGATCACCAGCGCGTCGTCGTCGGGGACAGTGGCGGCGGTGCGCAGCTCGATGTCCTTGTCCTTGAGCTTGGCCAGGATCAGGCGGACGGCAGCCAGGCGGCTCTTGTCGCCGGCCTTCATGGAAGCCACTTGCGCAGCCTTGATCGTGTCGCGGATCATGTCATTGTTCCTGTGGGGTGGGGCCGTCATGTGGCGGCAAAGGAATCGCTCTAGGACAAACTTTCTCGCGCCGCTAGGTTGACGCTGGCAGGAATGGGGCTTAGCGGGCGGCTCTTAGCAACATCGTTATTCCCCCTGCCAACGGAGCGACCCCACATCATGGCCGACCCCGCCTTTTCGCTTGCGCCCCAACCTGACGGAGCCACGGGTGTTCTCGTGCTTGCCGATGGTCAAGTCGCGTGGGGCCGCGGATTTGGCGCCGTGGGCGAAGCCGTCGGCGAAGTGTGCTTCAACACCGCCATGACCGGCTATCAGGAAGTGATGACCGATCCGAGCTATGCCTCGCAGATCGTGACTTTCACGTTCCCCCACATCGGCAATGTCGGCACCAACGCGGAAGACATGGAAAGCCATGGCGTCCCCGGCGCCGTGGGCTGCGTGGTCCGCGAAGACGTGACCGCCCCCGCCAATTTCCGTGCCCAGGGCACGTTCCAGGCCTGGATGGAAGCGCAAGGGCGCATCGGCATCTCGGGTGTCGATACCCGCGCGCTGACCCGCCGCATCCGCGTGTCGGGCGCGCCCAACGCGGTCATCGCGCACAACCCCGAAGGCACGTTCGACCTGCCCGCGCTGCTCGAAAAGGCGCGCGCCTGGCAGGGCCTCGAAGGCCTCGATCTCGCCATTGTCGTGACCCGCAAGGATCAGGAGCAGTGGGAAGGCTCGCTCTGGCATCTGGGCGAGGGCTATACCCTTCCCGAGGGAACCGGTCGCCCGCATGTCGTGGCGATGGATTTCGGCGCCAAGGACAACATTTTCCGCAATATCGTCGCCGCAGGCGCCGATGTGACGGTGGTTCCGGCCAAGACGACCGCCGAAGAGATCCTCGCGCTCAAGCCGGCGGGCGTGTTCCTGTCGAACGGGCCGGGCGATCCGGCGGCGACGGGCGCCTATGCCGTGCCGGTGATCCAGAAGCTGCTGGCAGCCGACATGCCGATCTTCGGGATCTGCCTTGGCCACCAGATGCTCGGCCTTGCCGCTGGCGCGCGCACGACCAAGATGAACCAGGGCCATCGCGGCGCCAACCACCCGGTCCAGCGCAAGGACGACGGCGTGGTGGAAATCACCTCGATGAACCACGGCTTTGCCATCGACAACACCCCCGGCGCGCTGCCTGAAACCGTGATCGAGACCCATGTCTCGCTGTTCGACGGTTCGAACTGCGGCATCGCCATCGCGGGCAAGAAGGCCTTTGGCGTGCAATATCACCCCGAGGCTTCGCCCGGACCGCAAGACAGTTTCTACTTGTTCGAGAAGTTTGTCGGAATGCTGGGCTAACCGCCCGGAAACGCTGAAAAACCATTGAACACTTCAAGCCGTGCCCGGCACGGCGGTCGCAAGAACCAAGAATAAAGGCCCTCGTATGCCCAAGCGCACTGACATCTCCTCGATCCTGATTATCGGCGCCGGGCCGATTGTCATCGGCCAGGCCTGCGAGTTCGACTATTCGGGCACGCAGGCGGTCAAGGCGCTCAAGGAAGAGGGCTACCGCATCATCCTGGTGAACTCCAATCCGGCGACGATCATGACCGACCCGGAAATGGCCGACGCCACCTATGTCGAGCCGATCACCCCCGAAGTCGTCGCCAAGATCATCGCCAAGGAGCGCCCGGACGCGGTGCTGCCGACGATGGGCGGGCAGACCGCGCTCAACACCGCGCTCGCGCTTGCGCAGGATGGTACGCTCGAAAAGTATGGCGTGACCATGATCGGCGCCAATGCCGAAGCCATCGACAAGGCCGAAGACCGCCAGAAGTTCCGCGATGCGATGGACAAGATCGGCCTCGAATCGGCGCGTTCGGGCGTGGCGCACACGGTCGAGGAAGCCCTCGCGGTGCTCGAAACCACGGGCCTGCCCTCGATCATCCGCCCGAGCTTCACGCTCGGCGGCACGGGCGGTGGCATTGCCTACAACAAGGACGAGTTCATCAAGATCGTGCGCGGCGGTCTCGAAGCCTCGCCGACGACCGAAGTCCTGATCGAGGAATCGCTCCTCGGCTGGAAGGAATACGAGATGGAAGTCGTCCGTGACCGGAACGACAATGCCATCATCATCTGCTCGATCGAGAACGTCGATCCGATGGGCGTCCACACGGGCGACTCGATCACGGTGGCCCCGGCGCTGACCCTGACCGACAAGGAATACCAGATCATGCGCAATGCATCGATCGCGGTGCTCCGTGAAATCGGTGTGGAAACAGGCGGTTCGAACGTACAGTTCGCGGTCAATCCCAAGGATGGCCGCCTGATCGTGATCGAGATGAACCCGCGCGTGTCGCGCTCCTCGGCGCTCGCCTCGAAGGCCACCGGCTTCCCGATCGCCAAGGTCGCGGCCAAGCTGGCCGTCGGCTATACCCTCGACGAGATCACCAACGACATCACCGGCGCGACGCCTGCCAGCTTCGAGCCGACCATCGACTACGTCGTCACCAAGATCCCGCGCTTCGCCTTTGAAAAGTTCAAGGGCTCCGAGCCGCTGCTCTCGACGGCGATGAAGTCGGTTGGCGAAGTCATGGCGATTGGCCGCAACCTCAAGGAATCGCTCCAGAAGGCGCTGCGCGGCCTCGAAACCGGGCTCGACGGCTTCAACCGCTACGACGAACTCGAAGGCGCCTCGCGCGACGAGATCAACGCCGCGCTCAGCCGCGCCACGCCCGAGCGCCTGCTCGTTGTCGGCCAGGCCTTCCGCGAGGGTTTCTCGGTCGAGGACGTTCACGCCGTCACCAAGTACGAGCCGTGGTTCCTGCGTCACATCGCCGAGATCATCGCCGAGGAAGAGGACATCATCGCCAATGGCCTGCCCGTCACGGCGCAGGGCATGCGCCGCGTCAAGGCCATGGGCTTCTCGGACAAGCGCCTCGCCAAGCTGGCGGTGCGTTCGGCCCACCTCAAGGGCAGCGCCAACCATGCGCGCTCGGGCCTCGTCCACGATATCGTGACGGCCATGGCCGGCGCGACGAGCGAAGCGGAAGTGCGCGCGCTGCGCCACAAGCTGGGTGTGCGCCCGGTGTTCAAGCGCATCGACAGCTGCGCGGCCGAGTTCGAGGCGGTTACGCCCTACATGTACTCGACGTACGAAGGCGGCCTGTTCGGCGAGCCGGAGAACGAGGCGGCCCCCAGCGACCGTCGCAAGATCGTGATCCTGGGCGGCGGTCCCAACCGCATCGGCCAGGGGATCGAGTTCGACTATTGCTGCTGCCATGCGTGTTTTGCGCTGGAAGAAGCCGGGTTCGAGACCATCATGGTCAACTGCAACCCCGAAACCGTCTCGACCGACTACGACACCTCGGACCGTCTGTACTTCGAGCCGCTGACCGGTGAAGACGTGCTCGAAATCCTCGACATCGAGCGGTCCAACGGCGAACTGGTCGGCGTGATCGTGCAGTTTGGCGGGCAGACCCCGCTCAAGCTGGCACAGGCGCTCGAAGACGCAGGGATCCCGATCCTGGGCACCTCGCCCGACGCCATCGACCTTGCCGAAGACCGCGAGCGCTTTGCCGCTCTGGTCGAGAAGCTCAAGCTGCGTCAGCCGGCCAACGGCATTGCCCGCAGCCGCGAGGAAGCCATCGCGGTGGCCAGCCGCATCGGCTACCCGGTGCTGATGCGTCCGAGCTATGTGCTCGGTGGCCGCGCGATGGAAATCGTCGACAGCCAGGCCCAGCTCGAAGACTACATCACGACTGCCGTGAAGGTCTCGGGTGACAGCCCGGTGCTGATCGACCAGTACTTGCGCGATGCCATCGAATGCGATGTCGACGCGCTGGCCGATGGCGAGACCGTGCGCGTGGCCGGTGTGCTCCAGCACATCGAGGAAGCGGGCATCCACTCGGGCGACAGCGCCTGCACGCTGCCCCCCTACAACCTGCCTGCCGAAATCATCGCCGAAATGGAGCGTCAGGCCGTCCTGCTGGCCCAGGCGCTGGGCGTGCGCGGCCTCATGAACATCCAGTTCGCGGTCAAGGATGGCGAGGTCTACCTGATCGAGGTGAACCCGCGCGCCAGCCGCACGGTGCCCTTCGTGGCCAAGGCCGTGGGCCAGCCGGTGGCCAAGTATGCCGCACGCGTGATGGCGGGCGAGCGTCTGGCCGACCTGCCGGAAATCCGCCGCGACATCGACTATATGGCGGTCAAGGAAGCGGTGTTCCCGTTCGCGCGCTTCCCCGGCGTCGACCCGGTGCTTTCGCCCGAGATGAAGTCGACCGGCGAGGTCATGGGCATCGACGGCAACTTCGCGGTGGCCTTTGCCAAGGCCCAGCTGGGCGCGGGCATGCGCCTGCCGCTCGAAGGGACGGTGTTCGTCTCGGTCAAGGATACCGACAAGGCGGTCGTCCTGCCCGGCGTGCGCAAGCTGGCGGACATGGGCTTCAAGATTGTCGCGACGAGCGGGACCGCGCGTTTCCTCAAGGCCGAGGGTGTCGAGGTCGAACTGGTGAACAAGGTGGCCGAAGGCCGTCCGCACATCGTCGACCGCATCATCGACGGCAAGATCGCCCTGATCTTCAACACCACCGAAGGCTGGCAGAGCCACAAGGACTCGCAATCGATCCGTGGGTCGGCTCTCAATGGCAAGGTGCCCTACTTCACCACCGCCACCGCTTCGGTGGCCGCGGCCGAAGCGATCGAGGCCTTGCGCAGTGCCGAACTTGAAGTGAAGCCGCTGCAAGACTATTATCGTTGACCGCATTTGTGTTCCCCTTCCGCAGCGGCCAATGAGGGCCAGGCCGGTTTGACCGGTCTGGCAGGGGAACGTTTTTCCTGTGTGCCCGCTGCCGGGGCAGGGAATGGAAAGAGAAGGACTACGGATGGCCAGTGTCGAAAAGCTGCCGATGCTCCAGGAAGGCTACGAAAAGCTGACCGCCGAGCTCAAGCTGCTGCGCGATGAGCGTCCCAGAATCGTCGATGCCATCGAGGAAGCGCGTGCCCACGGCGACCTTTCGGAAAACGCCGAATATCACGCCGCCAAGGAACGCCAGGGCCAGGTCGAGGCGACGATCGCCGATCTGGAAGACAAGATCAGCCGTGCCCACATCATCGACCCCACGACGCTTTCGGGCGATCGCATCGTGTTCGGGGCGACGGTGACCCTGCTCGACGACGATGACAAGCCCGTGCGCTACCAGATCGTCGGCCAGGCCGAGGCCGACGCCAAGCGTGGCCGGATCAGCTACAGTTCGCCGCTGGGCCGCGCGCTGATCGGCCGCAAGGTCGACGAAGAGGTCGAAGTGACGGTCCCTTCGGGCGACAAGTGCTACCTCGTCCAGAAGATCGAGTTCATCTGATCTCGTTTCGACAGAGCGCAAAAAGGCCCCGGAAACATCGGTTTCCGGGGCCTTTTTCATGTCCGTGAAGGACAGCTCAGTCTTCGGGCTGGGCCGGATCGAGCAGCTTGTGGAGGTGGACCACCACATAGCGCATTTCGGCATCATCGACCGTACGCTGGGCAGCGGAGCGCCAGGCTTCTTCGGCAGAGGCATAGTCTTCGTAGACACCGACGAGATCGATGGCTTTGAGATCGACGAATTCGAGGGTCTGCGGGTCCTTGACCCGGCCGCCCATCACAAGATGGAGTTTCTGCATTGTGGCCCTTCCTTGGGGGATGCAGCCATGCCGATGGCAAAATATGGCCCGGTTCGCAAGGGGGCAGGCATCGGATGGCTTGCAAGATGCGCGCCGCCGCTTGCGAAAATCTGACCTTTTGGCCTTCCGGCTGTATAATGAGAAACGATATCAGTGCTTAAGGCGGGCGGCCAGTTCGCTCGCGCGGGAGATTGCCAATTCGGCAGCATCGCGCGCGGCGTGGGTGGCCACTTCGGCCAGTTCGCCCGCGATCTTGCGGGCTTCGACCGAACGTTCGTGCAGGCGCGCTCCCGTGTCGTGGCTCAGGTCTTCGAGCTTGTGAATGCCTTCGCGGCCCGCGTCACCCGCCTTGTGGGCATAGCTGCTCGCCACGTCGGCGGCGAAGGCGGCGAGGGCCGTGGCCTTCTTGCCGAGGCCTGCGGCGGTTGCTGCCGCCGCGATGGGCGAAGCCTTGCGGCGGCGCATGGCGCGGCCACCCAGAATGGCGCCGCCCACCACGAGGCCAAGCGCAAGGCCACCGGCAAGGGCGGCCATCGGATGCTGCTCGACAGCCTGACGGACATTGCCGCCCAGTTCGGCAGCCTTGGCGCGGGCCTTTTCGATGGGGGTGGGTTCGGCTGCGCGGGTGTCGCCGGTGGGCGAGGTCGGCACGATAGAGGTGGTCGGGCCAGTGGTCGGGGTTTCTTCGGTCACCATGAATCTCCGGATGAGCTTTGTCGTGTCAACGCTTGGCGAAGGGGCGGCGTTCCCACAGCCAGCCTGCCGCGCGCAGGAGCGGGCGGCGCAGCGACCAACCGGCGAGCAGGGCGAGCGTCGTGCCCAGCGCGGGGGCATTGTCGCGAACCATCGTGCCCGCGCCGTCGATGGCGTCGACCATCTTGTCGATCGCGCGTTCGCGCAGGCGCTGGGGGATCGGTCGGTCGGCCAGGTCCTGACGCAGGCTGCTCACTTCGTCACGCAGGCCTTGCCACGCGCGGGCCCGTTCGGCTTCGGCTTCGCGCAGGGTTTGCTCGATGCTCATTGGCCAGAGTCCTTCCCGGTGGTGTCCAGATTGTCCTTGGTGGCATTGCGCTGGCCCAGCAGCAGGTCGCGTGCCTCGTTGAAGGCGTGGCGGGCGACCAGCAGGCTCAGCGCCGCCATCAGCGCCAGTGCCAGCCCGACAACGCCCAGCGCGCCCCACGGGGTGATCAGCGGGGCCAGCGCGAGCAGCAGGCCGACCACCAGCGCGATTGCCAGCAGGGCGCCGAACACGGCGCCCAGAACGAGGCCGATGGCCACGCGCTTGCCACGGCTGGCGAGGATGCCCGCGCGTGCCTTTTGCAGGGCGATCTCGGCGGAGAAGACCTCTTCGCCATGGCTGACGATCGCGCGGATGCGGTCTGCCAGCGAGGCGGGGGCTTCCTGCGTGTCCGGTTGCCGGGGCTGTGCCTCGGGTTCAGTGGCCTGGGTCATGCGCGGGCAACCCCCGCGAGTGTGGTCTTTTGCATTGCAATCATGGCCTCAGGCATTCTTGTCGGCTTCCGCTTCGGGCGCTGTGGACTCAGTCGCTGAGGACTGGGACGCTTCGGCCTGTGCGGTTTCAGTTTGCGGCTTGCTGCGGAACATCCGGGCGACGAGGAAGCCGGCGACAGCGGCCACGCCCAGCGCGGCGACGGGCCGTGCGCGGACCAGATCCTTGATATCCTCGCCCAGCTCGGCAAAGTCCTTGGAGGCGAGCTTGTCGGCGCTTTCCTCGGCCGAGCGGGCCGCCGTGCGGGCGATGTCGCCGTACTTCACGCCGAACTTCTGGTCGAGCGTCTCGGTCACGCCCGCCAGGGCCTGGCCGACATAGGCGAGCGCGTCGCTGGCATAGGCCTTGCCCTCGTGGGCGAAGTGGGCGCCCTTGTCGATGGCAACATCCTTGACCTCGATGGCGATGGCCTTGGCTTCCTCGGTCCAGTCGATGGCGGTGTCGGCGGCCTTGTCCACGATGCCGCCCACCATCTCGCGGGCCTTGCCACATGCGGTGGCGGGGGCGGGAGCGGGAGTCGGGGCCGGGGTCAGGGCAGTGCCAGGGCCACTTCCGGTCACGGCGCCTGTTGTGGCGAGCGCGTTTTCAGGTTCGGAGTCGGCCATGAGAATTCCTTTCTCTCTGGGCAGGGCGGCCTGCCGGAATCGAAAATTCGTGTGCAACAATGACCTGCCGGGCACCGGCATGGACGGGCATGGCGCTGCGGTGGCACATCTTGCGCTGCGCTGCACCATTATTTGTCGCAACTCGGCCTCTTACAAGCCAACGCGGCTTGCTTGGCAAGGTTCCAGCCGATAGGAGCCGGCCAAGCCGGCCGGAGTTCAGAGAAACTTATGCCGTCGTTCGCTGCCCGAAGCGGGTTTAAGGGTGAGCCTGCACTTGAAAGCCCTATACCCGAAAGCAAAGAGGAAGCCGATTCCATGACCGTGATCATCGACATTCACGCCCGCGAAATCCTGGACAGCCGGGGCAATCCCACTGTCGAAGTCGACGTTCTTCTCGATGACGGTTCGTTTGGCCGTGCTGCCGTGCCCTCGGGCGCCTCGACCGGCGCGCACGAAGCCGTCGAACTGCGCGATGGCGACAAGAGCCGTTTCCTGGGCAAGGGCGTGACCAAGGCGGTCGAAGCCGTCAACGACGAGATCGCCGAAGCCCTGCTCGGCCTCGACGCCGAAGACCAGCGCGACATCGACATGGCGATGATCGAGCTTGACGGCACCGAGAACAAGAGCCGCATCGGCGCCAATGCCATTCTGGGCACCTCGCTGGCCGTGGCCAAGGCGGCTGCCGATGCGCGTGGCCTGCCGCTCTATTCCTATGTCGGTGGCGTTTCGGCCCATGTCCTGCCCGTGCCGATGATGAACATCATCAACGGCGGCGAACATGCCGACAACCCGATCGACTTCCAGGAATTCATGATCATGCCGGTGGGCGCGCCGAGCCTGACCGAAGCCGTTCGCTGGGGCGCGGAAGTGTTCCACACCCTCAAGAAGGGCCTCCATGAAAAGGGTCTGGCCACCGCGGTCGGCGACGAAGGCGGCTTTGCCCCCAACCTTGCCAGCACCCGCGACGCGCTCGACTTCGTGATGGCCTCGATCGAAAAGGCCGGGTTCAAGCCGGGCGAGGACATGGTGCTCGCGCTCGATTGCGCGGCGACCGAATTCTTCCGCGACGGCAAGTACGAGATCAGCGGCGAAGGCCTCTCGCTCAGCCCCGAAGCCATGGCTGACTATCTTGCCGCGCTGTGCGACGCCTATCCGATCCTCTCGATCGAGGACGGCATGAGCGAAGACGACTTCGAAGGCTGGGCCGCGCTGACGGCCAAGGTCGGCAAGCGCGTCCAGCTCGTGGGTGACGACCTGTTCGTGACCAACCCCAAGCGCCTCCAGATGGGCATCGGCAAGGGCCTGGCCAACTCGCTGCTGGTCAAGGTCAACCAGATCGGCACCCTGACCGAAACGCTCGAAGCCGTGAGCATCGCGCAGCGCGCGGGCTATACCGCCGTCATGTCGCACCGTTCGGGCGAAACCGAGGACGCGACCATCGCCGACCTCGCGGTTGCCACCAACTGCGGCCAGATCAAGACCGGCTCGCTCGCCCGTTCGGACCGGCTTGCCAAGTACAACCAGCTCATCCGCATCGAGGAAGAACTGGGCCTGGCCGCGCGCTATGCGGGCAAGGGCTGCTTTGGCCGCCTGATCTGATCTTCAGGATCAAGGACGCAAAAAAGGCCGGGTGGGAAACCACCCGGCCTTTTTCATGCGCTTGCAGGCTGGGGTGCTCAGCCGAACTTCTGCTTGAGGTCGTAGAGTGCGACAGCCGCCTTGGCCGCTTCGCCGCCCTTGTCCTTCTGGGCCGGGTCGGCGCGGACGAGGGCCTGTTCTTCGTTCTCGACCGTCAGGATGCCGTTGCCGATGGCGATGCCGTCCATCGTCAGTGCCATGATCCCGCGCGCGCTTTCGCCCGCGACGATCTCGAAGTGGTAGGTTTCGCCCCGGATCACCACGCCGATGGCGACATAGCCGTCATAGTCGCCGCTGCCTTCGGCAAGCGCGATGGCGGCGGGGATTTCGAGCGCGCCGGGCACGGTGATGACTTCGGCCTTGTGGCCGGCAGCCTTGAGCGCGGCGCGCGCACCGGCCACCAGCTTGTCGTTGAGGTGGTCGTAGAAGCGGGCTTCGACGATGAGGAACTTGGCCAAGAGACTTACTCCGCAGGAATCGGGCGTTCGCCCGCGATGGTCAGCCCATAGCCTTCGATCGCGACAAGCGTACGGTGGGAATTGGTGAGCAGGATCATGTCCTGGATGCCGAGGTCGGCGAGGATCTGGGCGCCGATGCCATAGACGCGCAAGTCCATGTCTTCCTTGGGCGCGCCGCCGCGCAGGGGGTCGCTGTCGGCGCTGGGGAAAAGCAGCACGATCACGCCTGCGCCCTCGCGGCCGATCTCGTCCATCGCGCGCTGGAGCGTGCGCTTGCGCGCGCCGGGGCGGCCGAGCAGGTCGTCGAGCGCCGAGAACGAATGGACACGGGTGAGCGTGGGCTTGCCCGCTTCGACCTGTCCCTTTTGCAGGACGAGGCTTTCGGTGCCGTCGACCTTGTTGCGATAGGTCAGCACGCGCCAGTCGCCGCCATAGTCCGAGGTGAACGGCACGTCGGCAATGCGCTCGACAAGGTGGTCGTGGCGGCGGCGATAGGCGATCAGGTCGCGGATCGTACCGATCTTGAGGCCGTGGCGGCGGGCGAAGGGGACGAGGTCGTCCATGCGGGCCATCGTGCCGTCGTCCTTCATGATCTCGCAGATCACGCCCGACGGGTTGAGCCCGGCCAGCCGCGCGATGTCGACCGCCGCTTCGGTATGGCCGGTGCGCACGAGAACGCCGCCGTCGCGCGCGATCAGCGGGAAGATGTGGCCGGGGGTGACGATGTCGGCCTTGGTCTTGGACGGATCGATGGCGACGGTCACGGTGCGGGCGCGGTCGTGCGCGGAAATGCCGGTGGTGACGCCCTCGCGGGCCTCGATCGAGGTGGTGAAGGCGGTTTCGTGGCGGGTGCCGTTGTGGCGGCTCATCAGTTCGAGGCCGAGTTCCTCGACGCGGGTGCGGGTGAGCGTCAGGCAGATCAGGCCGCGCCCGTGGGTGGCCATGAAGTTGATCGCATCGGGCGTGGCCATCTGCGCGGGGATGATGAGGTCGCCCTCGTTCTCGCGGTCCTCGTCGTCGACGAGGATGAACATGCGCCCGTTGCGGGCTTCCTCGATGATTTCCTCGATGGTGGCGATGGCGGGGCCTTCGTCGCCTTCGGAGAGCACGCGTTCGAGCTTGGCGAGGGTGTCGGCGGTGGGGTTCCAGCCGGGCGAGGTGCATTCGCGCAAGGTGTTGGCGTGGAGGCCGGCGGCGCGGGCGAGCCCGGCGCGCGACATGCCGCCCTCGACGACGAGCTTGCGGACGCGTTCGATGAGGTCAGTGGACATGGACGCCATTTGTCACATCGCAATGTGATGCGCAAGCAGGATGTCACACCACTATGTGATTTTCATCGAAACATGAGGATTTGTCATAGCGGCTGCCCACAGGCCGTGGCGGGCATGGCCAGATCGGCGCGGGTCATCAGCGTCGGATCGGTCATTGCGTCCAGATAGGCGATCAGCGGCGCGGTGGCGCCGGGCGCGAGACCAAGGTGGTGGCGGGCAATCGCGCTTGCAAGGCTCGGCGCGCTGCCATCGTGCCACCAGGGGCCGGTAAGGGCGACATTGCGCAGCGAGGGGGTGCGCAGGGCGCCCCGGTCGGCCTCGCGTCCGGTGGCGTCCATCAGCCCGCGTTCGGCCTGATCGGGCGTCAGGTCGATGCGATGATAGGCAAAGTCGGTGAAGTCCGGCCCGGCGTGACAGGCCGCGCAGTGGCGCGCGAACAGGGCCTTGCCCGCCTTCGCGGCAGGGGGCAGGGGCCCCTGATCCACGGGCGCGCGGGTTGCGGTGATCGTGCGTTCGAACGCGGCGAGGGCGAGGGCGACGGTGCCCGTGTCGATCCGGCCTTGCTGCGCGGGAAAGGCGTGCGCGAACATGGCCTTGTAGCAGGCCTGTCCGCCCAGGCGCCGCGCAAATTCGCCCGCCCGGTCTTTCATCCCCATTTCCACCGGATGGGTGCCGAACAACGGCGTTTCGACCTGCCGTTCGAGCGTGGTCATCGCCGGATCGGCCATGGTCAGGCGGGCAAAGCGCCCGACATTGGCGAGGCCGGGCACATTGCGCAGGCCGGGTTCGTCCGTCACGCCCGGATGGGTGGCATTGCCATCGGCAAAGGCGTGGCGCTGTTCATGGCAGGTGGCGCAGGCCATCGTGCCATTGGCCGAGAGATCGGCGTCGTAGAACAGCCGCCGCCCCAGTTCGACGCGCGCGGCCACAAGAGAATGGGGGGCGGGAACCGGCGTTCCCTGCCCGCCACGGGGCGCGAGCACGAGGGCGCCTGCCAGTGCGGCGAGCGAGAATGAAACGAGGCGCATGGAAAGTCAGTCCTGCGGCACGACCAGCACGGTGACCTCGGGCGTGCCATTGGCGGCGACTTGCAGGACATAATCGCCCGCATCGAGCGCGAAATCGACGATCTTGCGAATGCCGGTGCAGGCCGGGCCATGGCCATGGGCCGCCGAGACCAGCGGCTTGCCCGCCCGCAGCAGGTCGATCCACGCGCCCGAGCCGAGCGCCACGCGATAGGTGCCCGCCTTGGCGACCTGAAGGCGGACCATGCCGCCAAAGCTGACCGTCCCGCCCGGCTTTTCGGGGCGGAGCAGGTAATGCACGTCGGGCGTGGGGCGCAGGGCCAGCTTTTCGGCCTCACCCGGCGCGAGCGAGGCCATGGCGAGGCCGGGTTCGTCGGTGGCGGCCTCCATCGCGGTGGCATTGCTCCACGCGGCGAAGGCGGGCGGCGGGGCGGCCGGTTCAGCCGCGCAGGCTGGCGCCGGGGCAGGCATGGTGGCGGGCATGTCCTGCGCCATGGCCAGGCCGGCCCATGGCGCCAATAACGTGGCCAGCGCCGAGGCGGACAGGCGGAGAAGGGCATGGCTGGGGGGATGCATGATGGTCCTTCGGTTTACTGTGTTTCTTGGAATATAGCAGATTGCTATGCATTACGGGATATAGCATGTGCTTGCGCCGAATGACCATAACATGAGGGGGCTTTCATGAAATTCGCGTCTCTGGCGATCTGCGCCAGCCTCGCCATGCCGGGTATCGTTCAGGCGCGCGCCGACATGGCGCCGGATACCGGGTCGGATGTTGCGTCGGCGGCTGGGGCCAATGATGCCGTCTCGGCGGCGACCGACGGAAAGGCTTTCGCGCTGGGCCAGATCGTGGTGACCGCGACCGCGCCGCAAGGGCCACAGATCGGCAGCGAGACCCTGACCGCGGCGGCCATGCGCGCCTTTGCCCGCGTCACGCTCGACGATGCGGTCAACCTCCTGCCCGGTGTGACCGGAGGCAACAGCGGGGGCACGCGCAACGAACGGCTGATCTTCGTGCGCGGGTTCGACCGCTTTCAGGTGCCGCTCTCGATCGACGGCATCCGCGTCTACCTGCCCGCCGACAACCGGCTCGACTTCGGGCGCTTCCTGACGACTGACATTGCGCAAGTGCAGGTGGCCAAGGGCTATGCCTCGGTGCTCAACGGACCGGGCGCGATGGGCGGGGCGATCAATCTGGTCACCTCGCGTCCGACCCGCGCCTTCGAGGGGGAGGCTGGTGGCCAGCTCAACCTTGGCCACGAGGGCGAATATGGCGGCTATTCGGTCTATGCCCGGCTGGGGACGGCGCACGAGAAATGGTATGCGCAAGCCTCCATCGCGCGCAATTTCACCGATCACTGGGATCTGGCGGGCAGCTATCGTGCCGTCGCCGGATCGCCCCAGCCCGAAGGGCACCGTGCCTTTTCGCGCAGCGGCGACTGGCGCGTGAACGCCAAGATCGGCTTCACCCCCAATGCGACCGACGAATACAGCATCAACTACACCCGTCAGGAAGGTGACAAGAACGCGCCGCTGCCGGTCACCAGT
Organism: Novosphingobium capsulatum; assembly: GCA_015661825.1. Taxonomy (GTDB): domain Bacteria; phylum Pseudomonadota; class Alphaproteobacteria; order Sphingomonadales; family Sphingomonadaceae; genus Novosphingobium; species Novosphingobium pituita. Next base: position 38,323 of record DQVI01000032.1, read on the forward strand.
CTGGCGTCGAGCCAGCGCTACTGGACCTGGCCCTACTGGAACATCGACAGCCTCTATTTTCTCTCGACCACGGCGCTGGGCGACAAGGCGACCTTCAAGACCCGTGCCTATCTCAACTCGTTCGACAACCTGCTCTCGTCGTGGGACGGCATCACCCAGACCACGCAGACGCGCGGCTATGCGTTCAACAGCTATTATGCCGACAAGGCCTGGGGCGGATCGGGCGAACTCGACGTGGCGCTGACCCCGGCAGACAAGCTGAGCCTTGCCCTGTTCTATCGCCGCGACCGGCATATCGAATGGCAGCAGGGCTTCCCTTCGGGCGCGACCGAGCCGCAGCAGGTGACGAGCGAGGACACCTGGAGCCTCGCGCTCGAAAACCATCTGTCGATCACCCCTGCGGTCGAACTGACGCTGGGCGGCAGCTACGACTGGCGCAATCTGATCAAGGCGCAGGACTATGCCAATGGCGCGCTGATCAACTATCCGCTGCGTAACGATGGCGCGCTCAACGGGCAGGCGCAGCTGGTCTGGACGGTTGACCGGGCCACGCGGGTCCATGGCAGCGTGTCCTCGCGCGTGCGCTTTCCCACGCTGTTCGAGCGTTTCAGCACCCAGTTCGGCACGGCGGCCTCGAACCCCACGCTCAAGGCCGAGCGGGCGACCAATGTCGATCTGGGCGCAAGCCACGATTTTGGCGGGGTCAATGTCGAGGGCGCGGCGTTCTACAGCCATGTCGCCAATGCCATCGTCGCCGTGCAGCCCGAGGGCTTCACCGGCACCACCATGCAGCGCCAGAATCTGGGCGATGGCGATTACTACGGGCTCGAACTCAATGTCTCGGCGAAGCTTCTGCCCTCGCTCGAACTGGGCGGCAACTACACCTGGACCCACCGCGATTTCACGATCACGGCTGCCGAGGCGACGACGCGGGTGCCCAATTTCATGCTGACCGGCGTGCCCGGGCACAAGGGCTTTGCCTATCTGCGCTGGACTCCGCTGGCCGGGCTCGACGTGATGCCCAACATCGCGGTCGCGTCGAGCCAGTGGTCGCCGCTGGTCACCTCGCAAAATACCTATGTGCGCACCGGGTCCTACGTTCTGGGAAATATTTCAGTAGATTACGCTGTGCGCAAGGGTTTGCAGCTCGGTTTGGGGGTGCGCAACCTGTTTGACGACAATTATTCGCTCGCGGATGGCTATCCCGAGCCCGGACGCAGCTTCTTTTTGAAGGGACGTGTTTCGTTCTGAAGACAGGAGAGGCTGTGCAACATCTTGCACGCCCTTGTCTTTTCGTTCCCCGTGCCTAGCTCTTGCCCGGCAGGTGGCGCAACGGCGCGCCTTCTGTCGGGCCAGAGTTGTTGGCAACGCAGGGGCGATGGAGGCTTTTGGTCCGTGGAGTTCGATTTTTCTGTCCTGTCCGGGGCGGACCGCTACAAGCTGATGAGCGCCTCGATCACGCCGCGCCCGATTGCCTGGATCACCAGTCTGTCGCGGCAGGGGGCGTGCAATACCGCGCCCTTCAGCTTCTTCAACATGGTCTCGGCCGATCCGCCGCTTCTGGCCATGGGGCTGATGCGCCGCCCGGATGGCACCCACAAGGACACCGCCGCCAACATTCTCGAAACCGGGGAATTCGTCGTCCACCTGGTGTCGCAGGCCGATGCCCCGCTGATGAATTTCACCGCCATCGATGCCCCGCCCGGCTTTGACGAGGCGGCCCATGCCGGGCTCGATCTGGTGCCCTCCAGCCTCGTGGCGCCCCCGCGCATCGCCAGCGCGCCGGTGGCCATGGAGTGCAGGCTGTTCCAGGCGACCGAGGCGGGCAAGACCACGGTGGTTCTGGGGCAAGTGCTCCGTTTCCATATCGCCGACCGCTTTGTCGATCCCGCGCGCCTTCATGTCGATACGATGGCGATGGATCTGGTGGCGCGGATGCACGGGCGCGGCTGGTATGCCCGGAACGACGCCTCGCTCCAGTTCGAGCGGCCCGACTTCGCGGCGTGGCAGGCCGGGCATCCCTCCGGGGAATGAGCCGTTGTCATCGGATGCTTCATTGAAACAAGGTCATACCGCCTCCCTCATGGATATTCCCTGCACAATCCACCGGCTGCATCCGGCCCTGCGTGACGACATCGGCGATCTGGTCACCCATCGCCCGTTGCCCGGACCGGCCCTGCCCAATCTGGGGGCGTTCCTGTTCCTCAACCACCATGGGCCGCAGGTCTATGGCGCGCCCAACCGGGGGCTGCCGTTCGGGCCGCATCCCCATCGCGGTTTCGAGACGGTGACCTTCATTCTCGAAGGCGAACTGACCCACCGCGATACCGGCGGCCACGAAAGCACGATTTATGCGGGCGGCGTCCAGTGGATGACGGCGGGAAGCGGACTGATCCATGCCGAGATCTCGTCGGAGGACTTCAAGCGCAAGGGCGGCCCGCTCGAAATCCTGCAACTCTGGGTGAACCTGCCCGCGCGCCTCAAGATGACCACGCCGCGCTATGTCGGGGTTCAGGCCGATCAGGTGCCCGTTCTTGTCGAGGATGAGGGGCGGGCGAAAGTCCATCTCGTGTCCGGCACGCGCGGCGGGATGACGGGGCCGGTGGATTCGCTGACCGGCGTGTTCATGACGTTTGCGTCCATCGCGGCGGGCGGGAGGCTCGTGTTTGAAGGGCTCGCCGGGCGTGATGTGTTTTTCTACGTCGTATCGGGCGAGGTCGTGGTTGAGGGCGAGAGCGCGCGTGCGTTCCACCTCGTCGAACTGACGCCGGGCGCACAGGTCACGATTGCTGCGCAGAAGGACAGCGTGATCCTGTTCGGCCACGCCGCGCCCATCGCCGAGCCGATCGTGTCGCATGGGCCGTTCGTGATGAACACGGTCGGGGAAATTCACCAGGCTTACGCCGATTTTCGCGCTGGCGCCTTCGGGGTGATGGACTGAACCGCCGGAGTGAACCGGGAACTGGCGCGATTCAAGCCGGAGGGAGGCAGGCGAGGGGCCGGTCGTTGACGGATCCCAATGTTTTGTCCGTTTCGGATGTACATTTACAGTTTCAATGCAGGGCAATGGAGATGCTGCAATGACGAAGATGATGAAAGCCGCGGTGGCGCACGAATTCGGCAAGCCGCTGGTGATCGAGGAAGTGCCCGTGCCCACCCCGGGCCCCGGACAGATCCTGGTCAAGATCGCGACGTGCGGCGTCTGCCATACCGACCTTCACGCCATTCATGGCGACTGGCCGGTCAAGCCCAAGCCGCCGTTCATTCCCGGCCATGAAGGCATCGGCCATGTCGTGGCGTTGGGCGCCGGCGTGACCAACGTCAAGGAAGGCGATCTGGTCGGCGTTCCCTGGCTGCACTCGGCCTGCGGCCACTGCACGCACTGCCTGGGCGGCTGGGAAACCCTGTGCCACGAGCAGGAAAACTCGGGCTATTCGGTCAACGGCGGTTTCGCCGAATATGCGCTGGCGGCGGCGGACTATGTCGGTCACGTTCCCGCAGGGCTCGATCTGGTCGAAGTCGCGCCGATCCTGTGCGCGGGCGTGACCGTCTACAAGGGCCTCAAGGTCACCGACACCAAGCCGGGTGACTGGGTGGCGATCTCGGGCATCGGCGGCCTCGGGCACCTCGCGGTGCAATATGCCAAGGCCATGGGCCGCAAGGTGATCGCGGTCGATGTCGACGATGCCAAGCTCGAGCTGGCGACGCGTCTGGGCGCTGAACTGACCGTCAACCCGCTCAAGGAAAATCCGGCGGCCTTCGTGCAGGCCCATTGCGGCGGCGCGCAGGGCGTGCTGGTGACGGCGGTTTCGCCCAAGGCCTTCGAGCAGGCGCTGGGCATGGCCGCGCGCGGTGGCACCGTGGCGCTCAACGGTCTGCCGCCGGGCGATTTCCCGCTGTCGATCTTCGACACCGTGCTCAACGGCATCACCGTGCGCGGCTCGATCGTGGGCACACGCCTTGACCTCCAGGAATCGCTGGCTTTCGCGGCGGACGGCAAGGTCCACGCGACGGTCGAGACCGCCCGCCTCGAAGACATCAACGAAGTGTTCGAGCGCATGGAAAAGGGCCAGATCGAAGGTCGCGTGGTTCTCGACCTCCGGTAACCCCGGTGCGGGGGGCGTGCCGGTCCTGACCGGTGCGCCCCTGCTCCGTCATCAAAAAGAGCGCGTTCCCCTGCGATGGGGAACGCGCTCTTTTTGCATGGAGGGGCCAGGGGTCTGTTTTGGAGCGCCAGTTTTGGCGGGTCCGGTCGCGTTTGCAACGGGCCGGTCACGGTCTTTCCGGGGGTGGGCGCACTGGGAGCCGGGCATGGAAGGTTGCTTGCTGGTGGTGGAAGGAAGGTGATCAACTGAGAGTGTTTTGCAACAGCGCATCGGCCAAGTTCCGGGCTTGGGCGCATCTGGCACGGCAATTGCTTTGACTTCTGTCAATCGAAGACATGGAGCGGGCCGCCAATCCTCCCCCGAGGCCCGCCGTGCGAGGAAAGGTACGCATGGCCACCGAGACATTCTATGACGTGATGCGCCGACAGGGCATCACCCGGCGCAGCTTCACCAAATTCTGTAGCCTGACCGCCGCGGCGCTTGGCCTGCCGCCCGCCTATGCCGCCGAAATCCAGAATGCGATGGAGACCAAGCCGCGCATTCCCGTGCTGTGGATGCACGGTCTGGAATGCACGTGCTGCTCGGAAAGCTTCATCCGTTCGGGCCATCCGCTGGCCAAGGACGTGATCCTTTCGATGATCTCGCTCGACTATGACGACACGCTGATGGCCGCCGCCGGCCATCAGGCCGAAGCCATCGTCAAGGAAACCATCGAGAAGTACGATGGCAACTTCATCCTCGCGGTCGAGGGCAATCCGCCGCTCAACCAGGAAGGCATGAGCTGCATCATCGGCGGGCGTCCGTTCCTTGAGCAGCTCAAGGAAGCCGCCGACCACTGCAAGGCGATCATCAGCTGGGGCTCGTGCGCGAGCTGGGGCTGCGTTCAGGCCGCGCGGCCCAATCCCACGCAGGCCACCCCGATCCACAAGGTGCCCGGCCTTCCGGCCAAGCCGATCATCAAGGTGCCCGGCTGCCCGCCGATCGCCGAAGTGATGACCGCGGTCATCGCCTATATCCTCACTTTCGAGCGCTTCCCCGAGCTGGACCTTCAGGGGCGCCCCAAGATGTTCTATTCGCAGCGCATTCACGACAAGTGCTATCGCCGCCCGCACTTCGACGCGGGCCAGTTCGTCGAGCACTTCGACGACGAGGGCGCGCGCAAGGGCTATTGCCTCTACAAGGTCGGCTGCAAGGGCCCGACGACCTACAACGCCTGCTCGACGGTGCGCTGGAACGGCGGCCTCTCGTTCCCGATCCAGGCCGGGCACCCGTGCATCGGCTGCTCGGAAGACGGCTTCTGGGACAAGGGCTCGTTCTACAACCGCCTCGAAACCGTCTCGGGCTTCGGCATCGAGGGCAATGCCGACACCATCGGTGTCGCGGCGGCCGGTACGGTGGGTCTGGCCACGGCCGCCCATGCTGCCGTCACGGCGGTCAAGCACGCGCGCGAAAATGCCGCGGCCCGCAACATGACGCCTCCCGCCGCCGATGATGCGGCCCATGAGGGCACGAAAACCCACGATTTCGAGGGACAGGACTGATGACGACGCTTGCCACCCCCAACGGCTTTACCCTCGACAACGGCGGCAAACGACTGGTCATCGATCCGGTCACCCGCATCGAGGGGCACATGCGCTGCGAAGTCAACATCGACAGCAGCAACATCATCCGCAACGCCGTTTCGACCGGCACGATGTGGCGCGGGCTTGAGGTGATCCTCAAGGGCCGCGACCCGCGCGACGCCTGGGCTTTCGTCCAGCGCATCTGCGGCGTGTGCACCGGCACCCACGCGCTCACCAGCGTCCGTGCGGTCGAAAACGCGCTCAAGATCGACATTCCCGAGAACGCGAACTCGATCCGCAACATCATGCAGCTTTCGCTTCAGGTGCATGACCACCTGGTGCACTTCTACCACCTCCACGCGCTCGACTGGGTGAACCCGGTCAACGCGCTCAAGGCCGATCCCAAGGCGACCAGCGTTCTCCAGCAGAGCGTCTCGCCCTCGCACCCCAATTCGTCGCCCGGCTATTTCCGCGACGTGCAGACGCGCCTGCGCAAGTTCGTCGAAAGCGGCCAGCTTGGGCCCTTCAAGAACGGTTACTGGACCAACCCGGCCTACAAGCTTCCCCCCGAAGCCGACCTCATGGCCGTCACGCACTATCTTGAAGCGCTCGATTTCCAGAAGGAAATCATGCGCGTGCGTACGATCTTCGGCGGCAAGGACATCCACCCCAACTGGCTGGTGGGCGGGGTTCCCTGTGCCATCAACATCGATGGCGACATGGCGGCAGGCGCGCCGATCAACATGGCCAGCCTCGACTACGTGATCTCGATCACCCAGCGCTGCATCGACTTCGTGAAGAACGTCTATGTGCCCGACGTGATCGCCATCGGCGGGTTCTACAAGGACTGGCTCTATGGCGGCGGCATCGCCAACAAGTCGCTGATGGCCTATGGCTGCATTCCCGACAAGGCCAACGACTACAGCCCGTCGAACCTGTTGATGCCGCACGGCGCGATCATCAATGGCAAGCTGTCCGAGATCCACCCGGTCGATCTCGCCGATCCCGAGCAGATCCAGGAATTCGTGCCGCACAGCTGGTATAAGTACGAGGACGAGAGCAAGGGCCTCCACCCGTGGGATGGCGTGACCGAGCCGCACTACGAACTGGGCAAGAACGCCAAGGGCACCTCCACCCGCATCGAGGAACTCGACGAAAGCGCCAAGTACAGCTGGATCAAGGCCCCGCGCTGGCGCGGCCATGCGATGGAAGTGGGGCCGCTCGCGCGCTACATCATCGGCTACCAGCAGGGCCGCGAGGACATCAAGGAGCAGGTCGATGGCCTGCTGCGCGCGCTCGACGTGCCGATGGAAGCGATGTTCTCGACGCTGGGCCGCACCGCTGCGCGCGCGCTTGAGGCGCAGTGGGCTGCCGAGACGCAGAAGTACTTCCTCGACAAGCTGATCGCCAACATCAAGGCGGGCGACACGGCGACGGCCAACACCGCCAAGTTCGATCCCTCGACCTGGCCCGACGAAGTCAAGGGCGTGGGCTTCTCCGAAGCGCCGCGCGGTGCGCTCGCCCACTGGATCCGCATCAAGAAGGGCAAGATCGACAACTACCAGTGCGTCGTGCCCAGCACCTGGAACGGATCGCCGCGTGACAACCAGGGCAACATCGGGGCTTTCGAGGCCTCGCTGCTCAACACCAAGGTGGAGCGCGCCGAAGAGCCGGTCGAAATCCTGCGCACGCTGCACAGCTTCGACCCGTGCCTGGCCTGTTCGACCCATGTGATGGGGCCGGACGGCAAGGAACTGGCCGAAGTCAAAGTGCGCTGAGCGGTGGTGTCGCAAGACGCCAAGGGAGTTTGAGATATGCGTAAGTTTTCCAAGATGATGATCGCAGCGCCGGCCCTGCTGGCCAGCGCCACGCCCGCGCTCGCGCACCCCGGCCACGACGACGGCACGCTGCTGTCGGGCCTGATCCATCCGTTCACCGGGGTCGACCATCTGGCCGCGATGGTCGCCGTGGGCCTTTGGGCTGCCACGCGCTCGTCGCGTCAGGCCTGGCAGGCGCCGGTGGCCTTCATGGCGGCGCTCGCCGCCGGGGCTGGCCTTGGTGTCGCCGTCGGGGCGGTACCGGGTCTGGAAACCATGGTGGCCGCTTCCGTGCTGATCCTGGGGGCCATGCTGGTCATGGCCGCGCAACTGCCCTCGCGCCTTGCGCTGGGGCTGATCGCGGCAACGGGCCTGCTCCATGGCATGGCCCACGGGGTTGAGGCGACCGGTTCGCTGCCGGCCTATTTTGCCGGTTTCCTGGCTTCTTCGGCGCTGCTCCATGCTGCCGGTTGGCTGGCTGGCCGCAGCATTTTCGCGCGCGCGCAGGGCCGTGTGGTGGCGGGCCTCGCGCTCGGTGCGACCGGGCTTGCGCTGCTCGCAGCCTGATCCGGGGAGGGCGTGATGGCCAAGCGTTTCATCAAATCCTCAAAAATCGACGCGGAAATAACCCGTGACGGCATGGTCTATGTCTACGAGGCGCCCGTGCGCGCCTGGCACTGGATCAATGCCACGGCGATCGTCGGGCTGTTCCTGACCGGCTACCTGATCGGATCGCCGCCTCCGGCGCTGACGGGGGAGCCTTCGGCGCACTACCTGTTCGGCTGGATCCGTTTCATCCACTTTGCCTGCGGCCAGATCATGGCGGTGGGGATCCTGTTCCGGCTCTACTGGAGCTTCGTGGGCAACTATTTCTCGCGCGAAATCATCCGCCCGCCGTTTTTCTCGCGCAAGTTCTGGCGCGGGGTCTGGCTTGAGTCGGTGAGTTACCTCAAGGCCGAGCATTCGCCCCGCCGCTATATCGGGCACAACCCGCTGGCGATCATCTCGATGCACGTGATGTTCATGTGGGTCGTGATCTTCATGATCATCACCGGCTTTGCCCTCTATGGCGAGGGGGAAGGCGCTGGCTGGATCCACACCGTCTTCACCGGGCCAGTGCTGTTGCTGGTTGGCGGCAACAGCTTCACCATCCACACTTTGCACCATTTCGGCATGTGGGCGATGGTGATCTTCGTGCTGATGCACATCTACGCCGCCGTGCGCGAGGACATTCTCTCGCGCGAGGCGATCATCACCTCGATGATCTCGGGCTGGCGCAAGAACCGCAAGGTCACGCCGATCGACTGATCGACTTGCGCGCGCCCCCCTGTACCGAATGGGGCGGGATGTGGAAGGAGGGGAGCCGTCAGGCTCCCCTTTTTTGTGCCGAACTGGAAATAAGGTTTCCATTATTTCTTTCCATGGTGGAAAGTATGTGATCATATTAGCGATGGGGTAATGGCCTGCACAGAGTGGAAGGAAAACGTGCAGTGCCGATGGATGCTCTGTTTCCACCTGCCTGATCCGGTGTTTTTCGGCGTGGGGCTGATTTGGCATCGCCCTTGCTTACCTCTCTTGCCGATCATGCCCTTTCCCGAAAGGGGCGCAAGACAGACCCGACCTCCCGGCCCGTTCCTTCCGCGCGCCGCAAAGGGGGCGGGCTGGGGAGCAAAAGACCGATGCAAGCGACACTGCCCCATGAACGGCCCCCTGAACGGCCTGATGCACGGCCCAGCGTGCTGATTCTGGGTATTGGCAATCTTTTGTGGGCCGACGAGGGCTTTGGCGTCCGCGCGGTCGAGCATCTCCACCGCTACTGGTCGTTCGATGACAATGTGCGGCTCGCCGATGGCGGCACGCAGGGCATCTACCTCGTGCAGGACATTCGCGACGCGGACATGCTCGTGGTCTTCGATGCGGTCGACTATGGCCTGCCGCCCGCCACGCTCAAGCTGGTCGAGGGCGCGGACGTGCCCAGCTTCATGGGCGCCAAGAAGGTCTCTCTCCACCAGACGGGCTTCCAGGAAGTTCTGGCCATGGCCGAGATGATGGGCGAGGCGCCCGAGGAACTTTTGCTCGTGGGTGTCCAGCCCGAGGAGATCGAGGACTTCGGCGGCTCGCTGCGCGATACGGTCAAGGCCAAGATGGACGTGGCGATTGCTGCCGCGCTCGACTGGCTGGCCGCGCGCGGGGTCCATGCCACCTTGCGTGCGGAGCCCCTCGCGCCCGAACAGGGGCTGGGCAGCCTCGAAATGGTGATCGAGCGCTATGAGGAAGAGCGCCCCGACGACGCGGTGGCGCCGCGTCTGGGGGATACCCGCGTGCTCGAAGGCGACCAGTGGGCCGGCCCGCCCAGCGCCGAGGCGCACGAGGCCGAGTTGCGCGCGATTCTGGGCGGCCCCAATTTGCGGGTCATGCTCTGATGTGCGTGGGGCTGCCCATGCAGGTGGTCGAGATGGGGAGCGGCGTGGCGCTGTGCCGCAACCCTTGCGACCCTGACGGCCCGCTGCACCATATCGACATGGCGCTGGTGGGCACCGTGGCGCCGGGCACCTGGCTGATGACCTTCCTCGACGCCGCGCGCGAGGCGATGGACGAGGAAAGCGCGCTTCAGGCCGTTTCTGCCGTCCGTGCGCTCGATGCTTTGCTGCGCGGCGAACCGGTCGATCTCGACGCCGCCTTTGCTGACCTGCTCGCCCGCGAGCCCCATCTTCCCGACCATTTGCTACCCTTCCCGGAGCCGACCCGATGATCCCCAATGCCCCCGTTCCCTCTCCTGTGCCGACAGATGTGGCGCCCGCCAGTACCGCCCCTGACCGCACGGCCCATTCGCCGCTGCTGGCCTCGCTGATCGCGCGCCATGGCTATGCCCTTGTCGATGCCGAGACGCTCGACGTGGTGGCGGGCGTTCACCCGCTTTCGATGGTGCTGCTCGCGGGCGACTGGTGGCGGCTGGCCGAATCCGACGATCTGGCGGTGATCGTTCCCGAACTCGACAAGGCCCTCGACGGTCAGGTTGCCGTGCTGGTGGCCACGCGCGAGGCCGAGCGTGCATTGCAGCGCCGCTTCCGCTTCACCAGCTTCCCCGCGCTCGTGTTCCTGCGCGAGGGGGCCTATCTGGGCGCGATGGAAGGCGTGCGCGACTGGGCCGACTATCTGGTCGAGCTGCCCGAGATACTCTGCCGCGAGCCCGAGGCGCCGCCGCCCTTCCGCATGCCCGCAGGTTGCGCCACCCCGGCGGGAGAAGCCTGATGTCCGGTATTTCCGACATGCCCGAAATGGGCGATCTGATGGGTGGCGGGATGCCGGGGGCGTCCGATGGCCTGATGGGGGCCTTCGTGGGCCCCGGCAGCCAGCCCGCCGATGCCGATGGCGCCACGCTCGACTACATGATCATGCCCGACGACATGCGCGTGTTCTCGATGGCGACGATCCCCGACAGCGATCTGGCCGATGAACATGCCGCTGGCGTGGCGGCGGGCGCGGCGATCCTCGCTGCGCTCGAACAGGTCGTGGCCGGTGGCGCGCCTGCCAGCGTCGATCTGTCGCATCTCGCCCCGGCGGACATGGCCTTTGTCGACCAGATGCTGGGCGAGGGCGAGGTTTCGGTGATCAGCGGCAGTACGTTCCAGGCGCAGGAATCGGTCCTCGCCGGGGTCTGGCGCGTGCGTGAAACAGGCGCGGACGGCACCGGGCGCTGCGACCGGGTGGACATCGGCATGTTCCCGGCAGGCATTGTCGAACGCGCGTTCGAGCGCGCGCGCGACGAGGCGGTGATGCCTGACAAGGTGATCGAGGGCGTGTTCAATGCCCCCGCGCTGATCGCCGAGATCAACGCCCATGCGCCCGCCACGCCCACGCGCGAGGGGCCCCATGTCATCAACCTTTCGCTGCTGCCCCATACCGAAGGCGATCTGGCCTTTCTTGAGGCGGCGCTGGGGCAGGGCGACCTGATCATCCTGTCGCGCGGCTATGGCAATTGCCGCATCCGCTCGACCGGCACGCGCCATGGCTGGTGGGTGCGCTATTTCAACTCGCAGGACTCGCTGATCCTCAATTCGATCGAATTGACCAGCCTGCCTTCGGTTGCCCAGGCCGCGCCCGAAGACCTCGCCGACAGCGCCGAGCGTCTGTCCGAAATCCTGGCCACCTATCAGTGAGCGGGGATTCGTCTGCCAGACCCGGTGATCCGGCCAGCGACCATTTCTTTGGCGGTTCGTTCGGCGGCGACAACGCGCGGATCAGCCCGGAGATGAAGCTGGAGTGCAAGATCTGCTGGCATATCTATGACCCGGCGGAAGGCTGCACTTATTGGCAGGTTCCGCCCGGCACGCCCTTTGCCGATCTGCCCGATCACTGGACGTGCCCGGAATGCGACGCGCCCAAGCAGGGCTTCATGGTGGTCGAATGAGCCTGCCTGCGGCCCTTTCCAGCCACCGGGATGATGCGGCGCGTCTTTCCGAACTGACCGCGCGGGTCGAGCGCGTGTTCACCATGATCGCCACCGTGCGCATGGCGGGCATTCCCGTGCTCAACCCGGTGCTCGGTGTCGCGCTGTGCGGGCTGGAGACCTTTGGCGGGCATGACGTGGGCGTTCTGGTGACACCCTGGTTCATGAACATCATGGCTTTCCCCCTCGGCGCGCCCGAGCCGGTGCGGGTTGGCACCAAGCGCGATCTCGTGCTGCCCTCGGGCGCCTACGAGGCGATTGCCGGGTTCGAGGACGAACTGGGGCCTTACTGGATGGTCTCGCTGTTCTCGCCGATGGATGCGTTCGAAACGATGGAGGCGGCGCTCGCCACCGCGCAGGCGGCCATGGTCGAGATCATGACCGCGCCTGAACCCGAAGCGCCCCCGCCGCCTCCTGCGCTGCCCACGCGCCCAGTCAGCCGTCGCGGCCTGTTCGGCTGGGCGCGCGGGGATGGCGATAATGGAGAGGCGGCGGCATGACCGGCTTGCGGCTCCGTCTGGGCCTGAAGGCAGGCGCGCAGGGGCAGGTTTGTGCCTCTGTGACCGAGGCGGTGTTTCCGGCAGTCGAAGGCCTGCTGCGCGGCTTGCCTGCGGGCCGGGCGGCGCAGGCGGTGCGGCGTTTGCACGGATTGTGCCGCGCGGCGCAGGGGCTGTGTGCCGATCTGGCGCTGGCGGCGGCAATGGCCACGGACCTGCCCGCGTCCGATCTGCGGGCCGCGACGGGCGCCGCGCAAGTGGAGATCGCGCGCGAGACCGGCTTGCGGCTCTGTCTCGATTGGGCGGCCCTGCTGGGCGAGGCGCCGCAGGTCGAGGCCGCGCGTGCCCTCATGCAGGTGACGCGCGAAGGGGCCGCGCCTGATCCTGAGGGGCTGGCAGGCTGGATCGCCGCGCGCGGGGCGGAAGGCCTGCCCGCGCGGGTTCTGGC
>DQVI01000187.1 GCA_015661825.1 Novosphingobium capsulatum
ACGCTGCGCCTGCCCCCGCGCCCCGATGGCAAGTCGTGGGCGCCGCTCGGGCTGGCGGCGCTGGCCCTGCTGTGGATCGGCGCCTCGACCGTCCACCGCCTCGCCCCGCAGGAACAGGGCGTGGTCACCACGTTCGGGTCCTATTCGGGCACGCTCCATCCGGGCGTCTCGTTCACGCTGCCCTGGCCGATCCAGTCGGTCGAGACGCGCGACGTGACCTCGATCCAGCGTTTCATCTTCCCCGAGGGCGATAGCGAGCGCCTGATGCTCACCGGCGACCAGAACCTCGTCAACCTGAGCTATCTGGTCCGCTGGAACATCAAGGATCTCAAGCTCTACACGTTCCAGCTGGCCGAGCCCGACCAGACCGTGCGCGAGGTGGCCGAAGCCTCGATGCGCGCCGCCATCGCCGAAGTAACCCTCAACGATGCCATGGGCACGGGACGCGCGATGATCGAGCAGAACGTGCGCGAGCGGATGCAGCGCGTGCTCGACGCCTATCATTCCGGGGTCAAGATCCAGGGGGTCGAGATCACCAAGATCGACCCGCCCGCAAAGGTCGTCGATGCCTTCAAGGAAGTGCTCGCCGCCCAGCAGGACGCGCAGAGCGAGGTCAACCGCGCGCAGGCCTGGGCCCAGCAGAAGACCGCCGCCGCACAGGCCGCCGCCGCCGCCTTCGACATGGTCTATGGCCAGTACAAGCTGGCCCCCGAAGTGACCAAGCGGCGCATGTACTATGAAACGATGGAGCGCGTGCTGAGCCAGACCGACAAGGTGATCGTCGAGGCGCCCGGCACGGTGCCCTACCTGCCCCTGCCTGCGCTCAGGCAGCGCCCCGCACCGGACGCCACCCCCGATCCGGCCTCGCAGAAAGGGAGCAATCCCTGATGGAACGCTTCCTGCAAGACAATCGCCGCCTGCTGGCAGGCGCCGCCATCGCCGTGGTCGCGCTGCTCTCGTGCCTGACCACCGTTCCCGAGACCCAGCAAGCCGTCGTCGTGCGGCTGGGCGATCCGGTCCGCGTGATCAACCGCTTCCGCCCCAATGCCGATTTCGGGCAGACCGGCGCGGGGCTGGTCTGGCGCATCCCGCTGCTCGAACAGGTCGTGCGGATCGACAAGCGCGTGCTCGATGTCGACATGGAGCGCCAGCAGGTCACCTCGCTCGACCAGCGCCGCCTCGAAGTCGATGCCTATGCCCGCTTCCGCGTGATCGATCCGATCAAGATGTACCAGACCGCCGGAACCGTCGACAAAGTGGCCGAGCAGCTCCAGCCGATCCTCAATTCGGTACTGCGCCAGGAACTGGGCAAGCGCACGTTCGCCTCGCTGCTCACGCCCGAACGCGGCGCGGCCATGGTCCATATCCGCGAAGGGCTCGACCGCGAGGCGCGCGAATATGGCGCGCAAGTGATCGACGTGCGGATCAAGCGCGCCGACCTTCCCGACGGCACCCCGCTCGAATCGGCTTTCACCCGCATGGCCACCGCCCGCAACCAGGAAGCCACCACGATCCGCGCCCAGGGCGACAAGAACGCCCAGATCATCCGCGCCCAGGCCGATGCCGAGGCCGCGCGGACCTATGCCGCCAGTTTCGGCAAGGACCCGGAGTTCTACGACTTCTACCGCGCGATGCAGAGCTATGACGCGACTTTCGCGCAAAAGGGCTCCAGCACCTCGATCATCCTGTCCCCCGACAACCGCTATCTCAAGCAATTCCGCGGGCAATGAGGCCTTCCCCCCTTCAAATCCGCGTTTTGTTGCACAGATTAACAGGACCCGTTCCATTCAAAGTCCGTTCATGCGACGAAGCGTGAAACATACCCCGTGACCGGGCGCGGATTTCCCTCATTTTTCGCGTCTCGCAAACTGCCAGTAAAGGATCTACCCTCGTGCGATATGCTTATGGTGTGACAACTGCCCTGCTCCTGGCCGGCAGCGCGTTCACGCTGGCCACGGGCTTCCCCGCCGGTGCCCAGGTGGCCCAGAACGACAGTTCGCAGATCCAGGCGATCACCCCGCGCGTGGGTGCGCCATCGAGCTTTGCCGACCTTACCGCCCAGCTCCAGCCAGCCGTGGTCAACATCTCGACCCGCCAGCGCGTCAAGGTCCAGTCCAACAACCCCTTCGCGGGCACGCCCTTTGGCGACATGTTCGGCGGCGGTCAGGGCGGCACCACCACCCGCGAGGCACAGTCGCTGGGCTCGGGCTTCATCATCTCGGCCGATGGCTACATCGTGACCAACAATCACGTGATCACCGCCGAAGGCCAGGGCGAAGTGGAATCGATTTCGGTCACCACCCCGGACGGCACCGAATATCCGGCCAAGCTCATCGGCAAGGACGCCCAGTCGGACCTCGCCGTGCTCAAGATCACCGGCACCAAGCCCTTCCCGTTCGTGAAGTTCGGGGATTCGCGCAAGGCGCGCGTGGGCGACTGGGTGATCGCCATCGGCAACCCGTTCGGTCTGGGTGGCACGGTCACGCAGGGGATCATCTCGGCGGTCTATCGCAACACCGGCCAGGGCGGCGCCTATGACCGCTATCTCCAGACCGACGCCTCGATCAACCGCGGCAACTCGGGCGGCCCGATGTTCGACATGGCCGGCAACGTGATCGGCATCAACAACGCGATCTATTCGCCCACCGGCGGCAGCGTGGGCATCGGCTTTGCCATCCCCGCCGAAATCGCCGCACCCATCGTCGAAAAGCTGCGCACCGGCCAGACCATCGACCGTGGCTATCTGGGCGTGCGCATCCAGGCCCTGTCCGAAGACCTCGCCGCCTCGCTGGGCCTTGCCAAGAACCGGGGCGAGTTCATCCAGTCGGTCGAGCCGGGCGCTGGCGCAGCCAAGGCGGGCATTCAGGCCGGCGACGTGGTGACCCGCGTGGATGGCCGCGATGTCACCCCCGAGCAGACGCTTTCGTTCCTGGTGGCCAACACCCCGCCGGGCAAGAAGATCACCATCGACCTGCTGCGCAATGGCAAGCCGATGAGCGTGCAGGCCGTGGTCGGCAAGCGCCCGACCGACGAGGAACTGGCCAACCAGAGCTTCGACCCCGACCAGCAGGACGACGGCGGCTTCGGCCAGGGCGATGGCCCGAACAGCGACCAGCAGCAGAAGCAGGTCCAGGCCGGCAGCGCCATCCAGAAGTCGCTCGGCCTCTCGGCCATCCCGCTCACCCCGACCATCGCCCGCCAGCTCGGCGCCAGCGAAGACGTGCGCGGCCTGGTCGTCTCGAATGTCGACAGCGCCTCGGACGCGGGCTCCAAGGGCCTCCAGCGCGGCGACATCCTGCTCTCGGCCAACTACCGCGTGCTGGCGACCGTCGCCGACCTCGACGCCGTGGTCCGTCAGGCCAAGACCGAAAACCGCGAGGCGGTCCTGCTGCGCGTCCAGCGCCGTGGCCAGCCGCCGATCTACGTGCCGATCCGCCTGCGCTGACCGGGTGCGGGCCTGATCGTCCCAGGCTCGCCCTGATCGTCGCAGGCCCGCAGGGTTTCCCTGGAAAGGCCGGTGTCCCTCCCACGGGACACCGGCCTTTTATCGTCTCGCGGCGATCAGGCGCCGACCGTCCCCTTATGGCACAGCAGCCCTTGCCCTTGCCGGCATGCGGGGGTTAAGCTGCGCAGACGTGGAGCGGGAGGCTGTCATGCACGCCGAACTTCTTGCAGAACTTGCCCATGCGCCCGGTGCCGCGCCGGTTTCCGCTGCGCTGTCTGCTGCGGCTCCATCTGCTGCCGGGTCAAGCGTTCTGGTACAGGACATCTCGATCGACACGCTGGGCAAGATAGTCTCCATCCAGCTGCTCGCCGGGCCCGATGCCCGCACCGGGCGCCGTATCCCGCTCGAACTGCTGTTCCGCGATGTCGAGGCGGTGACGGTCGATGCCGACATCATCGAACTGCGCTGCAATGCCGAGGCTGGCGTGATCGCCTATTGGCACCTGGCCCCCGGCGCGGGCACCTCGCACATCCATCTGGCCCATGGCCATGTCTCGATCGCCGCCCGCTGCGCGCCCGTCCTCACCCGCCTGCGCCATTAAGGCCTGTCCACGCTGCGGAGGAAGGCAGCGCCTTCCTCAGAACCCCTGCCACTCCTGCGCCTGCGACCGGGCAGGCGGCTTGGGGGGTGTCGCAGGCCGGGGCGCCGGGGCACGCGGCGCAGTGGCCGGATGCAGATCGGAAGA
>DQVI01000189.1 GCA_015661825.1 Novosphingobium capsulatum
CCCAGACCGCCTCGATGGCGGCCCAGTCGGCAGGCGCGCGGGCCGATGCGCTCGAAGGCCGCCTGCGCCGCCTCGAACGCTGGAAGTGGGCGCGCACCCACCCGAAGAAGGCGGCCAAGCACCGCGCACACCATCATGCGGCGCATCACCCCAAGCCGCAGGGGCAGCCCCGTCCGATCACCGCCGATCAGACTTCGGCCCAGCAACACCTCTGAAGGCAAGTCTTCTTCGGGAAGGTGGGGAAAGAGGAACGGGCGCGCAGCATGGCTTGCGCGCCCGTTTTTCGGGTCTCGCGGCCAGTTCGTATGGCCAGTTCGTGCGTCCGGTCGGCTGCGTTCAGCCAGCCGGGTTCAGTCGGTTCCGTCGGGATCGCGCGTGGAAACCATCGCGTTGCTCACCATCGTCAGCACGGCGACATCGTCCTGGTTGTAGACGCGGGTTTCGGCCCTGAAGATGCCCATTTCGGGGCGCGAGCGGCTGCGGCGCTTTTCGAGAACCTCTGTCTCGACGCGCAGGGTGTCGCCCGGATAGACCGGATGGCGCCAGCGCAATTCGTCGATCCCCGGCGAGCCGAGCCCCTGATGGCCGGTGCGTTCCTGCTCCTCGACGATCATCGCCATGGTCATCGCGCACGTGTGCCAGCCACTGGCGGCCAGGCGCCCGAAATGGGTCTTGGCGGCTTCCTCGTCCGAAAGGTGGAAGGGTTGCGGGTCGTAGGCGCGGGCAAAGGCGACGACTTCGTCGCGACCGACAAGGCGGCTGCCGAACCGGCTCACCGCGCCCACTTCGAGGTCTTCGTAAAAGCGCATGGGGGCAAGGGTGTACCTTGCCCCGTCATTCGTCAACTGCGGATGCTGCGAATTCAGATATTCACACGTTGAACTTGAAGTGCATCACGTCGCCGTCCTTGACGACATATTCCTTGCCTTCCTGGCGCAGCTTGCCCGCGTCGCGCGCGGCAGCTTCCCCGCCAAGGCCCACGAAATCCTCGTAGGCGATGGTTTCGGCGCGGATGAAGCCGCGCTGCATGTCGGAGTGGATTTCCCCGGCGGCCTCGGGGGCCTTGGCGCCCTGATGGACGGTCCAGGCGCGGGCTTCCTTGGGGCCGACGGTGAAGAAGGTGAGCAGGTGGAGCAGCTCGTAGCCGGCGCGGATCACGCGGTTGAGGCCGGTTTCGGTCAGGCCCAGTTCGGCCAGAAACGCGAGGCGTTCCTCGGTGTCCATGCCGACCAGATCGGCCTCGATCGCTGCCGAGACGACCACGGCTTCGGCGCCTTCGGCCTTGGCCTTTTCAAACACGCGGGCCGAGAGCGCGTTGCCTTCCGCAGCGCTCTCTTCTTCCACGTTGCAGACATAGAGCACGGGCTTGGCGGTGAGGAGCTGGGCCTGCGCGAACAGGCGGGCTTCCTCGTCGTCTCTGGGCTGGGTCAGGCGGGCAGGCTTGCCCTCGCGCAGGAGGTCGAGCGCCTGGCCGAGCACCGAGGCCATGGCCTTGGCTTCCTTGTCGCCGCTGGTCGCCTTCTTGGCTGCGGCGGGGACGCGCTTTTCGAGGCTTTCGAGGTCGGCCAGCATCAGTTCGGTTTCGACCGTGTCGGCGTCGGACAGCGGATCGACCTTGTTGTCGACGTGCTGGATGTCGTCGTTTTCAAAGCAGCGCAGGACGTGGATGATCGCATCGACTTCGCGGATGTTGCCCAGGAACTGGTTGCCCAGCCCTTCGCCCTTCGAAGCCCCGCGCACGAGCCCGGCGATGTCGACGAAGCCGAGCTGGGTGGGGATGATCTTCTGGCTGCCCGCGACCTTGGCCAGCGTGTCGAGACGCGCGTCGGGCACGCCGACATTGCCCACGTTGGGTTCGATCGTGCAGAACGGATAGTTGGCGGCTTGCGCAGCCTGCGTCTCGGTCAGCGCGTTGAACAGCGTCGACTTGCCGACATTGGGAAGGCCGACGATCCCGCAACGAAAACCCATCTTCGTGTCCTTGGCTTGGCGGCCCTGCTTCGATGGGCCCATGCATGGGGGCTGGCGATGGTGGCTGGCGCGCGCGAGGTCAAGGGGGCAGCGGGGGGCGATGGTGGGGTTTTGCCGGTGGAATCACGAATCTTCATCGAAGTTTCAGTCCTTCGTGTCAGGATGGCAGGGATGACGCGTGCGATTTTTCTGTTGGCGATGCCGCCGCTGGCGCTTCTGGCGGCCTGTTCACCAGATCCGGCGGCCCATGCGGCGCGGGCACGCGCGGCGTTCGGGGCGCAGGATTACGCGACGGTTCGGGTGGAGGCGCTGGCCGCGCTCGATTCCGGGAAATTGCCCGCCGATCAGGGACGCGCGCTTTTGCGCATGCTTGCCCGCGCGCAGTTGCGTCTGGGCGATGGCGATGGCGCACAGGCCACGCTTGCCCGTCTGGAGGAAGCCGGCGAGACGGGCAGCGACATGACCCGGATGCGCGCCGAGGCGGCTCTTCTGCGCGGGCTGCCGCGCCAGACGCTTTCGCTGCTGGGGCGAAGCCACGATGTCGATGCCTGGCGCCTGCGCGCCGCCGCACAGCAGGCGCTGGGCGACAGTGCGAAGGCGCTGGAGGCCTTTCGGGCCGGGATGGCGGCGGGGGGCAATTTCGAGCTGGCGCGCGACTATGCCCGCTTCCTGATCGCGGCAGAGGATTTTGCCGGGGCGCAGGGGGCGCTGGCGATGATGCAGCGCTGGCAACCCGACGGGATCGACACGCTGATGGTCGAGGGGCAGTTGCGCGTGCGCGAAGGCCAGCTCGATGCTGCCACGCGCGCCTATGACCGGGCCATTGCAAAGTACCCGCGCCGGATCGAGCCGCTGATCGAGCGGGCCAATCTGGCCGACATGCAGAACCAGCTCGACCGGGCGATCGACCTGATCGGCAAGGCGGCGGTGCTTGCGCCGGGCGATCCGCGCGTGCTCGACCTGCAAGTCCAGTTTGCCAGCGAGAAGGGCGACTGGGAAAAAGTGCGCCAGTTGCTTGGGCCCCACGAGATCGACCTCGATCCGCGCACGCCCAACGGGTTGACCTATGCCGAGGCGCTGCTTCGGCTCGATCACCCCGAGCAGGCGCGGGTGATGTTTGCGCGCGCACTGCTGTTGTCGCCGCAGAACCCCTATTCGCGCATGATGCTGGCCGAGGCGCAACTGGCGACGGGCGATGCGGAGACGGCCTTGCGCACGATCCGTCCGCTTTCGGATTCGCTGCTGGCCGGACAGCGCGAGCTGGATCTGGCCTTGCGCGCGGCGCGCGCGGCGGGCGATCCGATGGCCGATACCCTGGCTGCGCGACTTCAATCGGCCCAGCTCAAGCGTGACGAAGGCCTTGCCGGGACGGCGCAAGCCGCGATGGCAAGGCGGGACTGGCCCGCCGCGATTGCGGCCTATTCGGCGCTGCTGGGCGATGGCAGTGATGCCGAAGTGCTCAAGCGGCTGGCGGTGGCCTGTTCGAATGCGGGGCGCCATGCCGAGGCCATCGCCTATGCCGACCGTGCCTTGCTGATCAGTCCGCGTGACCCGGACATGCTGCATATGGCGGGCCTCGCGCGGCTCAATGCCGGGCAGGATCTCGACACGGCGCGGCGCCTGCTGGCCCGTGCGAGCGAGGCCGATCCGGCCAACCGCCTGTTCCGCGCCGATCTGGCGCGCGGCGAAGTCGCCACGCGATAAGCGCGGCTGCGCGGAAAACAAATAAGTGCGGCTGGCCGGAAAACAAAAACGCCGCCCGGACCAGACCCGGACGGCGTTTTCGCATGGCGGCCTCAAGGCGAGGCCAAAAATCAGGGCTTAGCGGCGGCGGCGGCGCACGAAAGCGAGGCCCACGATGCCAGCACCCATCAGGCCGAGCATGCCCGGTTCGGGAACGGCGGTGCCGCCGGTCGACGAAGAAGTGGTGGTGCCGCCCGAGGTGGTCGAGGACGAGGTGGTGGTGCCACCCGAAGTCGACGACGTGGTCGTGCCACCCGAGGTCGAGGAGGTGGTGGTCCCGCCCGAGGTCGACGAGGTGGTCGAGGACGAGGTGGTGGTGCCGCCCGAAGTCGACGAGGTCGACGACGAGCTGGTGCTGCCGCACATCGATGCACCGGCCGAGTGGCCGCAGTTGCAATAGTGGGTGTGCCAGAAAGTGGCGTGCGCGGGCGCGGCGGCAACCGTGGTGGTCAGCGCGGCGGCGAGAATGGCAATCGAACGCTTCATGATCTGTCCCCTGTTGGCGATGTGGTTGATAGTCATGGAAGCAAAAGCAGTGCCAAGTGCGGAATTGCGCGCATTACGGTGGTTAACGGCTCCTTGCCCAAGGGCAGGGTGTAAGCTGTGCCGACGCTTTTGGGCGTAAAAAGCGTTAACCTTTGCAAGGAGATGGCTTTTTTGTCCGGGGGCCGGGCTCAGTCCTGCTGGCGCAGCGCCACGTCGTTCATGAAGCGGGTATCCTCGTGGCGGGCGAGGCGTTCGGCCTCGGCGCCCACCGCGCCCAGCATCGTGATCAGGTCGTCCTGCTCGGCCTTGGCGAAGGGGGCGAGGACATAGCCGGTCACGCGGTCCTTGTGGCCGGGGTGGCCGATGCCCAGTCGGATGCGGCGGAAATCGGGGCCGCAGTGCTGGTCGATCGAGCGCAGGCCATTGTGCCCGGCATGGCCGCCGCCCTGCTTCACCTTGACCTTGAAGGGCGCGATGTCGAGTTCGTCGTGGAACACGGTGAGCGCATCGGTCCCGAGCTTGTAGAAGCGCAGCGCCTCGCCCACGGCGCGGCCGCTCTCGTTCATGAAGGTGGCGGGCTTGAGCAGGATGATCTTCTCGGTGCCCAGCCGCCCTTCCTGGACCCAGCCCTGGAACTTCTTCTGCACGGGGCCGAAGCCGTGCATGTCGGCGATGGTGTCGAGCGCCATGAAGCCCACGTTGTGGCGGTGAAGGGCGTATTGCGGGCCCGGATTGCCCAGACCGACCCAGACTTGCATGGGCGAAACCTTCCTTGGTGCGTTCGTGAGAATGGGGTGCGGGAGGGCCTTTGCCCCGTTCGCGGCCAAAAAAGAACCCCTCCTGTGGTCAGGAGGGGTTCCTTTGAATGCTCACCTGTCCAAGCAGGTTGGACGGGGAAGGGCTGATCGGATCAGGCTTCCCCACCGTCATCGGCCGGAACGGCTGATGCGGATCAGGCTTCCTTCGTGGTGTCGCCTTCTTCGCTCTTGAGCGCCGAGGGAGCGACGATCGTGGCGATGGTGAAGTCGCGGTCGGTGATGGCCGAACGCGCGCCAGCCGGAAGGGCGACGTGGCTGATGTGGATCGAGGCGCCCACTTCGAGGCCGGTCACGTCGATCACGATGTCATCGGGGATGGCATCGGCGACGCAGATCAGTTCGAGTTCGTGACGCACGATGTTGAGCACGCCACCCTTCTTGAGGCCCGGCGAGGCTTCTTCGTTCTGGAACACGACGGGCACGTTCACGTGCACTTCGGCGTTCGCAGCCAGACGCAGGAAGTCGGCGTGCTGGGGGCGGTCGTTGACGGCGTGGAAGGCCACGTCCTTGGGCAGGGTGCGGACGGTTTCGCCGCCGATCGTCAGTTCGACGATCGAGTTGAAGAAGTGGCCGGTGCCCAGCGCACGGGACAGGGCCTTTTCTTCAAGATGGATGGCAACCGGTTCCTGGTTGCCGCCATAGATCACGGCGGGGGTGCGGCCGTCGCGGCGCAGGGCACGGGAGGCTCCCTTGCCAGCCCGTTCGCGCAGTTCGGCCGACAGGGTCAGCGTCTCGCTCATGTTGAATACCTTCCAGTTGGAAATTCTGTTGATGCTCCGCTGCCACGCCTCCAGGGATGACCATGACAGGGAAGCGGCGGCCCTTAGCGGATCGGGCCGAAAATGCAAGTCTGCAGGTGAGCAGGGGGCGGAAATCAGGCCTACTGCACGCGCCGCACCTGCCAGCCCTTGCTCTGGAGCAGGGTGGGCAACCCGTCGCTGCCCGAGACGTGGGCTGCGCCCACCGCGATGAACGGGGTGGCTCCGTCCTTGAGCATTGCGTCGATCTTGCCCGCCCAGGCCGCGTTGCGCCCTGTCAGCAGGGCCTGATGGAGTTGGGGGTCGGCGAGGAAACCGGTCTGGCTTTCGCGCGCGATGCCCAGATCGTCGCCGCGCAGCCAGAGCTTGACCATGTCGGCGTCGTCGTCGCGTTCGTCGGCGGTTTCGACCGCGATCTGTTCGAGCAGGGTCTGCTGGGCGCGGGGCGGGAGCGAATCGAAGATGCCGAACTGTCCGTCGAGCGTTTCGAGGCCTTCGACCGGCTTGTCGCCGATCAGCTTGCGCAATTGCGGCTCGACCCCGCTCGCCGGGTCCATGCCGTCTTTCTGGCCGCCGATGGCCGCGATCTGGAGGGCGACGGCCCAGGATTCTTCGTTCTCGAACTGCGCGTCGGTGAGGTGGAGGGTCTTGTAGGCCTTGGCCAGCGCGTCGCGATACTTCATTGCCACGCGCCGGGAGGGCGGGGGCAGGCCGGGGGTATAGGCCAGCCGCGCCAGCGCCACGCCTGCCACATTGCCATCGAGCGGCTGGGCGATTTCGAGCACGAGGCGGTCCGAGGCGGCCAGTGCGTGGTCGATGGCCGGGCGGCGCCAGGCCAGGCCAGCGGGCAGGGCATGGACGGTGCCCAGCATCCATCCGCGCGGGCCCGAGGTATCCGAAATTTCCCAGAGCGCCACGCGCGCAGGCAGCGGGGCGGGGGCGGGCTTGTGGCAGGCCACCAGCAGGCAGGCGGCCATCAGGGCGCACAAATTGCGCGAAAGCGTGCGGAGGAGGGAAAGTTTGAACATGGCGTGTGTCCCATGCACAGGACGGGCCGGGTTGGGAAGTCCTCTCCGGTAAGGCTTTCGTCCCCAAGTCTTCGTCATGCGCGCCTTGCGGGCGGTTGATTTGCGTCGCGCCATCGGCCATGGGCAACCAGACCATGGCCGACACTGTATCAAAGCCGCTCAGCTTGCAGGACATGATCCTGCGTCTCCATGCCTATTGGAGCGAGAAGGGGTGCCTCGTGCTCCAGCCCTACGACATGCGCGTGGGTGCCGGTACGTTCCACCCGGCCACGACCTTGCGGTCGCTCGGCCCCGAGCCGTGGAATGCGGCCTATGTGCAGCCCAGCCGTCGCCCGACCGATGGCCGCTATGGCGAAAACCCCAATCGCCTCCAGCACTACTACCAGTATCAGGTCATCATGAAGCCGAGCCCTGCGGACATGCAGGACCTCTATCTCAACAGCCTGTTCGCCATCGGCATCGACCCGTTGCAGCACGACATCCGCTTCGTGGAAGACGACTGGGAATCGCCGACGCTGGGCGCCTGGGGTCTGGGCTGGGAAGTCTGGTGCGACGGCATGGAGGTGACGCAGTTCACCTATTTCCAGCAGATGGGCGGCTATGACTGCAAGCCGGTCGCGGGCGAACTGACCTATGGCCTCGAACGGCTGGCGATGTACATCCAGGGCGTCGATAACGTCTACGATCTGGCCTACAACAGCCATGGCGTGACGTATGGGCAGGTCTTCCTCGAAAACGAGCGGCAGATGTCGAAGTGGAACTTCGAGATCGCCAATACCGATGCCTTGTTCGACCTGTTCCGCAAGGCGACCGAGGAATGCCAGAACTGTCTTGAGGCCAAGCTGCCGATCCCGGCCTATGAGCAGGCGATCGAGGCCAGCCATGTCTTCAACCTGCTTCAGGCCCGCGGGGTGATCTCGGTGCAGGAGCGCGCGAGTTACATGGGCCGTGTGCGCGATCTCGCGCGCGGATCCGCCGAAGCCTACATGGAAAAGTTCAAGGACGAATGGGCGCAGAAGTATCCGGGGTGGAGCGCATGAGCATGACCGCAGACTTTCTGCTCGAACTGCGCTCGGAAGAAATCCCCGCACGGATGCAGGCTGGTGCCCGTGCCGATCTGGAAAAGCTGTTCGTCAAGGAACTCGCCGCCGCAGGGCTCAAGGCCGGTTCGATCACCGTGTGGTCGACGCCGCGCCGTCTGGCGCTGATCGCGCGCGATCTTCCGCTCGCCACGCAGGCTGTGCGCGAGGAAGTGAAGGGGCCGCGCGCCTCCGCGCCGCCCCAGGCGCTCGAAGGCTTCCTGCGCAAGACGGGCCTGTCGCGTGAAGACCTCACCGAACGCGACGGCGTGCTGTTTGCCGTGACCGAGAAGCCGGGCCGTGAAACCGCCGCGGTTCTGGCCGAAGCGATCCCCGCCATTGTGCGCGCGTTCCCCTGGCCCAAGTCGCAGCGCTGGGGCGCGGCCTCGTTCAGCCCGGAATCCTTGCGCTGGGTGCGCCCGCTCTCGGGCATCATCGCCATTCTGGGTCAGACCCCGATCGACCTCGAAGTGGGGGGCGTGCGTTCGGGAGCGGTCACGCGCGGCCACCGTTTCCATCATCATGGCGATATCACGATCACCGATGCGGCGATGTACGCGGCGGCCCTGCGCGAGGCTTTCGTGATCGTCGATCATGCCGAGCGCGAGGCGCTGGTCCGTGACAAGGCGCGCGCTGCCGCGCAGGATGCCGGCCTCGTCCTGGTCGATGATGAAGGCTTGGTGATCGAGAACGCGGGGCTCACCGAATGGCCGGTCCCGCTGCTGGGCCGCTTCGACGAGGCCTTCCTCGACGTTCCTGCCGAGACGATCCAGCTGACCGCCCGCGTCAACCAGAAGTATTTCATCTGCCGCGATGCGGGCGGCAAGCTCGCCAATGCTTTCGTGTGTACCGCCAATATCGCGGCGACCGATGGCGGCGCGGCGATCGTGGCGGGCAACCAGAAGGTTCTGGCCGCGCGCCTGTCCGACGCCCGCTTCTTCTGGGAGCAGGACAAGAAGGTGCCGCTGGCCGTTCAGGCGCAGAAGCTGGGCCGGATCACCTTCCACGAAAAGCTGGGCACGCTGGCCGACAAGGTCACTCGCGTGGCGGAGCTCGCCGAATGGCTCGCCCGCGAAGGCGTGGTGCCCGGCGCCGATCCGGCGCAGGCGCGTCTGGCCGCCGAACTGTGCAAGGCCGATCTGGTCACCGACATGGTCGGGGAGTTCCCGGAATTGCAAGGCCTTATGGGTGGTTATTACGCCCGCGCCGAAGGTCTGCCCGATGCCGTCGCCGATGCGATCCGCGATCATTACAAGCCGGTCGGCCAGGGCGACGACGTGCCCTGCGCCCCAGTTTCGGTCTGCGTGGCGCTGGCCGACAAGCTCGATACCCTGCGTGGCTTCTTCGCCATCGATGAAAAGCCCACCGGCTCGAAGGACCCCTTCGCGCTGCGTCGTGCGGCGCTGGGCGTCATTCGCCTGATCACCGAGAACGGGTTGCGTTTCGAGGTGGCCGAGGGCGATCTGCTGGCTTTCTTTGCCGACCGTCTGAAAGTGCAGCAGCGCGAGGCGGGCGTGCGCCACGACCTGATCGACGCGGTCTTTGCGCTGGGGGGCGAGAGCGATCTCGTGCGCCTGCTGGCCCGTGTCGCCGCGCTTCAGGCTTTCGTTGCTACGGAAGACGGCGCCAACCTGATCGCGGGCTACAAGCGTGCGGCCAATATCCTCAAGAAGGAAGCTTCCTCTGCTGGGGAGCAGTTGCTAATGGCGTTGTCCGCTCTTACTTATGAGCCTGAACCGGCTGAAGCGGCACTGATGGCGGCAGTTGCTGCGGTCGGCCCGCAAGTCGATGCGGCGCTTGCCCATGAAGACTTTACCGGCGCGATGGCGGCACTTGCCTTGTTGCGCGCGCCGATCGATGCGTTTTTCGACAGCGTTACGGTTAACGACACGCAGTCTGAAAAACGAAGCAATCGCTTGGCACTGCTTGACCAATTCCGTGCTGCGGTGCACAAAGTTGCGGATTTTTCGCGGATCGAGGGTTGAGCCCTCGATCTACCTTCCATTACCAGGCGTAATCGGTATTTTCTGCCGACTTCTTGTTCAGGGAACGGGCTTTTAAAATGAGTGCATACGTATTCCATTTTGGCGGTGGTGCGCGAAACGACAACCCGCGAGCCAAGGACAAGACCATAACCGGCGGCAAGGGTTCGAACCTCGCTGAAATGGCCGGTATTGGTCTGCCTGTTCCTCCCGGTTTCACGATCAGCACCGAAGTCTGCGCCCAGTACAACACGGCGGGCAAGGTGTTCGACGCGGACATCAAGGCGGGCGTCGCGGCCGGTCTGGTCCACATCGAGACCGCCACGGGCCGCGTGTTCGGCGATGCGGCCAATCCGCTGCTGGTTTCGGTCCGCTCGGGCGCGCGCGTGTCGATGCCCGGCATGATGGACACCGTTCTCAATCTGGGCCTCAACGACGTGACCGTCGAGGGGCTGTCCGAAGGTTCGGGCGACGCGCGCTTTGCCTGGGACAGCTATCGTCGCTTCATCCAGATGTACTCGGACGTGGTGCTCGGCGTTGACCATCACCGCTTCGAAGACGCACTCGAAATCGCCAAGGAAGACAACGGCTACTTCGCCGACGTCGAGATGACCGCCGACAACTGGCGCAAGCTGGTGGGCGAATACAAGGCCATCGTGGCCGAAGAACTGGGCCGTCCGTTCCCGCAGGACGTGCACGAGCAGCTCTGGGGTGCGATCGGCGCCGTGTTCGACAGCTGGGAAAGCGAACGCGCCAAGGTCTACCGCAAGCTCAACGACATCCCCGCCGACTGGGGCACCGCCGTCAACGTCCAGGCCATGGTCTTTGGCAACATGGGCGATACCTCGGCCACGGGCGTCGCCTTCACGCGCGACCCGGCCACCGGCGAGAAGGCCTATTACGGCGAATGGCTGGTCAACGCCCAGGGCGAAGACGTGGTCGCGGGCATCCGCACGCCCCAGTACCTGACCAAGTTCGCGCGCGAACGGGCCGGGGCCAAGCCGCTGTCGATGGAAGAAGCCATGCCCGAGGCCTATGCCGAGCTGGCGAGCGTGTTCGAGCTGCTGGAAAAGCACTACAAGGACATGCAGGACATCGAGTTCACGGTCGAAAAGAACAAGCTGTGGATGCTTCAGACCCGCTCGGGCAAGCGCACCGCGAAGGCCGCGCTCAAGATGGCGGTCGACATGGTGGATGAAGGCCTGATCGACGAGGCGACCGCGATTGCCCGCATCGATCCCATGGCGCTCGACCAGCTGCTGCACCCCACGCTCGACCCCAAGGCCCCGCGTGACGTGCTTACCAAGGGCCTGCCGGCCTCGCCGGGCGCCGCTTCGGGTGCCGTCGTGTTCGACGCCGACACCGCCGAACGCCGCGCCGAAATGGGCGAAGCGGTCATTCTGGTCCGCGTCGAAACCTCGCCGGAAGACATCCACGGCATGCACGCGGCCAAGGGCATCCTGACCGCGCGCGGCGGCATGACCAGCCACGCGGCGGTCGTCGCCCGCGGCATGGGCCGTCCTTGCGTCTCGGGTGCCTCGGCCCTGTCGATCGACATGGCCAAGCGCACCGCCAAGATCGGCAACCGCGATGTGGTCGAAGGCGATATCATCACCCTCGATGGCTCGAACGGCGACATCATGTGGGGCGAAGTGCCCATGGTCGAACCCGAACTGGTGGGCGATTTCGCCACCCTGATGGCCTGGGCCGACAAGCACCGCCGCATGAAGGTGCGCACCAACGCCGAAACCCCGCTCGACTGCCAGGTTGCGCGCCAGTTCGGTGCCGAAGGCATCGGCCTGTGCCGTACCGAGCACATGTTCTTCGACGCGGGCCGCATCTCGGCCGTGCGCCAGATGATCCTGGCCGAAGACGAAGCCGGTCGCCGCGCGGCGCTGGCCAAGCTCCTGCCCGAACAGCGTGCCGACTTCATCGCGATCTTCGACGTCATGGCGGGCCTGCCGGTCACCATCCGTCTGCTCGATCCGCCGCTTCACGAATTCCTGCCGCATGGCG
Source organism: Novosphingobium capsulatum (assembly GCA_015661825.1). Lineage (GTDB taxonomy): Bacteria > Pseudomonadota > Alphaproteobacteria > Sphingomonadales > Sphingomonadaceae > Novosphingobium > Novosphingobium pituita. The sequence continues at coordinate 11,882 of DQVI01000189.1, forward strand.
ATGCGGAATTCGAGGAACTGGCCGAAGCGACCGGCCTTGGCGTCGATCACCTCAAGCGCCGTGCCGGGGAACTGCACGAATTCAACCCCATGCTCGGCCATCGCGGCTGCCGCCTGGGCATCACGTTCCCCGAAATCTACGAAATGCAGGCACGCGCCATCTTCGAGGCGGCGGTCGAAGTCGCCACGAAGTCGGGTGAGGCGGTCGTTCCCGAAGTGATGGTGCCGCTGGTTGCCACCAAGAAGGAACTCCAGATCCTGCGCGCGCTGATCGACCGCGTGGCGGCCCAGGTCTTCGCCGAAAAGGGCAAGACGCTCGACTATCTCGTGGGCACCATGATCGAGCTGCCGCGTGCAGCCCTGATGGCTGGCGAGATCGCCGAGGAAGGCAAGTTCTTCTCGTTCGGCACCAACGACCTGACGCAGACGACGCTGGGCGTGAGCCGCGACGACGCCGCGCGCTTCCTCAACCCTTATGTCGATCAGGGCATCTACCCGCGCGATCCGTTCGTGAGCCTCGACATCGAGGGCGTGGGCCAGCTGGTCGAACTGGCTGCCGAACGTGGCCGCAAGACCCGCCCCGACATCAAGCTGGGCATCTGCGGCGAACACGGTGGCGATCCGGCCTCGATCGCATTCTGCGAGAAGGTCGGCCTCGACTACGTGTCGGCCAGTCCCTACCGCGTGCCGATTGCCCGCCTCGCGGCGGCACAGGCTGCACTCAAGGCCTGATTTTCCAAGCCCCCCGCCCAGGCGGGGGGCTTTTGCTTTACCTTTGCTTTTATTTTTTCCCGAAATACGACCCGAACATCCGGGCAGGAGAGGTTTACGTGATCAGGCATCTGCCGTGGCTGGCATTGGCCCTCGTTGGGCTGGCAGCGTTGTCTTACCTCGCGGTGGCGCGAGGGGAGCATGTTAATGCGCTGTGGATCGTGGTGGCATCGGTTTGCTGTTTCCTCGCTGCCTACCGTTTTTATGCGCAATTCATCGCCAAGGTCGTCCTCAAGCTCGATCCGGCGCGTCCCACCCCTGCCGTGCGGCGGGCGGACGGGCTCGACTATGTCGCGACCGACAAGACCACCCTGTTTGGTCATCACTTTGCCGCGATTGCCGGGGCAGGGCCGCTGGTCGGCCCGGTGCTGGCTGCACAGATGGGCTATCTGCCCGGTACGCTGTGGATCGTTGGCGGGGTGGTGCTGGCAGGCGCGGTCCAGGATTTCCTCGTGCTGTTCCTTTCGATGCGCCGTGACGGCAAGTCGCTGGGCGAGATGGTGCGCATGGAAATGGGCGAAGTGGCCGGGACCATCGCGCTTGTGGGCACGTTCATGATCATGGTGATCATTCTGGCGGTGCTGGCGCTGATCGTGGTCAAGGCTCTTGCGGCCAGTCCCTGGGGCATGTTCACGGTCGGGGCGACGGTTCCGCTCGCGCTGTTCATGGGTATCTATTCGCGCTGGATCCGGCCCGGCCGGATCGGCGAGGTTTCGGTGCTGGGTCTGATCGGCCTGCTTGCCGCGCTTGTTGCCGGTCAGCCGGTCGCCGCGTCGGCAACGCTGGCCCCGTGGTTCACCTATACACCGGTCCAGATCTGCTGGATCCTCATCGCCTATGGCGCGGTGGCCAGCCTCGTTCCGGTCTGGCTGCTGCTCGCCCCGCGCGACTATCTCTCCACGTTCCTCAAGATCGGCACGATTGCCGCGCTGGCCGTGGGGATCGTGATCATGGCCCCCGACCTGCGGATGCCGGCGGTGACCCAGTTCATCAATGGTGGCGGGCCGGTGTGGTCGGGCGGGCTGTTCCCGTTCCTGTTCATCACCATCGCCTGCGGGGCCGTGTCGGGTTTCCACGCGCTGATTGCCAGCGGAACGACGCCCAAGCTGATCGCCAGTGAAGCGGATGCGCCGCTCATCGGCTATGGCGCGATGCTGGCCGAGGCTTTCGTCGCGATCATGGCGCTGGTGGGGGCCAGCATCATCCAGCCGGGCATCTATTTCACGATGAACAGCCCGGCCTCGCTGATCGGCACCGATGCGCAGAGCGCGGCGGCGGCGGTGAGCGCAATGGGCTTTGCCATCACGCCCGCCCAGATCGCGCAAGTGACCCGCGACATCGGCGAGACGACGATCCTCTCGCGTGCCGGCGGCGCGCCGACGCTGGCCGTCGCCATGGCCGAAATCTTTTCGCATGTCGTGGGCGGCTCGATGATGAAGGCCTTCTGGTATCACTTCGCCATCCTGTTCGAGGCGCTGTTCATCCTGACGGCGGTTGACGCGGGGACTCGCGCCGGGCGGTTCATGTTGCAGGATCTGCTCGCGCGGGCGGTTCCCCCGTTCACGCGGCTGCCGGGCATGGTGCAGGGCCTCGTGGCCACGGGCCTGTGCGTCGCTGCGTGGGGCTGGTTCCTCTATCAGGGGGTGACCGATCCGATGGGCGGGGTGAACACGCTCTGGCCGATCTTCGGTATCTCCAACCAGATGCTGGCGGCGGTGGCCCTGCTGCTGGCAAGCACGGTGCTCTTGCGGATGAAGCGCGAGCGCTATGTCTGGGTGAGCTTGCTGCCCACGTTCTGGCTGCTGGTCTGCACGCTCTATGCAGGCGGGCTCAAGCTGCTGTCGGCCGATCCCAAGGTCGGCTTCCTGGCCCATGCCGCGCGTTTTTCGGCGGTGCTGGGCGAGGGCAAGGTTCTTTCGCCGGCCAAGTCGGTCGCGCAGATGCACCAGATCGTGTTCAACGACCGGGTCGACGCCGCGCTTTGCGCGCTGTTCCTCGCGGTGGTGGGCGCCATTCTGGTCGCTGCGGTGCGTACCGGCATGACCGCCCTGCGCAGCCCCGTGCCCACCATGCACGAGATCGGCGCGGGTACCGTGCTTGAAAGTCACGCATGAGCCGGTCCCGCGCCCCTTTCCTTGCGCGACTTTTGGCCCATCTGGCGCGCATGGGCAGGGCGATGGTCGGCATGCCTGATTACGAGGCCTATTGCCGCCACATGGCCGATCGGCACCCTGACCGGGTGCCGATGGACCGCAAGGCCTTCTTCCGCGAGCGGCAACAGGCGCGCTACGGAGGGAAGCAGGGAGGGCGCTGCTGCTAAACAGCATCGTTCTGGCCAATTTGGCGAAAAACCGGGCTTGCGTTCTTGCTATGTTCGCGATAGCGCAAGCCCATGGCCAAGCCCAAACGTCGTTATGTGTGCCAGTCGTGCGGCAGTGTTTCCTCGCGCTGGCAGGGGCAGTGCCCCGATTGCTCTGAATGGAACACTCTGGTCGAGGATGCACCGCAGACGGTGTTTTCGGCCAAGCACGATCTTTCGAGCGGCGGGCGCGCGGTGCAGTTCGTCGCGCTCGACCAGCCCATTGCCCTGCCGCAACGGCGCAAGACGGGCCTGGCCGAATTCGACCGCGCGCTGGGCGGCGGGCTCGTGCCCGGTTCGGCCATCCTGATGGGCGGCGATCCGGGGATCGGCAAATCGACCCTTCTGCTCCAGACGGCGGCCAGCATTGCCAATGCGGGCGGGCAGGTCGTCTATATCAGCGGCGAGGAAGCCTCCGACCAGATCCGCCTGCGTGCCGACCGGCTGGGGCTGGGCAAGGCGCCGATCCAGCTCGCCTCGACGACATCGGTGCGCGACATTCTCACCACGCTGGGCAGCATGGATACGCCTGCGCTGCTGGTGATCGATTCGATCCAGACCATGCATTCCGACCAGATCGAGGGCGCGCCCGGCACGGTCAGCCAGGTGCGCGGCTGCGCGTTCGAACTGATCCGCTATGCCAAGGAAACCGGCGTTGCGCTCGTGCTGGTCGGCCATGTCACCAAGGACGGGAGCATCGCCGGGCCGCGCGTGCTCGAACACATGGTCGATGTGGTGATGAGCTTCGAGGGCGAGCGCAGCCACCAGTACCGTATCCTGCGCGCGCTCAAGAACCGCTTTGGCGCGGTCGACGAGATCGGCGTCTTTGCCATGGCCGGGCAGGGGCTGGAGGAAGTGGGCAACCCTTCGCTGCTGTTCCTTTCCGGGCGCGAGGAGCCGGTGGCGGGCAGCGCGGTCTTCCCCGCGCTTGAAGGCACGCGGCCCGTGCTGGTCGAGATTCAGGCGCTCACCGTGCGTCTGGCCAGTGGGGCGACGCCGCGGCGCGCGGTCGTCGGCTGGGATTCGGGCCGTCTGGCAATGTTGCTGGCGGTGCTCGAATCGCGTTGCGGGCTCAGTTTTTCGTCGGCCGAAGTCTATCTGAACGTGGCGGGCGGCTATCGCCTGACCGACCCTGCGGCCGACCTTGCGGTGGCCGCCGCGCTGGTCTCGGCGCTGGCAGACCGGCCGCTGCCTTCGGACACGGCATGGTTTGGCGAAGTCTCGCTCGCCGGGGAGGTCAGGCCGGTTGCCCATTCGGGCGTGCGCCTGCGCGAATCGGCCAAGCTGGGCTTCGCGACGGTCCATGGGCCTGATGGCGCGGTGGAAAAGGTTGAGGGTTTGCGCTTTTCGCCGATCCGTCTTCTGCCAAATCTCGTTGACCGGGTGATGAGCGGGGCCTAATTCCCCGGCCATGACCGGCTTCGATTATGTTGTCTTCCTGGTTGTCGCGGTCGGCGCGATTGGCGGGTTCTTTCGCGGCTTTGTCGAGGAAGTGCTCTCGCTGGCCGCGTGGTGCATCGTGCTGGTGGCCGTGCACTATGGCCTTGAGCCGCTGACCGAGGCGATCCGCCCCCATCTCAAGAGCGACACCGGCGCGGGCGTTCTGGCCTATGCGCTGCTTATGCTCGTGCCCTGGGGGCTGATGCGCCTGATCGCGCGCAAACTGGGCGAGGCGAGCCGCGATTCGATGCTCGGCCCTATCGACCGCCTGCTCGGCTTCGGCTTTGGCGCGGTCAAGGGCTCGATCCTGATGGTTCTGGGCTTTTCGCTGCTGGTCTTTGCCTATGATGTGGTCTGGGGCGTCAAGGGGCGGCCCGACTGGATCACGCAGGCGCGGACCTATCGCTTCCTCAATGCCGCGAGCGAGGAACTCGTCACGATGATTGCCGACCGCCGCGAGGCCGCCGCGCAGGAGGCCGACAGCGCGAATGGCAGCGAGGATGGCGGGGCCGCGGCAGACGCGACCGACAAGCCTGCCCACCATGCCCCGCATGGCAGCAGGGCCATCCACGGCCACAAAAAGCCGGTCGCGCACCATCATCGCGACGAAACCGACACCTGATCATGGCCGGAGCCGGAACTCTCTACACGCCCGAAGTGCTCGCTGCCGCGATGGATCTGGCGCGCTGGCCTTGGGACGAGGGCCTGCTGCTCGTCGGCGAGGCGCGCTCGCGTTCGTGCGGGAGCACGCTGGCGATGGGGCTGGCTCTTGACGGGGAAGGGCGGATCGTCCGGCTCGGGCTGCGACCCCATGCCTGCGCCGTCGGACAGGCCGCCGCGCGCGTCTTTGCCGATGCTGCCGCCGGGCACACGCGTGATTCCATTGCAGGGGCCCGCACGGCCCTGGCCGCATGGTTGGCCGGCGAGGGCGATATGCCCGACTGGCCCGGTCTTGCCCTGCTCTGTCCGGCCCGGGCCTATCCGGGGCGTCACGGGGCGATCCTGCTGGCGTGGGATGCGGCTCTGGCGGCCATCGACGGAACTGCAAAGGAAGGTTAAGGGTCTGTTCTGGAGGCAACTCCAGGGGGGCAACTCCGGCTTTGGGGGGACGCAGGTTCATGAATGCCACGCAGGCAGAACCCGATTCGGCGCGGTTGCGGCTGGTTATCGCCGCGAGTGCGATCGGCACCGTGTTCGAATGGTACGACTTCTTCATCTACGGCACGCTGGGCACGATCCTGCCGCGCACATTCTTTGCGGCGGGCAATCCGACGCTCGAAGTGCTCCTGTTCTGGCTGGTCTTTGCGGTCGGCTTCGGGGTGCGCCCGCTCGGGGCGGCGCTGTTCGGCTTTCTGGGCGACCGGCTCGGGCGCCGGGCGACCTTCCTGGCGACGGTCGGCATGATGGGGGTGGCGACAGCCGGGGTGGGCTTCGTGCCGCCTGCTTCGAGCATAGGCTATGCCGCGCCCGCCCTCGTGGTCTTCCTGCGCGTGGCGCAAGGCCTGGCGCTGGGCGGTGAATATGGTGGCGCGGCGATCTATGTCGCCGAATATTGTCGGCCCGGACGCCGCGGTTTCTATACCAGCTTCATCCAGGCCGGGGTGGCCGGTGGCTTCATCCTCAGCCTGCTCGTGGTGCTCGGCTGCAAGGCGGCTTTCGGTTTCGAGGCCTGGGCGGCCTGGGCCTGGCGCATTCCTTTCGTGCTCAGCCTCGGGCTTCTGGCGATTTCCCTGTGGTTGCGCCTGAGGCTGGTGGAAAGCCCGGTGTTCGAGGCGATGAAGGCGCACCATCAGGTGGCGGGCAATCCTCTGGCCGAATGCATCCGCACGCCGGGCAACCGCAAGGGCATGCTGGTGGCGCTGTTCGGCGTGGCCGCCGGGCTTACCGTGATCTGGTACACCGCGATGTTCGGCAGTCTGGCCTTCCTCAAGACGGCGATGCGCCTGGATGAAACCGCTGCCGAGGTCATCGTCGGGGTGGCCGCGCTGTTCGCGGTGGGGGGCTTTCTGCTGTTCGGCTATGTCTCGGACAAAGTCGGGCGCAAGGGGCCGATCGTGTGGGGCTATCTGGCCACGCTCGTCCTGCTGTTCCCGCTCTATTGGGCGATGGGCGGGCTGGCCAATCCGGGGCTGGCGGCGCAGGCGCGCGAATTGCCGGTGGTCGTCTCGGGCCCGGATTGCCGTTTTGATCCCTTCACGCCCGAGCAGCCCACGCGCTGCGCCCGCCTGCTGTCCGACCTGACGGCGACGGGGGTGTCCTATCGCGTCGAACGCGCCGATGAACTCACCCTTCATGCAGGGGCCGCGCGACTGCTGCTCGACACTTATCCCTGGGGCGATGGCAGGCGTGGCCGTGTCGTCGCACTCGAAGCCCTGCTGGCGCAAGGCGGCTATCATTTCGACCGGATCGTGCCTTCGGCAGGCCGGGCGGTTCTGCTCGTTCTGGTTCTGGTCGTGCTGATGGGCCTGTCCGGGGCGACGTATGGGCCGGTCGCGGCGACCTTGTGCGAGATGTTCCCGCCACGCATCCGCTATTCCTCGCTTTCGATCCCCTATCATCTGGGAACGGGGTTGTTCGGCGGGTTCCTGCCGTTCCTGTCGACCCTGATCGTCGTGCGCACGGGCGATCCCTATGCCGGGCTGTGGTATACGTGGTGCGTGGTGGCGCTGGCGCTGGTGGTCTCGCTCTGGGGCCTGCGCAACGGAATGCCGGGCGAGGATGCCGGTCAGGCGGACGAGAGGCAGGCCGATGGAGCAGCGCCACTGTCCGCCTGAAAAGGGCATGACCTGCCGGGCGGGATGCTTGCCGGAACTTTGCTGCGCGATGAGGCGTTGAGGCAAGGCAATTGTGCGCAGCGAAGCATGGGGGGCGGGGATGTGACCATTGTGGACTAAACATCTCCAGCCCCTGGTCTTTTCTGCATCGACCAGACACGCGGCAAAGCCGCGGGCAAACAGCGCAAATCGGCGGTTTTCCATCCCTGCCCGAAGCAAAACTGCATGAAATACTGTCAGGTACGGAATATTCAGGGGGTGAGGCTAACGCCTGACTCATATTGCGCTGCACATACCGCGTCTGCTAATGCACAAGAACATTCCCAGCGGGGTCCGAAAACATGGCAAATCAAGCAAAGGACGGCGATACCGTCATTATCAAGAAGTACGCCAACCGCCGGCTCTACAATACCCGAACGTCCAGCTACATCACGCTCGACCACCTGGCCCAGATGGTCAAGGAGAACGTCGAGTTCAAGGTGATCGACGCCAAGAGCGGCGCGGACCTCACCCATTCGATCCTCACCCAGATCATCATGGAAGAGGAAGCGGGTGGCGAGCAGATGCTCCCCACGAATTTCCTGCGCCAGCTCATCGCCATGTACGGCAACTCGATGCAGGCCCTGCTCCCCGGCTACCTCGAAGCCTCGATGGAGCATTTCCGCGAGAACCAGAACAAGCTGCGCAAGGCGATCGAGGAATCGATCGGTGCCAACCCGCTGGCCCAGATCGCCCAGCGCAACATGGAAATGTTCAAGGCTGCCGCTGCCGCCTTCGTGCCTGGCGCTCCCCCGGCGGGCAACTTCGTCCGCGACGAGGAAAAGTCCGCGTCGGAAGGGGGCGAGCTTTCCGAGCTGCGCAAGCAGATGGCCGAAATGCAGAAGAAGCTCGACCAGCTCGGCAAGTAAGCCGGGCTTCTGCCGGTTTGTTGAGCTGCCGGTTCACGGGCGCGATTTTTGCGCCCGTTTTGCCGGGCAGGGATGATTGGGGCGTTGCCCAACTGGCTCGCACCGCTTATTCGGCAGGGCATGAACCAGCCCAAGATCAAGCATGCGCTGCCGGTCAAGCGCGACGAAGACTTTGCCCAGTGGTATCAGGCGGTGATCGCCGAGGCCGAGCTTGCCGAGGAATCGGGCGTGCGCGGCTGCATGGTGATCAAGCCGTGGGGGTACGGCATCTGGGAACGCATCCAGAAGCTGATGGACGCGCGCATCAAGGATGCGGGCGTCGATAACTGCTACTTCCCGCTGTTCATCCCGCTGTCGTACTTCGCCAAGGAAGCCGACCACGTCGAAGGCTTCGCCAAGGAAATGGCGGTCGTCACCCACCACCGTCTGGTCGCCGACCCCAAGGGCGGGCTGATGCCCGATCCCGAGGCCAAGCTGGAAGAGCCGCTGGTCGTGCGTCCCACGTCCGAAACGGTGATCGGCGCAGCCATGGCGCGCTGGGTGCAGTCGTGGCGCGATCTGCCGCTGCTGACCAACCAGTGGGCCAATGTCGTGCGCTGGGAAATGCGCACCCGCATGTTCCTGCGCACCAGCGAATTCCTCTGGCAGGAAGGCCATACGGCCCATGCCGACGAAGCTGACGCGATGACCGAGACGCTGCGCGCGCTCGAAATGTACCGCAGCTTTGCCCAGGACGTGCTGGCCCTGCCGGTCGTGGCCGGTCCCAAGCCCGAGAACGAACGCTTCCCCGGCGCCGTCGCGACTTATTCGATCGAGGCGATGATGCAGGACGGCAAGGCGCTCCAGGCGGGCACCTCGCACTATCTGGGCACGACGTTCTCGCAGGCCGCAGGCATCCGCTATCAGGACAAGGAAGGCCAGCAGGCGCTGTGCCACACCACGTCGTGGGGCGTGTCCACCCGTCTGATCGGCGGCGTGATCATGACCCATGGTGACGACGACGGCTTGCGCACCCCCCCGCAGGTGGCGCCGCACCAGATCGTCATCCTGCCCATGCTGCGCGACAACGAAGGCGATGAAGCGCTGCTCGCCTATTGTGAAGACTTGCGCAAGGCGCTGATCAGCCAGTGGGCTTTCGACGAAAAGCTCCGCGTCCTGCTCGACAAGCGTCCCGGCAAGGCCACTGCCAAGCGTTGGGGCTGGGTCAAGAAGGGCGTGCCGCTGATCCTCGAAATCGGTGGCCGGGATGCCGAAGGTGGCCAGGTTTCGGCCGTGCGTCGCGACCGGCTGTGGCGCGAGGATGGCAAGGTCAATTTCGTCGGCCAGTCGCGCGAGGATTTCGTGGCTTCGGCCGTGGCCGAACTGGAATCGATCCAGGCCGCCCTTTTTGCCGAAGCGGAAGCCCGTCGCGACGCGCAGATCGAGCGCGGCGTGACCGATCTGGCCGGTCTTGCGGCCTACTTTGCCGAGGATCGCAAGTTCCCCGGCTGGGTCGAACTGGGCTGGTCGCGCCCGACCGGCGAGGCGCTCGACAAGGTGGTCGAACAGCTCAAGGCGCTCAAGCTCACCATCCGCAACACCCCGCTCGATGCCGATGCGCCGACCGGGACGTGCCCGTTCACCGGGGAACCGGCGGTCGAGAAGATTCTCATCGCGCGGGCTTATTGAGAAGCAGAAAAAAGGGCAAGAAGGGGCCATTGGCCCCTTCTTGCCCCATTATCTTTCGTCCTTTTGCAGATCGTCCTGTTTCGTCTAGGCTGGCGCACATGAAGCGCTTCCTGATCTGCCTGCCGCTGATGATCGCGGCCATTCCCGCTCATGCCGAAGATGTTTCGCCGGCGCGGCTGCGCGCCGATGTCGAAACGCTGGTCGGTTTCGGCACGCGCCATACGATGTCGTCCGACAGCGACCCCCGTCGCGGGATCGGGGCTGCGCGGGCCTGGGCGCAAGCGCAGTTTCGCGCCATCGGTGCGCAGTGTGGTGGCTGTCTGACGCTGGCCCTGCCCGAGGCGAGCTTTACCGGGAAGCGGCTGCCCACGCCCACGAAGATCGTCGATGTCGTGGCGATCCAGCGTGGCAGCGAGCGCCCCGATGAAGTGGTGATCGTCGCCGGGCATATCGACAGCCGGGTCAGCGATGTGATGGACATCACCCACGATGCCCCCGGCGCGAACGACGATGGCTCGGGTACGGCGCTGGTGATCGAGGCGGCGCGGGTGCTTTCGCAGCGGCGCTTTCCTTCCACCATCGTCTATGCGGTGCTCAGCGGCGAGGAGCAGGGGCTCTATGGCGGCAAGGTTCTGGCCGATTATGCCAAGGCGCAGGGCTGGCGTGTCAAAGCCATGTTCAACAACGACATCGTGGGCAATTCGCGCGGCTCGGACGGGGTGGTCGACGATACCCATGTGCGCGTCTTCTCCGAAGGCCCGCGCGCCGATGCCGATGCGGCGCTGAGCGCGGCACAGCGGGCGATCGGGGGGGAGAACGAGAGCCCTTCGCGCAATCTGTCGCGCTGGCTGGCCGGGCTTGCCGGGCAGGACAGGAAAGGGCTGGAAGTCCGGCAGGTCTGGCGCGCGGACCGCATGGGCCGGGGCGGGGACCACCTGCCCTTCGAGCAACTCGGGTTTCCGGCGGTACGCTTCAGCGTCGCCATCGAGAATTACGACCGCCAGCATCAGGATCTGCGCACCGAAGGCGGGCGGGTCTATGGCGATACGGTCGAGGCGATGGACTTCGCCTATCTGGCCGGGGTGACGCGGCTCAACGTGGCGGGGCTGGCGGCCCTGGCGCGCGCGCCGATGCCGCCTGCCGCTGCGGTCAAGACGGCGGCCTTGCAGACTTCGACCGAACTGGACTGGAAGCCGGTCCCCGGCGCGGCGCGCTATGCGGTATGGCAGCGGGCGACCGATGCACCGGGCTGGCCCGCCAGGCCAGTGCTCGAAACCGCTGATCTTCACGCCACGCTGCCGGGTGTGCGCGGTGATGACTGGTTTTTCGGGGTGAGCGCGATTGCTGCCGATGGCAGCGCAAGTCCCATAGCGTCTGCTGTTCCGGGAGGGGCATTCGGCCCGCTCGAACGGCCCTGAACAAGCCTGGAAACGGGGGCGGCACATGATCGAAACGATCCGATATACCCTTTGCAACCTTCTGAATTTCAAGGGCCGGGATGGTCGGCGAACATTCTGGACATATGCGTTGTTCGTCTATCTGTTGCGGGCGGTGGCAGGCCTCGTGGTCAGCGGGACCCTGATGGCTGGCGGTATTGGCGTGGCTATCCATGGTGGCGATCCGCTGGTGCAGGCGCAGCAGATGCAGGCGCAGATGGCGATCATCATGCCGCGCATGATGGTGGCGGCGATGGCGCTGGGACTGGCAACGATGGTCCTGCTGGTCGCCGCGTTGGTGCGGCGCCTCCACGATGCGGGTCTGAGCGGGTGGTTCGTGCTCCTGCCCGGCGTGCCCTATGTTCTGGCGCTGGTGGCGGTTCCGGCGCAGACTGCACGGCTGACCGTGGCCATGCAGGCCATGCGCGCGGCGCAACGGACGGGAGAGGGGGCCGGGGCGATGATGGTCAGGCCTCATCACGGCATGATGGGCGCGGTCAACTGGTCGGCGGTGGGGCTGGGGTGGCTGGCGCTGGTCCTGCTGGTCGCGCTCGCCACGCGGGCCGCAACGCCCGGCACCAACCGTTTCGGGCCGGAGCCGGGCTGAGGGTTCAGATCGCGCGGGCTTCGATCAGCACGGTGTCGATGGTGAAGCTGCCATCGGCCTGAATGGCGAAATGCTCCCGTACACAGGCGGGGGCATCCTGTTGCAGCGCGCGGATCGCGGCGGCGAGCGCGGGCGGGGTTTCCATCCGCGCGGTCCAGCTGGCAAATTCCATCGGCAGGCGGGCCGGGTGGATCGCGGTGATCGCAAAACCGGCCTGGGCGAGCGCGGCGGTCCATTCGGCCAGTGTATAGTCGCGCCCATGCGAGGGATCGCGCAGCAGTTCGACCGCTTGCAGATGCGTGTCGCATTGGGGCTGGGCCGGAGCGATCACGTCGGCAAACAGCGCCAGCGCGCCGGGCTGGCAGACGCGGCGGGCCTGCGCGAGCCCTTGCGCGAGGCTGGCCCAGTGATGCGCGGAAAAGCGGCTGGCCACGGCATCGAAACGCGCGTCGGCAAAAGGCAGGGCCTCGGCGGTCGTGCGCGCGGTGATCACGTTGGCCAGGCGGCGCTGGCGGCACTGGGCCTCCACGGCGAGCAGCATGAGCGGCGAGGGATCGGCGGCGACAACCTCGCGTGCATGGGGGCTGGCCGCATAGGCGACATGGCCGCCGCCCGTGCCGATGTCGAGCAGGCGCTCGGGGGATAGATCGGCGATGGCCTGCGTCATCCGGGCAAGGTCGGCACCCTGGGCGTGAACGGCGCTGCCGACATAGGCGGCGGCGCGGGGGCCGAACTGGTCGATTTGGGCTGAGGTTTCACTCATCATCCAGGCCTTTGTTGTCGCATCGTTTCAGGCGAAAAACCGGTTCCCACTTTTTCGCACGATGCTCTGTCCTTTCGCCCGATCTCATGCGCACCGCTTTACCCTGGTACAAGAGTGGCGTTTATCCTGTTATAATGACCACCATGATCGAGCCAGACCACACCCGGCAGGAACTGGGCCGTTTCCTGCGCGCCATGCGTGAACGCTGCCCGGCAGAGGGGGGCGGGCGCCGTCGCACGCCCGGCTTGCGGCGCGAGGAACTGGCCTTGCGCGCCGGGATCAGCACGACCTGGCTGGCCTGGCTGGAACAGGGGCGCGAGGCCAACCCGTCGCCCCATGCCCTTGCCAGATTGGCTGGCGCGCTGGGCCTGTCGAACGCCGAGCGGGCCTATCTGTTCGGGGCGGCGGGGCGGATCGACCCGGAGGCGCCCCAGCGGCTCGAAGACGAGGAGGCCCCCGAATCGGTGCGCCTGCTGGTCCAGTTCGCGCCCGGCCCGGCCTATGGCCTCGACCGCAGCTGGCGCGCGACATGCTGGAATGCCTCGGCCGAGCGGCTCTTCCCCGGCTGGCTCGACGCGAACGGAGAGCGCAACCTCCTGCGCTACATGTTCCTGCGCCCCGAAGCGCGCGCCATGCTGCCAGACTGGCACGAGCGCGCGCGGCGCCTGATTGCCGAGTTTCGCGCCGACCATGTCGGGCGCCATGCTGACCCGGCAAGCGAGCGTCTGGTCGCCGGGCTTCGACAGGAAAGCCAAGACTTTGCAATGATCTGGGATCGACAAGTGGTACGCGGTCGAGAAGGCGGCGTGCGCGGGTTCGACCATCCGTGGGACGGGCACCTCGCGTTCCGGCAATTCACGTGGATTCCTGCCGATCGTCCGGACACCAAGGTTGTGGTTCTCCACCCGGCATGAACTTGCTCTTTTGCGTGTAAAGGCCCAAATGCGGGGCTTATGGCCAAGACCAATTTCCCTCAGGGACTGCCCACGCGCCGTCAGGTGCTCGACTTCATCGCCCAGAGCGCCGAACCGGCGGGCAAGCGCGAGATCGCCAAGGCTTTCGGGCTGAAAGGCACCGAAAAGATCGCGCTCAAGGCGCTGCTCAAGGACATGGCCGAGGAAGGTCTGATCGACGGCAACCGCACCGCGTTCCATGCCATGGGCGGCGTGCCCCGCGTGACCGTGCTGCGCGTGGTCGAGATCGACGAGGGCCATGTGCTGGCCATCCCCGACAGCTGGAGCCCCGACGACGCCAGCCCGCCGCCGCGCCTGCGCGTGATCGAGCTGCGCGGCAAGCCCAAGGAACGGCAGGCCGCGCTGCGCATCGGCGACCGTATCCTCGCGCGGACCGAGGAAGCCGGCGGCGAGGGCAGCGGCAAGTGGCTCGCCCACCCGATGAAGCGCCTGCCCCAGCAGAGCGAGCAGATCATGGGCGTGGTCGAGATCGATGGCGCAGGCAAGGGGTGGCTCGCCCCCATCGACAAGCGCGAGCGCCACGCCGCGCCGATTTCCGATCTGGGCGGGGCCGAAGCCGGGCAACTGGTTCTGGCCGAACCGGCCGGGCGCACCCCGCGCTCGGGCATGAAGGTCACCAGCGTTCTGGGTGATCCGCTCGCCCCGCGCGCGTTCAGCCTGATCGCCATCCACAAGCACGGCATCCCTTGCGTGTTCTCCAGCGAGGCGCTCGACGCGGCGCAGGCCGCCGCCGCGCTGCCGCTGGCCGAAAGCCACCGCGAAGACTTGCGCCACTTGCCCATCGTGGCCATCGACCCGAGCGACGCGCGCGACCACGACGACGCGATCTGGGCGCAGCCCGACGGGCAGGGCGGCTATCGCGCGGTTGTCGCCATTGCCGACGTGAGCTTCTACGTCCGCCCTGGTGGCCAGATCGACCGCGAAGCGCGCCAGCGCGGCAACTCGGTCTATTTCCCCGACCGCGTCGTGCCGATGCTGCCCGAAGTGCTCAGCGCCGATGTCTGCTCGCTCAAGTCGGGCGCGGACCGCGCGGCCATGGTCTGCCACCTGACGATCGCACCCGATGGCCGCATCCGCGATTTCCGCTTCACCCGCGCCCTCGTGCGGATCGCCGAAGTGATCGCCTATGAAGAGGCGCAGGCCCGCATCGACGAAGGCCGCGCGCAGGCGCACCTGACGGACCTGTGGGGCGCATGGCGTCTGCTCGAAAAGGCGCGCGAGGACCGTGATCCGCTCGCCCTCGAACTGCCCGAACGCCGCGTCGTGCTCGACGAAAAGGGCCGCATCACGCATGTCGCCCTGCGCGAGCGGCTCGACGCCCACCGCGTCGTCGAGGACTTCATGATCGCCGCCAACGTCGCGGCGGCCAAGGCACTGGAAGCCAAGGTGGCGCCGGTCGTCTACCGCATCCACGAGCCGCCCAGCCGCGAGAAACTCCTCGCGCTCAAGGACTATCTGGCCACGTTCGGGCGCAAGCTCGCGCTCGGTCAGGTGATCACGCCCTCGCTGTTCAACCGCATGCTCAAGGACGTGAGCGACGAGGCGGAAAAGGCGCTGGTGATGGAAGCCGTCCTGCGCAGCCAGACCCAGGCCTATTACGGGCCGCGCAATGCCGGGCACTTCGGGCTGGCGCTGGGTTCCTACGCCCACTTCACCTCGCCGATCCGCCGCTATTCAGACCTTTTGGTCCACCGCGCGCTTGTCGATGCCTATGGCCTCGAACAGCCGCGCCCGGCCAACCACGACATCCCCGCGACCTCGGGCCTGTCCGACCGCGACCGCTCCGACCTTGCCCGCGTGAGCGATGCCATCAGCGCCGCCGAACGCCGCGCCATGGAGGCCGAACGCGAAACCATCGACCGCTATGTCGCGGCATGGCTGTCGAGCCGGGTGGGCGAAGTCTTCGACACGCGGATCACCGGGGTCCAGAAATTCGGCCTCTTCGCCACGATTCTGGGGCTGGGCGGCGACGGTCTCGTCCCCGTCTCGACGCTGGGTGCCGAACGCTTCGCCTATGATGAAAAGGCCCAACGTCTGGTCGGCGAACTCTCGGGCGAGGAATTCGCCATGGGCATGATCCTCAAGCTCCGCCTCGCCGAAGCCAACCCGCTGACCGGCGCGCTCAAGTTCGAACCCGTGGACGTTGCCGAAGGCGTCCAGCGCATCGAACGCCGGGGCAGCAAGCTCGACGTAAAACCCAAGTTCCGCGGCAAGCACATGGTCGGCCAGCGCGGACGGCCCGGCAATATCCGGCATCAGGGGCGCAAGAAGTAAGAAGAAGGGGATAAGGAAGGGGCCATCGCCCCTTCGACCCCGGATGTCCTGCCGATGGTGCGCTTTTGGGCAGGCCTTGCGCCTCCATCCCGGCGTGAGCCGTTCGTCATCCCCGCGAAGGCGGGGATCCAGTTCTGAGGACGGGCATCTGGATTCCCGCCTGCGCGGGAATGACGAAAGTGGGGTGAAGCACTGTTCGGCACTTGTCCGCGCCGTTTAAGGCGAGATTCCGGGTTCTTCCGTTCTGGTGCAAATTGGCAGCCCAGACTTCTCCTTCGTCATTCCCGCGCAGGCGGGAATCCAGTAGCAACGTCGCGATGAAGGACACCTTCGCGCCCGCCGTTTACATTCTTGCATCCGCGCGAAACGGCACGCTCTACATAGGCACCACGTCGAACCTGATCCAGCGCATCGCCCAGCATCGCAGCGGGCACTTTGACGGTTTCAGCGCCCGTTATGGAATCGAGCTTCTCGTCTGGTTCGAAATGCACGCGACGATGGAGCATGCGATCTTGAGAGAAAAACGGATCAAGAAATGGAACCGGGGTTGGAAACTCCGGCTGGTCGAGGAGGGGAATCCGGGGTGGCGCGATCTGGCGGCCGATTTCGGGTTCGGGGCGTTGCGCTGACTGGATTCCCGCCTGCGCGGGAATGACGAAGAGGGATCAACTGACCGCGTCGATTACTTCGTCGCTGACGCCGCCGGGCACGATCATCAGGACGCAGGGCAGGGCGCCGGCGTGGGTGGCGAAGTGGGTGGTGAGGGGGCCGGGATTGCTTTCGGCGGCGGCGCCCAGCACCAGGGCCGAGACTTCGGGGTGGTCTTTCAGGTATTCGCGGACGACTTGCGGGCCATCGCCCTGGCGCACGGAGATCAGCGGGGCGAGGCCTGACTCGCTGGCGAGGCTGCCTGCTGCGGTCGTGGCGAGGATTTCGGCGCGGTCGCGGGCTTCCTGCTCGATAGTGGCCTGAATGGCGCCGAAGACGACGAATTCCTGACGCGGGACGAGGGCGAGGATGTGGACGCCGCCACCGGTGCGCACGGCGCGGCGGGCGGCGAAGCGCAGGGCCAGCGCCGATTCCGGGGTTTCGTCCATGATCACCAGATAGATGCGCTCTTCGCTCATGGTGTGCCCTTTTGTGCCTCTCCGGTCGGTTGTCGTGTGTGCATGGTGCTACCCGCAATGGCCGCGCGTGGCAAATGGGGGCTGGATTTCGGGAGGGCGCGTGCGGTTGGCTCTTGACCGCGCGGGCAAGTCTGGTGAAATGGCGCGGTGAAAAGAATTTCGATTTAACCGGAATTTTGTTCAAAAAACCGGTTTTGCGAACCAGATTGATACTTTCCCAGATAGGACACGGAAAAAGCCCATGCCCATCGCGATCAAGATGCCCGCCCTTTCGCCAACGATGGAAGAGGGCACGCTCGCCCGCTGGCTCGTCAAGGTTGGTGACAAGGTGTCCTCGGGCGACATCATGGCCGAGATCGAGACCGACAAGGCCACCATGGAATTCGAAGCCGTCGACGAAGGCACGATCGTCTCGATCGATGTGGCCGAAGGTTCCGAGGGGGTGAAGGTCGGCACGGTGATCGCCACGCTCGCGGGCGAGGATGAAGACGCCAGCGCCCCGGCGCCTGCCGCTGCGGCACCTGCTCCGGCCCCGGCTCCTGTTGCGGCTCCCGCGCCTGTGGCGGCGGCGGTCCCCGCACCGGTTGCTGTTGCGCCCGTGGCCAAGGGCAACCGCGTGGTGGCAACCCCGCTCGCGCGCCGTATCGCCGCCGAGAAGGGCATCGATCTGGCCAGCGTCAAGGGCTCGGGCCCCAATGGCCGCGTGACCAAGGCGGACGTGCTCGGGGCCAAGCCCGCAGCGGCGCCTGCCGCCGCGCCCGTGGCCAAGGGCAACCGCGTGGTGGCAACCCCGCTCGCGCGCCGTATCG
>DQVI01000062.1 GCA_015661825.1 Novosphingobium capsulatum
GAACGGCTCCGCGAATGACGCGAATGCCCACGGTTCGAACCGGCAGTGTTGCAATCGAGCGGTCTGCGCGTCGCCCAATGTTCCACAAGGGAGCGGCGAGTGCGGCGGACCTGCCAATGGGAGGCAAGAGATGTCCGTCAACAGCCTGAACGTGTCCCTGTCACAGCAGGGTTTCCCCGAAGTCGCCACGATCTTTGCCAATCTGGGCACAGCCCCGCTGATCGAGCATGCGGTGCGCCATGGCGAAGGCCTGCTGGCCAAGGATGGCCCCTTTGTGGTGGCCACCGGCAAGCACACCGGCCGTTCGGCCAAGGACAAGTTCATCGTCCGCGACGATGAGACCGAAAGCACCGTGTGGTGGGGCAAGACCAACGTGGCGATGAGCCCGGAGCATTTCGCCGCGCTCAAGGAAGACTTCATCGCCGCGCTGGCGGACAAGGAACGCCTCTACGTGGCCGACCTGTTCGGCGGTTCGCAGCCCGAGCATCGCGTCAACGTGCGCGTGATCAACGAACTGGCCTGGCACAACCTGTTCATCCGCACCCTGCTCGTGCGCCCCAAGCCTGAAGAACTGGCCGGTTTCGAGCCTGAATACACGATCATCGACCTGCCCACCTTCCGGGCCGACCCGGCGCGCCACGGCTGCCGCAGCGAGACGGTGGTGGCGGTCAACTTGACCGAGAAGCTGATCCTGATCGGCGGCACGGCCTATGCGGGCGAGATGAAGAAGTCGGTCTTCGGCATCCTCAACTACCTGCTGCCGGTCAAGGGCGTGATGCCGATGCACTGCTCGGCCAATATCGGCGCCGATGGCAAGACGGCGGTGTTCTTCGGCCTGTCGGGCACGGGCAAGACGACCCTTTCGGCCGACGCCAGCCGCACGCTGATCGGCGACGATGAACATGGCTGGTCGGACACCGCCGTGTTCAACTTCGAAGGGGGCTGCTACGCCAAGATGATCCGCCTTTCGGCCGAGGCCGAGCCGGAAATCTACGCCACGACCAAGCGCTTTGGCACCGTTCTCGAAAACGTGGTCATCGATCCGGTTACCCGCGAGATCGACCTCGACGACGCGAGCCTTGCCGAAAACAGCCGCGGGTCCTACCCGATCGACTTCATCCCGAACGCCTCGGAAAAGAACCTCGGCCCGGTTCCGGCCAACCTCATCTTCCTGACGGCGGACGCCTATGGCGTGCTCCCCCCGATCGCGCGGCTCACCCCCGATCAGGCGATGTACCACTTCCTCTCGGGCTATACCGCGCGCGTGGCGGGCACCGAGATCGGCGTGACCGAACCGGAAGCGACCTTCTCGACCTGCTTTGGCGCGCCGTTCATGCCGCGCCATCCCTCGGTCTATGGCAACCTTCTCAAGGAGCGGATCGCCAAGGGCGGGGTCAAGTGCTGGCTGGTCAACACCGGCTGGTCGGGCGGCAAGGCCACGATGGAAGGCATCAAGCGCATGCCGATCAAGGCCACCCGTGCCCTGCTCAACGCCGCGCTCGACGGCAGCCTGAACGAGGCCGAATTCCGCGAAGACCCCAACTTCGGCTTCGAGGTTCCCGTCGCGGTTCCCGGTGTTGACACCGCGCTGCTCGATCCGCGCGGGGCCTGGGCCGATCCGGTCGAGTACGACAAGACTGCGCAGGAACTGGTCAGGAAGTTCATCGACAACTTCGAGCAGTTTGCCGAGCATGTCGACGAAGGCGTGCGCAACGCGGCCCCCGTTTCCGCCTGAGCAGGCGGGACGACATCCGACAAAAAAGCCCCGGCAGAGCGATCTGCCGGGGCTTTTTGTATCGGTCCGGGCGCTGAAATCAGCGGATCGGGCACTCGGGCGAGAGGCGGAAGTCGAGGTAGTTGTCGACCGAGCGCATCATCTCGTCCATCTCGTTCTCGAAGAAGTGGTTGGCGCGCGGGATCTCGTCGTGGTGGATCGTGATGTGCTTTTGCGTGCGCAGCTTGTCGACCAGCTTCTGCACCGCATTGGGGGTCACGACCGTATCGGCCGAACCCTGCACGATGATGCCCGAAGCCGGGCACGGCGCGAGGAAGCTGAAATCATACATGTTGGCCGGCGGGGCGACCGAGATGAAGCCGCGAATCTCCGGGCGGCGCATCAGCAACTGCATGCCGATCAGCGCGCCGAACGAATAGCCCGCGATCCAGGTCGAGGAGGCTTCGGGATGGATCGACTGCACCCAGTCGAGCGCGGCCGCCGCGTCCGAGAGTTCGCCCACGCCATTGTCGAAGCTGCCCTGGCTGCGCCCGACCCCGCGAAAGTTGAAGCGGAGCGTGGCAAAGCCGCGTGCGACAAAGGTTTTGTAGAGCGCCTGGGTAACCCGGTCGTTCATCGTGCCACCAGCCTGCGGATGGGGGTGCAGGATCATGGCGACGGGGGCGCGGCTGCGCGTGGCGGGCTGGAAGCGCCCTTCGAGGCGGCCTTCGGGACCGGGGAAGATGACTGCGGGCATCGTTGACCTGATGAACCTGTTGGCTGGGCCGGCCTGCCACCCGCGCAAGGAAATGCACGGGGAGGGGCTGGGCATGGAACTGACCGCTATATAGAAAGCAACCCTCAAAACGCAACTTTTCCGGGATTTCTCGTTGTCGGCCTCGCTCTACCTCGATCATGCTGCCACCACGCCGCTCCTCCCTGCTGCCCGCGAGGCCCTGTTTGAGGGCTTTGCGCTCTGGGCCAATCCGTCGAGCCCGCACCGCGCAGGCCGCGCCGCGCGCGCCGCGCTGGAAGACGCGCGGCGGAGGATCGGGGCC
>DQVI01000061.1 GCA_015661825.1 Novosphingobium capsulatum
AGCGCGCCATCGTCGCCCATGTCGCCAGCGAGCAGGGTGACCGCATGGCCGCGCTGGCGAAAGGCCCGCGCCGAAAGCAGCGCCAGCGCGCTGGCCCCGCCCATCGGCCGGGCCAGATCGTTGATCACGACGATCCGTTCGATGGGGCCCCCGCGCATCAGATGGCCCCCGGCCGGGCCGTGGCGGGGGAGGCTTGGCCCAGAGCCGCAACCGGCCCGGCCTCGCGTTCGGGAACTTTGCCCGCAGTTTTGCCCGCAGTTTTGATCGCAGACGCGGCGGGCGGGCTGGCGGGATGGGCCGGGACAGGATAGGCTTGGACAGGCCCAATGGCGCCCGCGATCCGCGCGCCCAGCGCGGCGACATCGGCGCGGGTGCCGGCGATCAGCCGGTCGAGCGCGGCCCGGTCTACCCCTTCGTCGAGCGCGGCGAGTGCCAGTTCGGCCATGGCCACCGGCGCCATGGCGAGGCCATCGACGGCATAGCGACTGCGCCCGGCCAGCGCGAAGAAGCTGGCCAGCTTGGCGTCCCAGGTCAGCCCGATGGTGGGCACCGCGAAGGAATGGGCGGCGATACACGCATGCATGCGGTGGGCGATCACCAGATCGCAGCCCGCGACGAACCTGGCCAGATCGGCAGGCGTGGCAAAGGGCGCGGCCAGGCTGATCCGCCCGCGTGACAGGCACGGAGCGCCCCCGATCCAGTCTGCCGCGGCGCGCTCCTGCGTCCAGTCTGCGGCGTGGGAGACGAGGCATTCGCGGTCTTCCGGGCTGCCATTGGTGAACAGGACGACATGCATGCCCTGCCGCGCCAGGGCGTGGGCGAGGGCGCCGTACCAGTCGATCAGGGCGCGGTCGCGCAGATGCGGGGCGGGGGAGGATAGGGCCCCCGTGGTTGCGTTTTCTTCCCCCTGATGGTGTTGGCCAACATGATAGCGCAGCGCGAGCGGGGCGGTCACGCACAGGCCGATCCGCCGCTCGCCCGGCTGGGTATTCCGGGTGCCGTGAGGGAAGGCGTGGGGGTAGTGCAGGCTGGCCAGAAGCCCCGGATCGCCGACCACGCGCGCGGGCGGGGCGCCTTGCGGCACGAGCTGGACAGTCCAGGCCTCGCGGCTGCGTTCGTCGCGCACGGTGGCGTGGGCGAGCGGGCGGCGCACCAGCGCGCGGGCGAACAGGTGGCGCCCATGGGCCGACCAGTTGCCGCTGGCCCCCACGGCGTGGATGGCCAGCGGAAGATCGCGGCGGGTCACTTCGCGGGCGGCCCCGGCCAGCTTGGTCGGGAAATTGAGGTCCGCGTCGGTCAACAGGTTGCCCCCGCCGATCACCGCCGCGTGGCATCCGGCCAGCCGCGCGCGGATATGGGGGCGCAGGCGCCAGCGGGTGACGAGGGCCAGCGCCGTGCCTGCCGCGACATGGCGCAGGCGCGGCGGCATCGCTTCGAGCAGGGCCATGATGTGGCGGCGGCGCGAGGCGCTGGCGGTGACAGGCCCGGAGGAGGAGGGGGCGGCTGCGGGCCAGCCGGTGCGCCCGGCAATGTCGATGGAGATGACCTCTGCCCCGCCCAGCGCGGCGCTCAATTCGCGTTCGAGGCATTCGGCCAGCAGGCCATCGCCCAGATTGGGGCTGTACTTGACGTTGAGCAGCGCGATCCGCAGCCGCGCCGGAGCCCGCCTGCCAGCACGCGCGCGCGCATCAGGGCCCTTGGCCCCGGAGGCATTTCCGGGCCGGAAAGAGCGCAAGAACGGGGGGAAAGGCGGCATCGCGGCGAAGAACCCCTGAACCATGGACGCGCGGCCAAGCGCCGCTTCGTGTGGCCCAGTGTTCCCGCCCTGCCGCGCTGCGGCAAGAAACGATGCACCCGTATCGTCACCGTAACGGAGGCAACCGGGCGGCCACAAACAGTTCGGTGGTTGCCATGCCCGCCCTTGCTGACAACACAGCGGTAACCAGAGCTAATGGGGTGCAGGGGGCCTTGCCCCCTGCGGTATCCCTTGTTCTTCGATGCTTTTTGAAAATCAAAAATTCGCGAAGCGATGGCCCCGATCAGGGGGTAAGGCCGCCGCCCAGCACCTGATAGAGAGTGACCATGTTGGTCGCGCGGACGAGCCGGGCGCTGATCAGCATCTGGCGGGCGGCATAGGCGGTGCGGTCGGCGTCGAGCGGTTCGAGGAAGGTGTTGAGCCCGTTGGCATAGAGCGAGCGGGTGATTTGCGCGGCCTTCTGCGCATTGGCGACATTGCTTTCCTGCGCGGCGATGCGGTCCTCGATCGTGCCGCGCCGGGCCAGGGCATCGGCAACTTCGCGAAACGCGGTCTGGATCGCCCCTTCATAGGAGGAGACCGCCGCATCGCGCGCGGCCTTGGCATAGGCGAGGTTGCCCGCTCGCTGGCCGCCGTCGAACAGGGTCTGGGTGATGCTGCTGCTCACGCTCCATGCGAACGAGCCGCCGTCGAACAGGCTGGTCAGGCCAGAACTGGCCGCGCCCGCCAGCCCGGTGAGCGAGATCGTCGGGAAGAAGGCCGCGCGGGCCGCCCCGATGCGGGCATTGGCGGCCTTGAGCATGTGTTCGGCTTCGAGCACGTCGGGGCGGCGCAGCAGGACTTGCGAGGAGAGGCCGACCGGGAGGCTGCCCAGCATCTGGTCGCCATTGCCCAGCGTGGTGGGCAACTGCGCCTCGGGAACGGGCCCGCCGGTGAGCACTTCGAGGGCGTTGCGGTCCTGTGCCACGGCGGTCGTGTAGTCGGCCACGTCAGCGCGCGCGGTGTCGAGCGCGGTCTGGGCCTGGGCCACGGCCAGACGCGTGCCCAGACCATTGCTTTCGAGCTGCCGGGTGAGCGCGACGGTCTTGACCCGCGTGTCGAGCGTGTCTTGCGCGATGGCCAGCGCATCGCGGTCGGCCGCCAGTGTCAGCCAGGCCGAGGCGGTTTCCGAGACGAGCGCGATCTGGGTCGCCTTGCGGCCTTCGTCTGTCGCCAGATAAGTCTCGAAGGCGGCCTTGCTGGTGTTGCGCAGGCGGCCGAAGAGATCGGCCTCGAAGGCCGAGACACCGCCGTTGAGCTGGAAGGTGTGCGTTGTCGTGCCCTTGCTGCGCATGTCGGACGCGCTGGGCCCGGCGCTCAGTGTCGGGAAAATGGCGGCGCGATCGACCTTGTAGGTCGCGCGGGCCTGGGCGACGGCGGCTACCGCGTTGCGCAAGTTGCGGTTGTTGGCCAGCGCCTGCCCGATGGTTTCCTTCAGGCGCGGATCGGTAAAGAAGGCCTGCCAGCCGATGCTGTCGATGGCGGTGTCGCCGGTTGCCAGCGCCGGATAGGACGCGCCTTGCGGCAGGGCCGGGGCGACCGGAAGATCGGGGCGGACATATTTGGGCGCCATGTTGCAGGCGGACAGGGCGAGCAGCGCGGTGCCCGTCAGGGCCGCGCGGGCCATGGTCGTCATCGGGCTCATTGCGCGGTCTCCTTGTCCGAATGGCCGAACAGGCGCTTGACCAGCACGAAGAACAGCGGGACCAGGAAGATCGCGAGCAGCGTGGCCGAGACCATCCCGCCCAGAACTCCCGTGCCGATCTCGCGGCGGCCATTGGCGCCCGCGCCGCTGGCCACGGCAAGCGGGATGACGCCCGCGATGAAGGCCACCGAGGTCATGATGATCGGGCGGAAGCGCAGGCGCGCGGCTTCCAGCGCGGCATCGAGCGGCTTCATGCCCCGATGCAGCGCGGCTTCGGCGAACTCGACGATGAGGATCGCGTTCTTGGCCGAAAGCCCGATGGTGGTGAGCAGCGCGACCTGAAAGTAGATGTCGTTGGTAAAGCCGCGCAAGGTGACGGCCAGCACCGCCCCCACGACCCCCAGCGGGATCACCAGCAGCACCGAGACCGGCACCGACCAGCTTTCATAGAGCGCGGCAAGGCACAGGAAGATGAAGAATACCGAGATGCCATAGAGCACGCCGGTCTGGCTGCTCGCCGCGCGTTCCTGATACGAAAGGCCCGTCCACGCGACGGTGTAGCCCCCGTTCATCGCCCCGGCGAGCTTTTCCATCTGGGCCATGGCCTGGCCCGAGCTGATCCCCGGTGTCGGGTTGCCGACGATTTCCTGTGCAGCGATGCCGTTGAAGCGCGGCAGCACGGGCGGGGCGACGATCCATTCGGTCTTGGCGAAGGCCGAGAACGGCGCCATCGCCCCGTTGTTGCCGCGCACGTACCACTGGCCCAGATCCTGCGGGCGCGAGCGGAACGGCGCATCGCCCTGGACATAGACGCGCTTGACGCGGCCCCGGTCGACGAAGTCGTTGACATAGGTGCTGCCCCAGGCGGTCGAAAGCGTGGAGTTCACGTTGGCCGGCGAGATCTGGAAGGCGGTGATCGCCTCGTCATTGACGGTGATCTTGAGCTGGTTGGTATCTTCCAGCCCCTGAAGACGCGCCTGTGCGATCTGGCCCGAGCCATTGGCGTCCTCGACCAGCTGCTTGCGCGCGGCGGTCAGCGCGGTGCGGCCAAGGCCTTGCGAATCCTGAAGGTACATGTCGAACCCGGCGGCATTGCCAAGGCCCCGGATCGAGGGCGGCGCGAGCACGAAGACTTGCGCTCTGGTGCCCAGCTTCTCGGCCAGCAGGCGATTGAGGCGCAGCGCCATGGCCGAGGCGCTGTTGGCCGTGCCGGGCCGCTCGTCCCAGTCCTTGAGCAGGACGAAGCCCTGGCCGGTGTTCTGGCCCGAGCCGCCCTGCCCACGGCCCGTGACGAGGAACATCGCGCGGATATTGTCGCCTTCGGTCTGCTTGATCAGCTTCTGCGCCTCGTTGGCGAGGGTCTGGGTCTGCTCCATCGTCGAGCCGACGGGCAGGGTATAGACGACCATCAACTGGCCCTGGTCCTCTTCGGGCAGGAAGCTGGTGGGGATGCGCATATAGAGAAAGATCATCGCGGCAACGATCACCACGAAGGCCAGCATCCAGGGCAGCGGACGCCCGACGACCTGCTTGAGGCGGCCATGATAGGCCCCCTGAAGGCTGTCGTAGCGGCGGTTGAAGCCCTGGAAGAAGCGCCCCTTGGGCTTTTCGGTCTGCTTGAGCAGGGTGGCGCACAGGGCCGGGGTGAGGACCAGCGCGACCATCACCGAAAGGCTCATCGCCGACACGATGGTAACCGAGAACTGGCGATAGATCACGCCCGTCGAGCCGCCGAACAGCGCCATCGGCACGAACACGGCGGTGAGCACGAGGGTAATGCCGATCAGCGCCGAGGTGATCTCGCCCATCGACTTGACGGTCGCTTCGAGCGGGGGAAGGTGCTCCTCGTGCATCACGCGCTCGACGTTCTCGACCACGACGATGGCATCGTCGACCAGCAGGCCGATGGCCAGCACGAGGCCGAACATGGTGAGCGTGTTGATCGTGTAGCCCAGCAGCGAGAGGATGCCGAACGTGCCCAGAAGAACGACCGGCACCGCGATCGTGGGGATCAGCGTGGCCCGCCAGTTCTGGAGGAACACGAACATCACGACCACCACCAGCGCGATGGCCTCGATCAGGGCCTTGACCACTTCTTCGATCGAGATTTTCACGAAGGTGCTGGAATCGCGCGGGTATTCGATATGATACCCTTGCGGCAGATCCTTTGAAAGCTCGTCGACCCTGGCCTTGACCAGCTTGGCCGTGGTCATCGCATTGGCGCCCGAGGCCAGGCTGACCGACAGGCCGGTGGCCGGATAGCCATTGAGGGTGTTGATCGAGCTGTAGTTTTCCTGACCCATCTCGACGCGCGCAACGTCCGACAGATGCACCACGCCGCCATCGGCCGAGGACTTGAGGACGACCTTTTTGAAGTCGTCGACCGTCTGGAGGCGCGAGCGGGCGGTGACCGTGGCGTCGAGCCGCTGGCCCTGCGGGGCGGGCAGGGCGCCGATTTCGCCGGCGGGAACCTGCGTGTTCTGCGCGGTGAGCGCGGCGGTCACGTCCGAGGGCATCAGGTTGACCGCCGCCAGCTTGGCCGGATCGAGCCAGATGCGCATCGCATAGGACGAGCCGAACACGTCGGCCGAACCCACGCCCTCGACGCGCGAGAGCGGGTCCTGGAAATGGGTGGTCAGATAGTCGGCGATGTCCGCGACGGTGCTGCGCCCGCTGGTGTCATAGAGCGCGAGCACGAGCAGCATGTCGCTCTGCGCCTTGGTCACCGTCACGCCCAGTTGCTGGACGACGGCGGGCAGGCGGCTGAGCGAGCGCGAGATCGCGTTCTGGACCTGGACTTGCGCGGTATCGGGATTGGTGCCCTTCTCGAAAGTCACCGTGATCGAGGACGAGCCGTTGGAACTGGTCGAGGTGAAATAGAGCATCCCGTCGATGCCCTTGAGCTGTTGCTCAAGCACCTGCGTCACGCTGTTTTCGACCGCAGCGGCATCGGCGCCGTTGTAGGTGGCGCTGATCGAGACGGTGGGGGGCGCGATATCGGGATATTGCTCGATCCCCATCGTGGAGATCGCAAAGGCGCCTGCGGACATCACCACGATGGCGATGACCCAGGCAAAGATCGGGCGGTGGGCGAAGAAGCGCGAGAGCATGGGGGCTTACTTTGTCCCCTGCGCCGGCGGGGTCATCGTCGTGCCCGGCGTGTTGTCGCCATCGCTCTGGCCATCACTGCTCTGGTCGTCATCGGTCTTCACGATCTCGCTGCGGGCGGGGCTGGCCTTGACCTTGGCCCCCGGACGGGCCTTGACGAGGCCTTCGGTGATGACCTTGTCCCCGGCCTTGAGGCCCCTGGAAACGAGCCAGTTGGTGCCCACGGCGACATCGGCGACGATATCGCGGGTTTCGGCCTCGCCCTTGGCATTGATGACCAGCACCGTGGCAGAGCCGCGCGGGGTGCGGCTGACCGCGCCCTGGGGCACGAGGATGCCGTTGGGCACGATCCCCTCGATGATCCGCGCCTTGACGAAGAGGCCGGGCAGCAGGTCGTAGTGCGGGTTCGCCACGGTCACGCGCAAGGTCACCGTGCCGGTCTCGGGATCGACATCGACATCGGCGAAATTGAGCCGTCCCTCGACCGGCCAGACCGTGCCATCGGACAGGATCACCTTGACCCGCGCGGCGCCATCGGCGGCCAGCTTGCCCGATTGCAGCGCGCGGCGCAGCGCGAGGTAGTCGTTGCTCGATTGCTGGATATTGACCCACATGGGGTCGAATTTCTGGATCTTGGCGAGGGCATTGGTCTGGCTGGAGGTGACCAGCGCGCCCTTGGTGATGCTCGATACGCCGATCCGCCCGGTGATCGGGGCGAGAATGCGGGTAAAGCCCAGGCTCACCTGCGCGGCCTGCAAGGCGCCCTTGTTGGCCAGAACCTGCCCGCGCGCCTGGTTGTAGCTGGCCATCGCGTCGAGCGCGTCCTGCCGGGAGATGCCGCCCTGCGCGGCCATCAGCTTGTAGCGCTCGGCCTTCAGGCGCAGCGATTCCACCATGGCCTGGCTGGCCGCAAGATTGCCCGCGGCCTGGTTGGCATTGGCGGCATAGTTGCGGGAATCGATCTGGTAGAGCGGCTGCCCGGCATGGACCATGGTGCCTTCGGTGAACAGGCGTTCCATGATGATCCCGGTAACCTGCGGGCGCACTTCGGCCACTTCGGAAGCGACCGTGCGGCCCGACAGCTCGGTCGAAACCGGAACCGGTGTGGGCGTGGCCACGATATAGCCGACCTGAATGTCCTTGGGCTTGGGGGCTTCCTGGCCCCCGCCACACCCGCTCAGGGCCAGGCAGGCCGGGACCAGAAAGGCCAGCGCAAACGGGGAGAAGGAGGAAAACGATCGCGCGCCGACCGCGCGAAGCCCCGGAAACCGGACAGAGGATGCAACCGGACGACTATGCAGCATTCTTTCACCGACTTGAGTGATTCGGGCAAGGCGGTAGCACAGCTTCGGTTCGGTCCCTGTCGGCAAACGCGGCTTGCGACACTTTGAGACACAAGCCGCGCTCATGCACCTTGATCACGTTGTCGGGATCACACAATGCGGGGCATGGCAAGCGCAATCGCCGTGAGAGGAAATAAATCTTCCTCCACGGAACCGCGCTTGCAAGCATGCGTTGGACTGCCCTTTGCCCGCATGTGGTGCGGGAAAGAGGGCGGAAAAGGGCGTCGCTCAGCGCGCGGCGAAGAGCAGGCGACCGGGGCCCAGCAGGCCCAGAACATGGTCGATGTCGTTGCCCGAGACGGCAAAGCAGCCCTGGCTGCGGCCGACGCGGCCCTGCATGCTGGCGATCGAGGGGCCGACATAGCTGGCCGCGTGAATGACGATCCCGCGCGGCTGGGCCAGATTGTTTTCCGGGTCGAGCCCGATCAGCCGGCGCGAGCGGCCATGGCGCCCGTAATAGGTTTCGCCGGTCAGGAAGCTGCCGCTGCACGAGGCTTCCGAGCCATATTCGTTCGAGAGCCGCTCGACCCAGCCCTTGTTCGACGGGTCGGACCCGCGACCATGGGCGACGAGGTGCGAGGACAGCACGCGGCCCGAGGCCACGTCGATCAACTGCATGCGGGCCTCGCGCGAGGGGGCCGAGAAATCGACCACGCCGATCACGTCGCGTGCGGCCAGCGCATTGCCATGATGGTGCAGGGCGCCGAAAGCCTGCACGAGCAGGGGCGAGGACAGGGCCGCGGCGGGCACTGTCGGGATCGCCTTGGCGCCCGCGCCAAGCCCCGGAGTCCATGCACCGGGAGCCCGCAGGCCGGAACGGCCCGCCTGTTGCGGTGCGATAGCTTCGGCTGCGGCGCGCGGAAACAGTGCCGTGGCGGCCGTGCCGGCCAGTGCGCCAAGCATCTGGCGCCTGCCCATGATCATGATTGCGAGACCCCGAAACGAAATGGTTTAAGTGTGATGTTCGTCCGTTCACCAAGATAGGCAGCGTGGGGGGGGCTTGCCAAGGGCACGATGGGTGCGATTGCGATGAATAGTGTTCTTTGTCCCGCTGGCCGTTGCCGCGGACGGGAACCCCGGCGCGCTTCAGGGATTGTTGCGCACTGATCTTGTGCGATGCGGGGCCGCGAATCGCTTGCCGGGGGTTTGGTCAGACGCGGGCCGGTCGGGGCTGGATGGCGCGCGCCTGACCAAAGGGGTGGGCGATCAGGCCGGAAGCGCCGCGAACGGACCGGCCACGGCCACTTCGGCCACCGGCTTGCGGGTGCCGGGGTGTTCACGCGCGGCGAGGAAGTCGGGCAGCTTGTCGGCGCTGTCGAGTTTGCCGATCACGGTGGCCGCTTCCACGCGCCAGCCTTCGGGGATGCCGAGCACGCTGCGGGCCTTGTCGAAGTCGATCCCGGTCATGCCGTGGGTCTGGTAGCCCAGCGCGGTGGCCTGAAGCGCCAGCAGGGCCCAGGCCGCGCCCGCGTCGAAGCTGTGGCTGTAGAGCGGGCTGGTGGTGCCGTCGGGTGCGGTGCTGGTTTCGGTCGAGATGATGAACACCAGCGCGCCCGCACTGGCGGCCCAGCCCTGGTTGAAGGGGATCAGGATGTCGAGGAAGGCATCCCAGTGGGCATCGCCCTTGACCGCGTATAGGAAGCGCCAGGGCTGAAAGTTGAACGCCGAAGGGGCAAGGCCCGCGGCCTCGAAGATCGTGGCAAGATCCTGGGCGGGAACGGGCTGGCCGTCGAACGAGCGGGGCGACCAGCGATCAACAATGGCCGGGAGGATGCGGGGATCGGCAGTGCGGGTGGTCATCGATGAACTCCAGGTCATTGGAAGAGCGGCAAAACGGGGCCCACACCGGGCATGGACCATGCTTCGTGGCCCTGATTGCCCGCAAACGGGCTTTTCGATAATCCCGATAATTCTGATAAGGATGTTCAAATCTTTTGAACAGGACCCCGCGCGTGGATGTAGGCCAGCCCAGTATCGACCAGATTCGCATCTTTCTGGCGGTTGTCGATGAAGGCAGTTTCAATGGCGCGGCGCGGCGCATGGGGCGGGCGATCTCGGTGATCAGCTATGGCATCGCCAACCTCGAAGGGCAGCTGGGGGTGTCGCTGTTCGACCGCGAGGGCTCGCGCAAGCCGCAACTGACCGATGCGGGCCGGGCGGTGCTCGCCAGCGCGCGGGCGGTGGCCGACGATGTCGACGCGATGATGGCGCGGGTGCGCGGCCACAACCAGGGGCTCGAAGCCGAGCTGACGGTGGCGGTCGATGTGATGTTTCCAACCCGCCTGCTCGCGCGGCTGCTTCAGGATTTCCTGATCGCGTTCCCCACGGTGGACTTGCGCCTTCATGTCGAGGCGCTTGGCGCGGTCACCGCGCTGCTGCTCGAAAAGCGCGCAGATCTGGGCATTGCCGGGGCGGTGATGGTCGATGATCCCGCGCTTGAGCGCATGGCCATCGGGCAGGTCGATCTCGTGCCGGTGGCAGCGCCGGGCCATGCGCTGGCGCAGATGGCCGCGCGCACGGGCGCGCTGGCGCCGGGGGTGGGGCGCAACTATCTCCAGCTCGTGCTGTCCGACCGCTCCTCGCTTACGGCAGGGCGCGATTTCTCGGTCATGGCCGCGCGGACATGGCGGCTGGGCGATCTGGGGGCCAAGCACGCGCTGCTGCTTCAGGGGATCGGCTGGGGCAACATGCCCCGTCATGTCGTGGCCGGGGATCTGGAGGCGGGGCGGCTCGTGCACCTGCCGATGCCCGAGAGCGGGGCGATTTCCTATCCGTTCTATGCCCAGTGGCGGCGCGATTGCCCGGCCGGCCCGGCGCGGGCCTGGCTGCTCGAACAGCTCATGGTCCGCGACTGCACCGAACGGGCGCCGGGGCAGGGGAATGCTGGCAGGTGATATTCGCACCTGCAAAAAAAGTGTCATCGTTCTGGCACGATGCTGACATTCTGCACCACTAGGCGCCGCCCCTGATCCCCTCTTCTGCGGGGGGTAACCATGAGGGAAAATCATGCGCCGCCTTTCCATCCTGCTTGCCGGGTGTGCCTTTGCTGTCGCCCATCCTGCGTTCGCCGCCGAGGATGCCTCGCCTGACGCCGCGCCCGCGCCTGATGCTGCCGGGGCTGCTGGCGAAACCGCCCCGGCGATCGTCGTCTATGGCACCGGCCAGACCCGCCAGACGCAGGAATTGCACGCCGCCGATCTGGCCGTTCTGGCGGCGGGTACCAGCCCGCTCAAGGCCATCGAGAAGCTGCCGAGCGTCAACTTCCAGTCGGCCGATGCGTTCGGCTCGTATGAATGGTCGACCCGCGTGACCATCCGCGGCTTCAACCAGAACCAGCTCGGCTTCACGCTCGACGGCATTCCGCTGGGCAACATGAGCTACGGCAACATGAACGGGCTGCACATCAGCCGCGCGATCAGCACCGAGAACATCGGTGTCACCTCGGTCAGCCAGGGTGCGGGCGCGATCGGCGCGCAGTCGACCAGCAATCTGGGCGGCACGCTCGAATTCGGTTCGATCGATCCGGGCGACCTGCTCCATGACCATCATGTCGCCATCGATGCGAGCGGCTCCTACGG
Organism: Novosphingobium capsulatum; assembly: GCA_015661825.1. GTDB lineage: Bacteria > Pseudomonadota > Alphaproteobacteria > Sphingomonadales > Sphingomonadaceae > Novosphingobium > Novosphingobium pituita. Next base: position 11,470 of record DQVI01000061.1, read on the forward strand.
GTCGAGCGAGACCTGGCGTGGGTTCGGCCGCGTGGCGGTGGGCACCAGCGATGGCGTGCGCGGCTTCGCCTCGCTCCACTACCAGACCGGCAACAAGTGGAAGGGCGACGGGCAGCAGCGCCAGCTGATGACCAACGTCAAGTTCATTGCGCCGGCTGGCGCCATCAACTTCGAGGGCTGGTACAGCTATTCGGACCGCGTCGAGCAGGACTACCAGGACATGTCGCTTGAAATGATCAAGCGCCTGGGCAGCAACTGGGACAATTTCGGCCCGCACCAGTACGCGACCGCGCTTCAGGTCGCCGATGTGGGCGCCAACACCGGCTATACCGGCGTCACCCCGACCAATCCGGGTGCGGGCACGACCTATCCGGGCAAGATCACCTCGGCGGACGATGCCTATTACGACGCGGCGGGCCTGCGCCGCGACTGGGTCTATGCGTTCGGCGCCAGCGGCCCCCTGTCCGACCGCCTCTCGTTCTCGCTCAAGGGCTACTATCACCACAACCGTGGCCAGGGCCTGTGGGGCACGCCCTATCTGGCCAGCCCGAGCGGGGTGCCGATGTCGGTCCGCACGACCGAATACAACATCCAGCGCGAGGGCGTGTTCGGCAACTTCGTCTATACCGTCGCCCACAACAAGATCACCGTGGGCGGCTGGTTCGAGAACAACGATTTCGATCAGGCGCGCCGGTTCTATGGCCTGACCAGCCGCACCGAGCCGGGGATCGACTTCCACCACTTCCTGGTGAACCCCTTCGCCACGCAGTGGGACATGGCCTACAACACCAAGACCTACCAGTACTACGTGAGCGACGACATCGATCTGGGCGCGCTCAAGATCAACGTGGGCTGGAAGGGCTTCGACGTCGAGAACAGCGCGGCCAAGCGCGCGGCGCAGAGCAATCTGGCCACCGGCGCCCTCAAGGCGCGCGACTGGTTCCAGCCGCATGCGGGCCTGACCTACAAGCTGGGCGGCGGCGCCGAAGCATTTGCCGGGTTCACCCAGTCGACCCGCGCGTTCACCGCCGATGGCACGTCGAGCCCGTTCTCGACGACGCAGGCCGGGTTCAACCAGATTGCCGCCAATGGCCTCAAGCCCGAGGAATCGGACACCTATGAAACCGGCCTGCGCCTCAACCGCGGCAAGTTCAACGGCGTTCTGGGCGGCTACTGGGTCAACTTCCGCAACCGTCTGCTGACCATCCCGACCTCGGTGGGGATCGTGGGGTCTGCCAATCTGGTCCAGAACGTGGGCAATGTGCGCTCGTATGGCATCGAGGCGGTGGGCAACTACAAGCTGCCCTATGGCTTCGCGCTGTTCGCCTCGTACAGCTACAACAACTCGACCTATCGCGACAACGTGGTCACCGCCAAGGGCATCGCGCCGACGGCGGGTAAGACCGTGGTCGACGCGCCCAAGCATCTGGCGCGCGGCGAACTCTCCTACGACAGCAAGTCGTTCTATGGCCGCGTGGCGGTCAACTACATGTCGCGCCGCTACTTCACCTACCTCAATGACCAGTCGGTGCCGGGCCGGGCGCTCGTCGATGCGACGCTGGGCTATCGCCTCGACGTGGGCCAGCGCGTGCCGCTCGAAATCCAGGTCAATGCCACCAACCTGTTCGACAAGGGCTATGTGGCGACCATCGGGACCAACGGCTTCGGCTTCTCGGGCGATGCGCAAACCCTGCTGCCGGGCGCCCCGCGTCAGGTCTTCGTCTCGCTCAAGGCCGGTTTCTGACCGGCGCGCGACCGGTGCCTGCGGGTGCCGGTCGCGCAATACGAACCTTGCGCAGGGCTTCGGACGTGTCCGGGGCCCTGCGTGTCGTTTGATCCTCGAAAAACGCGAAAAAGTTCAGGGCCCGTCCCAAACCTCCGCCGCCCGACTCTTGGGTCGGGCTCTCAGGCCGCCTGCCGTTCCCCGGCCAGCACCGCCTCGTACGAGGCGAACAGCTCGCGGAAATGGTCGTCCATCGTGCGCGGCGGGGGCACATGGGCGCGCGGGCCATCGCGTCCGGCTTCGCGGGCAAGGCAATAGTCGGCCACGGCCTGCGCCGCCGAGGCGGCATGGGCCGATTCATAGATCCACCCGTTCGAGGCCCGTGCCTGGTCCGAGGCGCCGCCTTCGTCGGGGGTGATCAGCGGCAACCCGCTGGCGCGGGCTTCGGCAGCAACGATGCAGAACGTCTCGGCCTCGCAGCCATGGAGCAGGGCGTCGGCGCTGGCCATCACGCGGGCGAGTTCGTCGCGCTTCGTGATCGGGGCCAGCACGCGGATATGCGGGTTTTCGCCGATGCGGCGTTCGATCACCTTGCGCGAGCGGCCTTGCCCGGCCAGCACCAGGCCGACCGCATGGTGATGCCCGGCCGAGGCCACGGCATCGACGACCATCGGCCAGCGCTTTTCGGTCGAGAACCGCCCGACACCCAGCAGCAGCGTGGCCGTCTCGGGCAGTTCGCACAGTTCGAGCAGGCCCTTGCGCAAGGCCGGATCGCGCAAGTCGGGCGAGAAGATGCCCGGATCGACCCCCATCGGATTGGTCACGACATGCTTGAGGCCACCGGCGATCAGTCGCTGCGACAGGCTCGTGCTGGCGCTCACGATCATCGCGCAGCGTTCGTCGAGGCGGCGCAAGTGGCGCCAGTAGCGTTCGAACACGCTGTCGATGGTGGTGCGCGTGGCGACCGGATCGAGATAGTAATAGGCATAGGCCGACAAGGGATCGGCATGCATGATCAGCGCGCGCGGGGCCTTGCCCGGCCAGTCGGCGACCACGCTGGCGCTGCGCCAGGGCGAGGAAACCTCGACGAAATCAGGATCTTCGGCGTCGAGCGCATCGTAGAGCGCGGGAATGTCGGAAAACCAGCGGTAGTTGAAATCGAGCGGGAACAGCTTGCTCTTGAGCCAGACGATCTTCGAGCGCGGCCCGCGCTGCTCGATGCGGTCATCCTCGCCCGGCGCGATCACGGTCACATTGTGGCCCAGCGCCTCGCCCGCCTTGAGCTTGCGCTCGACATAGGTGCGCACGCCGCCGCCCTTGGGAGCATAGAACGCGCTGACATCGACCAGCTTCATCGTGCCCCCTTGATCGGCCCGACCGAGAGCAGACCATTACGGTAATTCAGCACGATCCGCAACGGCGTGGGCCGTTCGCCGGCGGCAACCGAAACGCTCGCCGCCCTGGGCTTGGACCAGCCCAGATGGGGGTTGTTGGAAAAGCCGATGCCGTCGCGCTGCCAGTTGAAGCGGTGGTTGCTGTCGCGGTCGTGGAGCAGCATCACCGTATAGTGGCCGGGGCCGGGCAGGCGCACGCACAGGCGCGGGGTCGGTTCGGCAGGCGGGGTGATCTCCACCCGGCGGAAGGTCTTGCCCGCCGAGATCAGCACATTGTCGTCGGCAAGGAAATCCTCGTCGTTGGCCGGATAGACTTCGAGCTTGAGCTTGCCGGTGCGGTCCTTGAGGCCGAGCACGTCGACGAGGAAGGCCGGGCCGCTTTCACCGGGGCGGCATTGCCCTTCGGCCTTGCCCAGATCGGGGGTCGAGGGAATGATCGGGGCGGCGGCGGAAAGCAGCAGGGCGGCGCCCGGCAGGGCCAGGGGTGCCAGCACGCGCGCGGCGGCGCG
>DQVI01000181.1 GCA_015661825.1 Novosphingobium capsulatum
GACAATTAAAATCGGCACTGAATGACGCGCCGCGACAATCACATTCTCATCCTGATTGACGCGCAATCCTCATCCTGTTTGTCGCGCTACAGTTTCAGGGGTCGCACCTGCGAAGGCCCATCAATGCGCCTTGGCCTTGCCTGCTTCCCCCGTGGTGGGCGCTGGGGCGGCCTGTCTGTGGGGCGGTTGCGGCAACGGCCACCAACTGCGCTCCGTCCTGATCGACGGGGAACCGTGGTTCGTCGCGGCGGATGCCTGCCGGTGCCTCGGGATGGACGTCAGCAAGGGCACCGATCACCACTGCCGCAAGCTGGACAAGGACGAGCGCGGCCTCGTCTCTCGGAACGATCACCCCGTATTGTTTACGGGGTGTCGCGCCTCACTCCTCGCCATCATCTCCCGCCCCGGTCTGTTCAAGCTGATCCAGCGGTCGAACAAGCCGGAAGCCAAGGAGTTTGACCGCTGGGTCCGCCATGAGGTGTTGCCTCAGGTGATGGCTTGGCCTCCTCAAAACCCGCAGAAAAGCTGCGGGTATTCCTTCCCTCTGTGGGTGAAGCCTACGCTTTTTAGGCGTAGGTGCCCCCTAAGCCCCCCTGAGCCGCCCTACGGCTGGCCAGTTAGGCGGTGGCGGGTGTCCCGCTCCTGATCTGACCTCCGCCCTGTAACCCCGCCCTGTCGCCCCCTCAGGGTGGCGCGGTCTGTGCTGTCGATGGAAGGTCAGGGGCGGGCGCTTGGTGGCCCTGATGGTTTCAGGGGTCGCCTATCCGAAGGCCCATATATACGCGGCGCTCTGACCTCTTACCCCCATGGCCCACCCTTGGCCTGATCGGGAATGAGCCTCCCCCGAATCCCTGCAAGAATGCAGGTTTTTTAGAGCTTTACGCCGATTCTCGGTTGTGATTCATCCCCGGCCAGCGGCAACCCCGCCGCATGGAAGGAGGAAGCATTGACCACCACGAACACCACCATCGCCAGCCGCGCTCCCGTCCGCAAGAAGGCTGTGCGCTATCACTGGGCTGTCTATCTGGGGACCGAGGGGGCCGACCATGAGGTGCGCCCACGGGGCTTCTTTGACGCCTTCCGGCATAACTATCACGGCTGGGCCGTGTGGGTGGGGCCGCTGGGCCTTGCCTGCTTCCGGTCTGAGCGGTGGGTCTATCCAAGCGATGCTGAGGCGGCCCATGGGGCAGCGTATGACACTGAGGCGCTGCTGTCGTGGATGGATCGCCGCAAGGCTGGGCTGACCTCGGAAGTCTGACACCGCCCTACGGCTGGCCCTGTGATGCGCTTGCATCATGGGGCTAAGGGGCGTATCAAACCTAGAAACGTTCATTAGGTGATTTGATATGGCCGACAAGTTCATTGCTTACCTGCGCGTCTCCACCGCTGAGCAAGGGGCCTCAGGGCTGGGGCTGGACGCTCAGGGGGCGGCCATCGCGGCCCATGTGTCCGGCTGCGGGGGAGACCTGCTGGCCTCCTATGTCGAGATCGAAAGCGGAAAGCGCAATGACCGGCCCAAGCTGCGGGAGGCGCTGGACCATTGCAAGCTGACCGGCGCTAAGCTGGTGGTCGCCAAGCTGGATCGGCTGGGGCGCAAGCTGCGCCTGCTGGCTGACCTGATGGAGGGCGAGGTGGGCCTTGTGGTCTGTGACCAGCCGGGGGCGTCGTCCCTGCTGCTGCATATTCTGGGGGCCATCGCTGAGGAGGAGGCCCGCACCATCTCCCTACGCACCAAGGCCGCGCTGGGTTCGATCAAGGCCAAGATCGACAGGGGCGAGGTCCACACCTCCCGCCGCTCAGGCCGACAGGTGGCGCGGCTGGGCAACCCTAGGGGGCTGTCGGTCTCCCGCCCTGACCTTGGGGCCGCTGCGGTGGTCGCCAAGGCAGACGCCCACGCTGCAAAGGTGGGGCCGATGGTGCAGGCCTTGCGCGCCTCTGGGCTGTCCTATGCGGCCATCGCTGAGCGCTTGACGGTTGACCGGGTGGAAACACCGAGGGGCGGCGCATGGACGCCCATGGGGGTTAAGCGGGTGATGGAAAGGTTAGCTGCTGCCTGATCGGTAGCCTTCCGCTCTGCCCTGTTTTTTTGGCCAGCCGGGGGGCGCGTCTCCTGTTTCAGTAAGGGCCTTGCCTGCGGGGGCCGTGGGGATACCGCCGCCAGCATTCCGCGATAATCTCGGCCTCAAACTCCGCTATCTCGCTGAGGGGTCTTGAAGTTCCCACTGTGAGGAGATTGTGCCCGCCGGCCGCCGCGATTTCGAGCGCGCGCTTGGCGGTTTCCTGCCCCTTGACCTGCCGCAGGTCGGCCTGCCGGAGGGGCGGGCGGGCCTGTCCGGGCTGGGGCGGGGCGAGGGCCTGGGTGCCCTTGAGATGGTTGAGCAGGCTGATCAGGTCGGGCGCGGCGATCACGTCGATGCCCGGCGCCCAGCGCGCCTCGGGCCCTTGCGCCACCGGGCAGATCAGCCCCTTGCCGCACGAGGCTGCGTGAAGCGCGGCGAGCAGGACACCGGGGCTGGCGATGATCCGCCCGTCGAGCGCGAGTTCACCGACGGCCAGATAGTCCCCGACCGTCTCGCGGTCGACGATCCCCATGGCCGCGAGCAGGGCGAGCGCGATGGGCAGATCGTAATGCGCGCCTTCCTTGGGCAGGTCGGCGGGGGAGAGGTTGACCGTGATCCGCTTGGGCGGGAGGCTCAGGCCCAGCGCGGCGAGCGCGGCATGGACCCGCTCCCGGCTTTCGCCCACGGCCTTGTCGGGCAGGCCGACGACCCGGAACGAGGGCAGCCCCGGCGCCACCTGGCACTGCACCTCGACACTGCGGGCTTCGAGACCGAGATAGGCAACCGTGGCAACGAGCGCGACCATGGGCGGCAGAGTGCCCGCCGCCCTCCCTCCTCACAAGGGCCCCGGCGCCGCTCCCGCCAGATCGGAAGCAGTTTCCGGGTTACAGGCGAGGAAGCGTAACGCCCCGCTGGCCCATGTACTTGCCCGCGCGGTCGGCATAGCTGGTCTCGCACGGCTCGTTGCCTTGCAGGAACAGGAACTGGCACGCGCCCTCGTTGGCATAGATGCGCGCGGGCAGGGGGGTCGTGTTCGAGAATTCGAGGGTGACGTGGCCTTCCCAGCCCGGTTCGAGCGGGGTCACGTTCACGATGATCCCGCAGCGCGCATAGGTCGACTTGCCGAGGCAGATCACCAGCACGTCGCGCGGGACACGGAAATATTCGACCGTGCGCGCCAGTGCGAACGAGTTGGGCGGAATCACGCAGACATCGGTCTTGCGGTCGACGAAGGAATTGCTGTCGAAATCCTTGGGGTCGACCACCGCCGAATCGACGTTGGTGAAGATCTTGAACTCGTCGGCCACGCGCGCGTCGTAGCCATACGAGGACAGGCCATAGCTGATGCAGCCATCGCGCCGCTGGTTTTCCACGAAGGGTTCGATCATGCCCTGCGTGAGGGCCTTTTCGCGGATCCACTTGTCGGAGAGAATGGCCAAGGCCGGTCCTTTTCTAGTATCTTGAAAGAGAAGGGAAAGAGGAAATTCAGCCGAGATAGGACGGCCCGAATGCGCGCGGCAGAAGGGCCGAAAGCGGCTCCTCGATCACGGTGTCGGCGCCCAGGCTGATCACCAGCGGATCGGTGCCGCCAAGGGCAGCCTGTTCATGGAGCATCTGGCGGCAACGGCCACACGGGGTGATCGGCTCGCCCTCGGTGCCTTCCGGGCCGCCCGCCACGGCCACGGCCACGAGGCCGCCGCGCTTGCCCGCGTGGGCTGCGCTGCCACAGGCCACCGTCTCGGCGCAGAGCGAGAGGCCATAGCTTGCGTTCTCGACATTGCAGCCGCTCACCATGCTGCCATCGGCAAACAGCAGCGCCGCGCCCACGGTGAAGCGCGAATAGGGCGCATAGGCACTCTCGCGCGCGGCGCGCGCGGCGGCGATCAGCGCGGTTCTGCGGGGTTCGTCGAGCGGACTGTTCATGGTTGCACCACCACCCAGCGCAAGGGGCCCGGCGCGGCCTGGCCATGGAAATGATCGTTGGCGGTCCACATCACGAAAGGCCTCTGCACATAGGAAGGCTGCCAGTAGTTGCGGCGCACCCAGACATTGCGGTCGATCACCGCCGCCAGATGATAGCGGTTTTCCATGTCCTGCGTGAGCATCAGGATGGCGGGCTTGCCCGCGTGCTTTTCGACCTGGTTGAGGAACGTGGTCAGCTCGCTCTGCAAGGCGGCCTCGGTCGGCGGCTCGGGGCAACTGCGCGAATCGATGGAGAGCGCGACCGCCGGGGGCAGCAGCGTTGTCTCGCGCGGGACCATCGTGACGAAATTGGCCGCCTGCTCGTCGCCGGGCGCGCACAAGTCGTAGACATGGACCGCGCCGACCTGAAGCCCGGCGGTGCGGGCCTGTTCGAGGCCATCGGTAAAGGCCTCGTCGCGGCGGCGGGGGCCTTCGCTGGCGGTCATGTAGACGAAATCGGCGCCATCGCCGCGCAGCAGGCGCCAGTCGACCGGCGCATCGTGGACATCGGTCCAGGCACCCTGGACGGGGAAGGCCCTGGTATCGGGGCGCCAGACATGGCTTTCCCGCCACAGCAGGCCCGCGCCGACCAGCGCCGCCAGCAGCAGCCCTGCCAGCACGCGCCCAAGCGCCTTGTTCCTGCCTCTGGCCATAAAAGAGAGCGCGCCCCCGATCCTGATTGTGGAAAGCGCGCGCCATAGGCCAAGCCGGGGATGACGTCAAAAAAGGAGGGGGCGGCCGCTTATCCGCGAATGTGCAGCACGCAGATCAGCGTGAAGAGGCGGCGCGCGGTGGCGAAATCGGTCTCGATCTTGCCTTCGAGCCGTTCGAGCAGCATGTCGGCAGCCTCGTTGTGGATGCCGCGCCGGGCCATGTCGATCGTCTCGATTTCCTGCGCGGTGGCGCGGCGAATCGCCTGGTAATAGCTGTCGCAGATCGCGAAATATTCGCGGATCGGGCGGCGGAAGCGTCCGAGGCCCAGAATCACGCTTTCGAGCGGGGCGCCCGATTCGTCGGCGATGTCGAGGGTGAGTCGCCCGTCGTTCACCGAAAGGCGCAGGCGATAGGGGCCCTGATGGCCTGCCGCGTCGGAACGCAGGGGGCGGAAGGTGTTTTCCTCGATCAGGTCGAAGATCGCGACGCGGCGTTCCTGCTCGACATCGGCGTTCCGCCAGACGATCGTCGCCTCATCGAGCTCGATATGCGAGATGCGCAAGTCCGCCATGACGGGCAAGGTTTGCAACAACCTGGCGCCATCAGCAAGCGCATTCCCCGGCCTTTTGCCTTCTACCTTGGTGTCACGAGGGGGCAAATCGTCCACAGGCTGTGGAAAACGTGGGGAGAGGCGCACCGGGCGCGCGCCTTGCCAGCAGGGGGGGCATGCGCCATTTTCATGGGTATGTCCGCCAGCCAAGCCATCCTCGCCGCCCAGGCCACCGACGTTCGCGCGCTTCCCGCCAATGTCGAGGCCGAGGCCGCCTTCCTCGGTGCGGTGCTGATCGACAACCGCATCATGGAAGAAATGACCGTGCCGCTGCGGCCCGATCATTTCTTCGCCGCTGTCCATGGCCGCGTGTTCGAGCGCATCCTCGCGCTGATCGACCGCAAGGCGGTGGTCACCCCGGTCACCCTCAAGCCCTATTTCGAGAGCGACGAGGGCCTCAAGGAACTGGGCGGCACGGCCTATCTCGCGCGGCTGACCGGCGATGGGCAGGGCCTGCTCGCCCCGCGCGAACTGGCCCAGCAGATCTACGATCTGGCGCTGTTGCGCGAACTCATCAGCGTGGGCCGCAACCTCGTCGAGGGGGCCATGGACACCAGCGAGACGGTCGAGCCGCTCAAACAGGTGGAACAGGCCGAAGCCGCGCTGTTTTCCGTCGCCGAAGGCGCTCAGACCGGCAACGAGGCGCAGACGTTCGGGCAGGCCACGCGCGCCAGCCTCGAAATGATCGAGAAGGCGCTGCTTTCGGGCGGGCACATCTCGGGCACGACCACGGGCCTGACTTCGGTCAACGAGAAGATCGGCGGCCTGCACGATTCCGACCTTATCATCCTGGCCGGGCGTCCGGGCATGGGCAAGACCTCGCTGGTCACCAACATCGCGTTCAACTGTGCCGACCGCCTGCGCGACGACCTGTCGCGCGGGATCAGCGCCAAGGAATCGGTGGGGGCGGCGGTGGCCTTCTTCAGCCTCGAAATGAGCGCCGACCAGCTCGCCACGCGTATTCTGGCCGAACAGTCGGGGATCAGCTCCGAGTCGCTGCGCATGGGCCGCATCAGCCGCGAGGATTTCCAGCAGCTTTCGTTCGCCAGCCAGCGTCTGGCCGAACTGCCGCTCTTTATCGACGATACCCCCGGCCTTTCGATCGGCGCGCTGCGCACGCGTGCGCGCCGCCTCAAGCGGCGTCACGACATCGGGCTCATCGTGGTCGACTACCTCCAGCTGCTTTCGGGCACGGGGCGGTCGGACAACCGCGTCAACGAAATTTCCGAAATTTCGCGCGGGCTCAAGACCCTGGCCAAGGAACTCTCGGTTCCGGTGATCGCGCTTTCGCAGCTTTCGCGTGCGGTCGAACAGCGCGACGACAAGCGTCCGATGCTCTCCGACCTTCGCGAATCGGGCTCGATCGAGCAGGACGCCGACATGGTCTGGTTCGTCTTCCGCGAGGACTACTATGTCGCCTCGCGCGAGCCCAAGCGCCCGATTGAGAGCGACGACTCCAAAGTCCACGAGGCCCACGCCGCCTGGGCCGCCGAAATGGAGCGCGTGTTCGGCCTGGCCGAACTGATCGTGGCCAAGCAGCGCCACGGTTCGACTGGCAAGGTGCGCCTGCGCTTCGAGGCGCGGATCACCCGATTCAGCGATCTGGCGCCCGACCAGATGCTCCACGACATGGATGACTGAAGCCCGGAGGGCGATTCACCACTCTGGTGCGCATGCGGAAACGTCGGGAAGGGGCCATTGGGCCCCTTTCTTTTGGCACATTGTCCTTCCCCTTCCGTGTCTTGCCGGGACCGGGCGGCAACCGGCAAGGGACAGGGCATGGGGCGATCATGGCTTTGTGGCAAAAAAGGCAATTCTTGAGCCGAATTTTACACTTGCGACGAAGCGTCGCTGGCATACGCCGGACCGGAGGGTAAACGGGATCTCCCCGCCTTTGCGCACAGGTCACATTGGCATATTCTGGCGCAACGAAATTATAAGATGGGTCGGGGTAATACCTCACGATGGTCGGGATTCAATTCAAGCGCAAATGGCGCCTCGCGGTGGCCGTAATGGCCGCTTTTCCTGCGCTCGCGGCCAGTTCGCCTGCGGTGCAAGGCCGGCCTCCGGCCAATCTCCAGAGCCCGCGCGATCTGGCGACACAGCAGAAGGTGGCCTCGATCATCGCGGCTGCCCGTGGCCGTGTCGGCGTGGCCGCGATGGATCTCGATGGTGGCGGGCAAGTCCTGATCAACGGCGACATGCCGTTCCCGATGGCCAGCACGGCCAAGGTCGCGGTGGCTTCCACCTTCCTCCAGATGGTGGAACAGGGCCGCTACCGACTCGACCAGCCGCTGCCGATGATGATGCCCGTGCCCGAACCGGCGGGGCGACACAATCTGGTCGCGATGGTCCGTCCCGGCCCGGTCTTCACCGCCCAGACCCTGATCGAACGCTCGATCACCCGCAGCGACAACCACGCCACCGATGGCCTCATCGCGGCGGTTGGCGGAATCGGTGCGGTGAACCGCTTCCTCGTGCAGGCGGGCATTTCGGGCCAGCACCTCGACCACACGATGGCCACGCTGGTTCGCGACGATGGCCGGATCAACCCGGCCCGCGTGATCGATTCGGGCACCACGAGCACCCCGCGTGCAATGATCGCGCTGCTTTCGGCGGTGGATCGTGGTGGCGCGCTCGGGCCCCAGGCCCGTGCCGTGCTGCTCGACACGATGACCCGCACCAGCACCGGGCGCAACCGCATCCGGGCCGGGCTTCCGGCCGGTGTCGTGCTCGCCCACAAGACCGGCACGCTCTCGGGCGTGACCGACGACGTGGGGATCGTGCGCCTGCCTGACGGACGCCATCTGGCCATGGCGATCTTCGTGGCGGGCCCTGAAAATCACACGGTTCAGGCGGGCATGATCGCGCGGATCGCCTCGGCGCTCTATCAGGGGTTCCTGCCTCCGCTCGAAAACGGTGCGCTGGCTGGCGAGATTGCGCGCCGCCGCTGACATGAACTGCTGACCGGCCCGCGCCGGAGGCCAGACCGGCCTATCCCGATTCTTGCCCCGCAGGCCCTGCTTGCGGGGCTTTTTCGTGTCGGGCGCCACAGGGGGCCTGCTGCCTCTCAGGCCGCTGGAAGGGCCTTCCGGTGGCCTCTCGTGACCGAATCAGTGGCAAGCCTTTCGCCCATGCGGGCTGCCTATGCGGTAACGCACATGCGAAAAGGGGCGCGGCCGCGTGGCCACGCCCCTCTATCCGTAACCTGCCCTTGCGGGCTGGGATTACATCTTCGCGGCAGCGCTCGCGTCAGCGACGGCTTCCGAAGCCGAAGCGCTGGCGTCAGCGGCAGCAGCCGAGGCGTCGGCCGAAGCGTCGACAGCTTCGCTGGCAGCTTCAGTGGCGGTTTCAGCCGGCTTTTCCGAGCAGCCGGCGAGGGCGAAGGCGGTGCCGGCGACAGCGGCGAGGATGAGCTTGCGCATGCGTTACAATCCCTGGATTGAAGTGAACCGCGCCGGGCAAAAACCCGCCGCAAAGCCTACTCCCACGGTAGACTTCGACGTCCCAATTAATCGGCAATTCATCGGCTTGCAAGCACAAGACGACAGCAATGCGACGGGCCGTCGCTATCGCCCTTAGCGGCAAGGGTTTTTTGCGCGACCCGGCCTGCGCCCAAGCGCCCTGTCGGAGCGATGGGCCGTTAAAACCCCATCCGTAGTACACCGCATTTCGTCCCGTTTCAGGAACTGCGCCCATCTCTCGGGCAAGTCACGCAAAGCGCCGGGGAGATTTGCGGTTTTACCGGGAGCGGCGGTCTGACGGCGCCTGTCCGGGCAGACTTTTCGGGTCTGTTCGCTTTCGCGAGAGAGCGCCAGCGGCTAGAGGCTGATCCCATGGAATCCCGCAAGCACCTCTATCTCGTCGATGGCTCGGCCTATATCTTCCGCGCCTATCACCGCCTGCCGCCGCTCACCAACCCGGAAGGCGTGCCGGTGGGGGCGGTCTATGGCTATACCGCGATGCTCTGGAAGCTGGCCGAGGACCTCCACAAGGCCGATGGCCCGACCCATCTGGCGGTGATCCTCGACAAGGGTTCCATCACCTTCCGCAACGCGCTCTACGACCAGTACAAGGCCAATCGTCCGCCCCCGCCCGAGGATCTGCGCCCGCAGTTCCCGCTGATCCGCGACGCCACGCGCGCCTTCAGCCTGCCCTGCATCGAGGAAGAGGGCCTCGAAGCCGACGACCTGATCGCCTCTTATGCCCGCGCCGCCTCGGCACGGGGCTGGGACGTGACGATCGTCTCGTCGGACAAGGATCTGATGCAGCTGGTGGGCACGAGCGCGGTCGGCGGCGGCCATGTCGACATGCTCGACACGATGAAGAACCAGCGAATCGACATTCCCGAAGTGGTCGAGAAGTTCGGCGTGCCGCCCGAACAGGTGGGCGACGTGCTGGCGCTGATGGGCGATGCGGTCGACAACGTGCCGGGGATTCGCGGAATCGGCCCCAAGACCGCGACCAAGCTCATTCAGGAGCATGGCGGGCTCGAACAGGCGCTCGCCGCCGCGCCCGAAATGAAGAAGAGCAAGCTGCGCGAAAGCCTGATCGAGCAGGCCGACATGGCGCGTCTTTCGCGCCAGCTCGTCGCGCTCAAGGAAGATGCCGCGCTGCCGCTGCCGCTCGAAGACTTCGAACTCGGCCCGATTCCGCCCGAGCCGCTGGGCGCCTTCCTTGCCACCCATGGCTTCACCAGCCTCCAGCGCAAGCTGGCGAGCGCGGCCACGCTGCACATCCCCGAGGCCCTGGCCGGGGCCGTCTCGGCAGGCGCACAGCACGGCGGCGAGGAATCCGGTTCCGTTCCCGCCCCGGCCAGCACCCGCCAGCCCCTGCCCGACTGGCCCGCGATCGACCGCGAGGCCTATGCCTGCGTCCAGACGATGGAGGATCTTCAGGCCTGGATCGCCCGCGCACAGGCGGCGCGACTCGTGGCCATCGACACCGAGACGTCCGCGCTCGATTCGATGCGCGCCGATCTGGTCGGCGTCAGCCTGTCGACCGGCGCGGGCGAGGCCTGCTACATCCCGCTCGGCCACCATGGCCTCGACATGTTTGCCGAAGTGCCCTTGCAGATCCCGCGCGAGGAAGCGCTCGCCGCGCTCAAGCCGCTGCTCGAAAGCGATGCGGTGCTCAAGGTCGGGCAGAACATCAAGTACGACCTGACCGTGCTGGCCCGCCATGGCATTGCCGTTGCGCCCATCGACGACACCATGGTCATGAGCTTCTGCCTCGACGCCGGGCGCGGCGAAGTGGGCCTGGGCGGGCATGGCATGGACGAACTGGCCAGCCGCCACCTGTCGCACACGACGATCCTGTTCAAGGACGTGTGCGGCACCGGCAAGAAGCAGATCTCGTTCGCGCAAGTGCCGCTGGCCGATGCCACGCGCTATGCTGCCGAGGACGCCGAAGTGACCTGGCGCCTGCACCAGCTGTTCGCCCAGCGCCTGTCGGACGAGGGCGGCACGCGCATCTACCAGCGCGTCGACCGTCCGCTCGTGCCGGTCGTGGCCGGGATGGAACGTGCGGGCATCCGGGTGGAGCGCGAGCAACTGGCCACGCTCTCGACGCGCTTTGCCGCCGAGATTTCGCGACTCGAGGCCGTGATCCACGAAAAGGCGGGCGGGCCCTTCCTGATCGGCAGCCCCAAGCAGCTGGGCGAAGTCCTGTTCGACAAGCTCGGCTACAAGGGCGGCAAGAAGGGCAAGAGCGGCCAGTATTCGACCGACCAGTCGGTGCTCGAAACCCTGGCCGGACAGGGGGCGGAAGTCGCCACCCTCGTCCTCGAATGGCGCCAGCTGTCCAAGCTCAAGAGCACCTATACCGATGCGCTCCAGGCCGCGATCAACCCGGATACGGGCCGCGTCCACACCAGCTACAGCCTTGTCGGCGCGCAAACCGGGCGGCTTTCGTCGAACGATCCCAACTTGCAGAACATTCCGATCCGCACCGAGATCGGGCGCCAGATTCGCGAGGCGTTCGTCGCCGCGCCCGGCCATGTCCTGCTGAGCGCCGACTATTCGCAGATCGAACTGCGTCTGGCCGCGCACATGGCCGATGTCGGCCCCTTGCGGGAGGCCTTCGAACAGGGCGAGGACATCCACGCGCGCACGGCACAGGAACTGTTCGGCGAGGTCACCCGCGACACCCGCAGCCGCGCCAAGACGATCAACTTCGCCATCCTCTACGGCATCAGCCGCTGGGGTCTGGCCGGGCGTCTGGGCACCAGTGCCGACGAGGCGCAGGCGATGATCGACCGCTATTTCGAGCGGTTCCCCGGCATCCAGCGCTATATCCACGACACCCTCGAAAGCGTGCGGGCGCGCGGCTATTCGGAAACGCTGTTCGGGCGCAAGACATGGTTCCCGCGCATCGCCTCGGGCACGCAGGCCGAGCGGCAGGGCAGCGAACGCGCCGCGATCAACGCGCCGATCCAGGGCACTTGCGCCGACATCATCAAGCGCGCCATGGCCCGCATGGGGCCGGCACTGGTCGAGGCAGGGCTGCCGCGGGTGAAAATGCTGTTGCAGGTCCACGACGAACTCGTGTTCGAACTGCCCGAGGAAGATGTTGCGGCGGCAACCCCGATCATCCGCGCCGTCATGGCTGAGGCCGCGCAGCCCGCGATCACGCTGAGCGTGCCGCTCGGCGTCGAGATCGGCACCGGGCCGAGCTGGGGGGCCGCGCACTGATAAAGAGGAAACAAGGGGATTATTCCGGGGGCCATCGCCCCCGGACCCCCGGGAACTGGCGCCTGTTATCATGTCCGGCGTAGCCACTGGCGCTGCGCTGCCCAAAGATAATGGGGTGAAGGGGGCCCTGCCCCCTTCGTCATTTCTTTATTCTGCCTCTTTTTCGGTAAAAAGAGGCTGGTGCGGGCGGCCGGACTTGAACCGGCACGAGCAAAGCCCAACGGATTTTAAGTCCGGTGCGTCTACCGATTCCGCCACGCCCGCACGATCATGCGCCGCTCGGGACGCGCCCGCGCTATAGAAGCGCGGCAGCCAGCCGCCAAGGGAAAACCCGGATGCAGGAAGGCTGGCGCGAGACAGGTGTCCTGCGCCAGCCTTCTGGTTTGGTGTCGTTTTTTCGCTGGCCCGCCTTGCTCCGCGACAGGCCGGCATGCCCGATGCCTATTCGGCGTGCTTATTCGGCATTCAGGCGGACCCGCATTTCCTTGCCCGGCTTGAAATAGGGCACGCGCTTGCCCGGCACATCGACGGATTCGCCGGTGCGCGGGTTGCGGCCCTTGCGGGCATCGCGTTCGCGGGTGGAAAAGGCGCCAAAGCCGCGCAGTTCGACGCGGCCGCCATCGGCCAGACGCGCGGCGATTTCGTCGAAGAAGACATCGACCACGCGCTCGATCTCTTCGGCGCGCAGACCGGGGCTTTCCTTGCTCAATGCTTGCAACAATTCGGATCGAATCATGTCATTCCCCTCCTGTGGGTGCCCCCCGGCACCGATTGTGAAGATGGTTTCTGTCCGCAAGGCCCCCCAAGCGGACATGCCTGCATGGGCGCCGGACCAGATATGGCGGTACAGCTTGTCAAACGCTTATACAGGCATCCGGATAATGCGCCAAGAGTTCGAAAGTACAAGACAATATCTCATTTCAGGGCATCCATGCCGGGTAAATCGGCCAGGGTGAGGCCCAGCCGGTACATCCGTGCGGCAACTTGCGGCCATTCCTGCGTCAGGAAACGGGTGCGTTCTGCCTCGCGCAGCCGCCGGGCGGCGCCGGGCAGGGCCATCATCCCGATCCCGCGCAGGGCCACCACCAGCCCCTCGTCCTGAAAATGCTGATAGGCCTTGGCCACCGTCAGCGGATTGGCGCCCTCGCGCGCGGCCAGGGCCCGGACCGAAGGCAGCAGCGCGGATTGCGCAGGATCTTCGGGTGGCTGGTCCGTGGCGAGGATTGCCGCCACGATGGCCTCGTGCAGGCGCGCGGCCAGCGAGCGTGAAAACGGGGAGGGCGGGGAACCGGACACGGTGTTATGCTGGCATAATACACCCGTCTTGCGCAAACGCTCTTCTCATTTCTGCAATCATGCAGGGGGCTTGCGTGAAACGAATGCCCAGTTGGCGGGGGCTGGCGCGAATATTCGTTGCAAAGCCTGCCTTTCGCGGAATTAGCGCCTTTCCAAAGCGTGCAATCGCGTTAGTTTCCGCCGAAACTGAACAAGCCCGTAACCATTTCATGCGGGCCCTTGCGGAGCCCTTCCACGCATGACCGAGGCGACGACGCCCCCTTCTTCAGCCCCTCAGCCCGCCTCCTGGAACGATACCGGCTGGTTTGGTCATCCCCGCCAGCTCGCCCGGCTGTTCACCACCGAGATGTGGGAGCGCTTCGGTTTCTATGGCATGCGGGCGCTGCTCACGCTCTATCTGACCAAGCACTTCCTGTTCAGCGACACCACCACCAATGGTCTTTACGGCGGCTTTGCCGCGCTGGTCTATCTCACCCCGCTGATCGGCGGGCTGATCGCCGACCGCGTGCTCGGCTCCAAGCGCTCGGTCAAGTATGGCGCGATCCTGATGTCGCTGGGCTATTTCGTGCTCTGCTTCGGGGGCCAGACCGCGCGGCCCCATGCCGATATTGCCGGGCAGCACTATGAAGTCATCAGCGAGAACGCGGTGGACCGGCCGACGTCGAGCGGGCTGGAAAAACGCTATATCGTCGATCATGGCCAGCGTTTGCAGATCAAGGGCAACGAGGATGGCAGCGTGGCCCTGCTCGCGCCCGACGGGCATGTCGCGCGCACGGTGCCCGGTGACCAGTTCACCACCGGGGGCACGCGTTCGTCGGCCTATGTCCTGCTGATGCTGCTGGGCCTGAGCCTGGTTGCGGTGGGCAACGGGTTCTTCAAGCCCAATCTGGCGACCGTGGTGGGCGAACTCTATGCCCCCGGCGACCGCCGCCGCGATGCGGGCTTCACGATCTTCTACATGGGGATCAACCTGGGTTCGCTGTTCTCGCAGCTGTTGTGTCCGTGGCTGGCCGATACGGTCGGCTGGTGGGCCGGGTTCCTGCTGGCTGCCATCGGCATGGCGGTGGCCTGGACGCTGATCCAGTTCGATGGCGGGCGCCTCGCCGGTTATGGCGAACCGCCGGTCCAGAAGGGCCGCGACCTGACGATCCCGATCTATCTGGGGGCGCTGGTCGCCGTGGGTGCGGTCATCCTGCTGTTCCAGAACCTGATCGATGCGCGGCCCGTGGCAGCCGGATCGAATATCCTGGCCTATGTCATCGCGTTGCCGCTGCTGGGCAAGATCCTGTTCGCCAGCTTCCTGATCGGGGTGCCTGCGATCCTCGTCTATGCATGGCGCAGCGGCAGCCGCGCCGAATTCCAGATGATGGTGGCAGCGATGATCCTGACCACCTTCAATACCGTGTTCTGGACCCTGTTCGAACAGGCGGGCTCCTCGCTCACGCTGTTTGCCGACCGCAACACCGATCTGTCGGTCTTCGGCCTGTTCAGCATGTCGGCGGGGCAGATGCAGTTCTTCAACGCGCTGTTCATCGTCACGCTGGCGCCGCTGCTGACGATTTTGTGGGGCAAGCTGGCCTCGCGCGGGCTCGAACCTTCGATTCCGATCAAGTTCGGCGTGGCGCTGATGGGCGTGGGCGCGGGCTTCCTGTTCCTCGTCTGGGGGACGCGCTTTGCCGGGCCGGATTTCAAGGTCTCGATCTGGTGGCTGGCCGGGCTCTACCTGATCCACTCGCTGGCCGAACTGTGCATCTCGCCGGTGGGCATGAGCATGATCACCAAGCTCTCGCTCACGCGGATCGTCGGGCTGATGATGGGGGTCTGGTACCTGTCGATTGCCATGGCGCAATATGTGGCCGGGATCGTGGCCCAGGTTGCCAGCGTGGCGACGGTGGGGGGCGAGGTGACGAACCTCAAGCTCAGCCTCGATACCTATACCGGCGTGTTCACCGTGATCGGCTGGATCGCCGTGGGGATCGGCGTGGTCCTGCTGGCGCTCTCGGGCGTGCTCAAGAAACTGATGCACGGCGTGCGCTGAGGAAGGACGAAGGGGGCAAGGCCCCCTTCCGGTTGCCATGCCCGGCCTGGCCAGTGGCACTGCCCCATCCAAAGATAATGGGGTGAGGGGGCCCTGCCCCCTGCGGTATCTCTTGTTTTCTGTTGTTTTGCGCCTTCAGGCGCGGGCTTCGTTCACACCCGCGCTGTTGTGGCGCAGGGCCTTGAGCACGGTGTCGACGATATGCGGGGCGTTGAGGCCGGCTTCGTCGTACTGGGCCTCGGGCTTGTCGTGGTCCTGGAAGGTGTCGGGCAGGCGCATCGTGCGGATTTTCAGGCCGGTGTCGGTCAGCCCCTCGTCGCTGGCCATGGTCAGCACATGGGCGCCAAGGCCGCCGATGGAGCCTTCCTCGATGGTGACCACCACTTCGTGGGTGGCGATCAGGCGGCGGATCAGGTCGTCGTCGAGCGGCTTGACGAAGCGCAAGTCGGCCAC
>DQVI01000241.1 GCA_015661825.1 Novosphingobium capsulatum
ACCATCACGCACGACGCGCTTGTGCAGGCGCAGGGGGCATCGTATTTAACCGCTGGACTCTCGTTATGATCGAGGGACTGACGGGGGGCAGGTCAATCGACCGGAGCGGGCTGGTCAGCCTGTCCAGCCCTTCGAGGATGACTTGCAGGCGAAGGTTACGGTCGGCCATCAGCGTCTCGTTCGGGTTTCCGGGGAGCGAGACCGACGGGCGGCATGATCACGCCAGCCCATCAGGTCGGACAGGGCCATCGCCTCCATGGCGGCGGGCGGCCAGTGGAAGACGACCGCCACGTCGGCCATGGCATCGTCTACTGTGCGAGGGCATCCGTGCGCCGCGCTTTCTGCAACAAAAAACTGCCGATCTCGGCCCCGCAGGCGAGCAGGTCCGCCGGGTCCATGTTGGCCACCTCGGCCGGGCTGAGCGGGGGCAGCGTGATGCGCGGCAGCAGCACACCGAGCGCATCGACCTTGAGCTGGCCCAGATCGACCAGCGCCAGCCCGCGCAACTCGCCCGCCCTGGGCTTGCGGATCTGAACGGTCTCGATGGTCTGTTCGCCGCGCTGGATCGGGGTGTCGAGCGTGACGGTGCGGAGCTGGGGGGTATCGGTCATCGGGGTATCCTGTCAGGCAAGAAGGGGATCAGAACAGGCCGAGCGCGCTGCGCTGCTGCGCCATGAGGTCCACGCCATCGACGATCTGGACCATGTTGAGCGGGTCGATCTCGATTTCCGTGCGGCCGTTCCAGATGAGCTTGTAGTAGGCGAGCGCCGAGGTGACCGTGAAATCGGCCGCCGAGCCGAGTTCCTGATCGCCCATCTCGATCTCGGAATGGCGGCCGCGCACGACGATCTCGATCGTGTCGCTCTGACCGGTGTCCTGCTGCTGGTAGAAGCCGACGAACCGCAGGTAGACACCGTTGACGCGCACCACGCCAAACTGGCGCAGCATCGCGCGTTCCGGGCCGCCGAAGACGGATTTCATCTCCAGCGCCTCCATGCCCATGTCGAGCTTGACCGGGGCAGACATGCCCCCGCCCCGGTATTCTTCGAGCTTGCGGGTGAGCGTGGGCAGGGTGACCGTCTTGACCTCGCCCACATAGGACTGGCCTTCGTTGAACAACATCAGGTTCTGGAGCGTGCGGGGCAATCCCATCGGGGGTTCCTATGCAATCTGGAGGAATGGGCGGGGGGAAGGAAGCGCGGGCCTCAGCCCGCCTGCGAGAGCTGGCTGGCAAAATCGGCGAAGTAGCTGTCGGTGATGCGCTGGTTGAAGCCGAGGTCTTCGAGCGGCGGGGGCACCGCATAATCGTAGTCGATCCGCAGCTTACCCGCCTTGAGGCTGTCGACGGGGTTGTCGGTCTCGTCGAACCAGGCCTTCGCGCCCAGGATCACGCCCGCAGTCTTGAGATCGAGGAAGAAGCCGTTGACCGTCTCGACGATGTCGCGCGCGAGCGAGGGCGTGAGATCCTTGTCCATCGCCCAGACCATGCCGCGCGCCACGGTATCGGCCAGCAACTGGGCCACGCGCACCGTGCTCTCGAACACGAACAGCAGATCGTCGGCGCAAGTGCGGTTGCCCCAGAAGCGGAAGCCGCTGTCCGAGCGGATCAGCGCGGTGACTTGCGCGGCGTTGAGCACGCCGGCATCGCTGGCCATGTCCTCGATGTCCCAGTGGATGTCCTGCGTGAGGCCGACCACGCCCGAGACGGCGACGTTCGACAGGGTCTTGTGCGGGCCGGTCTGCTCGTCGATCAGCGCGCGCAGGCCCATGGCGCGCGCGGCGGCGTAGCTGGTCACATTGGCATTGGTGGCGGTGTCCCAGGCGAGGAAGTCGGGCATCAGCAACATCAGCTCGCGCTCGCTGAAATTGGCGCGATAGGCGCTCGCCTCGGTGATCGTCGCGCCCAGCGCGCGGGCATAGACAAACCCGCGCAGCTTCTTGGCGATCACCGCGAGCGCGGCGGTGACAGCCTGCGTCTCAAGGCCGGGCGTGCCCAGGATCTTGGGCTTGACGCCCAGCTGCGCCTGCGCGGCGAGCAGGGCCTGCATGCCGGTCTTCGTGCCCTCGGCCGTGGTCGTGCCGATCACGTTGCTGGCGGTGGCCGCGTCATCAGCCCCTTCGGCCACGCGCACCACGACCAGGACCGGGCGGGTCTGGTCGGCAATCGCGCGCAGCGAGCGGGCCAGCGTGCCGGCAAGCCCGGCCTTGCCGATGGCGGTCTCGATATCGGTCACGAGGACCGGGCGGTCGAGCGGGAACGTGTCGGCATCGGCGTCGGGCGCGGTGGCGACAAGGCCGAGGATCGCGGTGGAAACAGCGGTCAGCGTCCGGGCGCCGGTGCTGATCTCGGTCAGGGTGATACCATGTTTGAGGGGCATGAACGGGTTCCTTGAACGGGGCCAGAAGCGGAATTGGCGTTACGGGGTGAGCGGGATGGACAGGCGCACGAGGGCATTGGCCGAGGCGGTGTCGGTGCGCCGGGCATCGAGCACGACTTGCGCGGAACCGGGCCGCTCCCCGACAGCCAGGCCGACACGGCGCAGGCGCAGGCGATCCTCCCAGCGGGTGAGCGCGACAGCCGTGGCTGCATAGAGGCGCAGGATATTGGCGGGCGTCATGGGCTGGTCGATCAGCTCGGGCACCAGCGAGCCATAGTCGCGGCGGCCAACGCGCGTGCCCATGGGCGTCGAGAGAATGTCGGCAACCGACTGGCGAATATGGTCGAGGCCATCGAGCGATGCGCCGGTGGTGCGTGCCATGCCCGCCATCAGACCGGCCCCCCGGTCTGGCCACTGCCCCCCTGCACGCCGGAATGCCGGTGGCCCTTGAGGGAAACCCCCGCCCCCACGACATCGCCGCTGGCGGTCAGGCTGCCGTTGACGGTGACATCGCCATGGATGGTCAGCCCGCCGGGCACATCGAGCGTGGCCGTGCCCCCTGCTGGCAGCGTAACGGCCAAAGCATGGCGCACCGGATCATAGCCGATCCAAGCCCCATCGGCGAAAGCAAAACAGACAAGATCAGGCTGATCAGACGGCGCCGGAAAAGCATCACAATAGAGCCCCGGCAACACGATCCCGTTGCCCAGATCCCCCTCGGGCGAAAGCACCAGGCACTGCTCGCCCACCGAAGGCGGCGCCCAGACCCGCAAGCCCCCGGCCCGCCACGCCACCCACGGCAAAGGCCCGGCAACCACACCCCCGCTCTCCACCATGCAGGTCGCCCCGCCCGGATCAACAGCCGCCACCACGCCAAGGCGCAGGACATCGCCGGTAAGGTGTTCAGGATCGGAAGTGGTCGCCATGACCAGACCATGGCGCGGGTTCGCTCAGCTTACGCGGGGGGTGTATCGGGTTGGCTGGCTGGCCAAGTGCTGGCCGGAAAAGGAGCGACCGAATTTGAGGACTGACCGGAAAGTCATTTTCGGGCTGCGAAAGGGACTGTCCGGAATGAAGGATTAAATGACCGTAAGCAGACATTCGATGGATCTGGAAACGAGCAAATACAGCGCAGCATTTGTCGCCAAGCACAACCCTGATGGGATGAGCGATAAAAGAAATTACCGAACGGCTGACCGCCTATGGAATGTCAGTTCTGGCAATCAAGCGCGACCTCAAGAATGCGCGTGACGGTGATGCAGATCGGGATAGTGCGGATGCGCATGGACCAAGCGCATATGGGCATGAACATGACTGTGGGGTTCGCCAGATGGGTCATCGGGGCTGTGCTCATGGCGGTGGTGCTCGTCATGCACATGGGCATGGACGTGCTCCATCGGCTCATGGATATGGCTGTGATCGTGCTTTTCAGCCAGATGCAGGTACAGGCCGATGACCATCAGCACGGCAGCCGCGATAAGGCGTAGGGTTACGGGGTCGCCCAGCAGCACGATGGCGATCAACGCGCCAATGAAGGGCGCTGAGGAGAAATAGGCTCCGGTGCGTGCCGAGCCCAGATGGCGCAGGGCCAGCACGAAAAGGACCAGACTGATCCCATAGCCCAGAAAACCGACTAGCCCTGCTTCGGCTATGGTCGTCAGGTCGGGGAGGTGAGCGCCATGAGTGAGGCCGAGGACAAGGTTGACGCCGCCCGCTACCAGCCCCTTGACCATGGCGATCTGCACTGGATCCGATCCCGAGAGCTTGCGGGTGAGGTTGTTGTCGA
Organism: Novosphingobium capsulatum; assembly: GCA_015661825.1. Lineage (GTDB taxonomy): Bacteria > Pseudomonadota > Alphaproteobacteria > Sphingomonadales > Sphingomonadaceae > Novosphingobium > Novosphingobium pituita. Next base: position 4,165 of record DQVI01000241.1, read on the forward strand.
TGCCCCAGGCGATGCAGGCGCCTACGATTGCGAGTGCTCCCCAACCGATGCTGCTGGCACCGCCCTTCCACGATAGGACAAGCGCGCCTGCCAGAATGGCTATTGCCCCTGCCAGGAGGCGCCTGTAGCGCGACAAACAGGATGAGGATTGCGCGTCAATCAGGATGAGAATGTGATTGTCGCGGCGCGTCATTCAGTGCCGATTTTAATTGTCGCT
>DQVI01000133.1 GCA_015661825.1 Novosphingobium capsulatum
CCATTGCCTGCGTCCCACGCCAGCGCGAGGCGCGCGAGCGCCGCCGGATCGAGCCCGTCGAGCGCGCGCAGCAGCGCGGTGACATAGGCGTCCATCACGTCGGCGCTCGAAACCGTGCCGCTGCCGCTCGTCCAGGCCCCGGCTTGCGCCAGAGCGCCCAGTTCGGCGATCTGCGCGCCGAAGAACGGGCGGCCATGGAGCACGAACTTGAAGCCGTTGTGGTTGGCCGGGTTGTGGCTGCCGGTGATCATCACCGCGCCATCGACCGCATCGAGCGTGGCCGCCGCGAAATAGAGCATCGGCGTGGGGCCAAGCCCGATCCGCACGACATCGACACCGCCCGCCGCCAGCCCCTCGACCAGCGCATGTTCAAGGATCGGCGAGGACACCCGCCCGTCGAGCCCGACCGCCACGCAGCGTCCGCCGCCCCGGATCACCCGCGCGGCAAAGCTGCGCCCGATGGCGCGCGCGTCTTCCGCGCCCAGCGTCTGGCCGAACACCCCGCGCACATCGTATTCGCGCAGGATCGTGGGATCGAAATGGTGGGTCATCATGCGGGCCTGCCGATCGGACGAAAAAACCTTGGATTGCGCGGAAAAATTCGCGGCTGTCGGGATTCTGCAAGACAGCACCGGGAGATGGTTGATCCATCCCTCGTCATTCCCGCGAAGGCGGGAATCCAGATTCCTTGCCCCGTGTGCATGCGCAGCCGTCGCAACTGGATCCCCGCCTTCGCGGGGATGACGAATACAATTCAGGCAACCCTGTTTTGTTCCAAACGTCAGGGTTCGCATCAAGAATCAGAATGTGTCCACGCCGCCTAGCGCTGCGCGGTTTCCGCAAGGCGGGCGAGCAGCAGGTCGCGCGCGGCATTGGCCTCGTGGACGGCCTCGTTGGTGCCGCCCCGGTCGGGGTGAACCATGGCGATGAGGCGGCGGTGCGCCTCGATGATCTGTTCACGGCTGGCATCGGGGGCCACTCCCAGAAGATTGCAGGCCTTGCCCTGCATACCCGAACGCGAGGCGCGCCCGGCCAGTTCCCCCCATTTCTTTTCCCAGGGCCAATGCCCGGTCAGCAGGCGGACCAGGGCGCAGACCAGCCCCGCCAGCCAGAGCAGCTTGATCACGCCGCGCCCCGCGTCTGGTCCATCAGATGGGCCTTGGCCGCCGCGATCGGCAGGTTGAGACCGGCGACGAGCGTGCGCAGTTCCTGCCGGGCGACCAGATGGCTGGTGCCCAGTTCGCCCAGATAGCCCTTGTCGAGCAGGGTCAACCCGCTGGGGAACAGTTCGCGATAGATCACGCGCTCGGACAGGCCGTTGGAGATGCGGAAGCCCACCCGGCGCGAGAGTTCGTTCAGCGCCTGATCGATGCGCTTCTGGTTGCGCGCCTCGACATGCTGGGTGCGGTTGCGCACGACGACCCAGTCCATGTCCTTGCGCGCATCGCGGATCGTGGCCATCGCGCGCTTCTTGCGGGTTTCCCAGATCAGCTCGGCATAGAACGACAGGCGGCGAACGCGGAATGTCTCGGCGTCGACCTGCCCGATCAGGTCGAAATCGACGAAACTGTCGTTGAGCGGGGTGACCAGCGTGTCGGCGCTGGTGGCGACATGGCGGGCGAGCATGTCGTCGCGGCCCGGCGTGTCGAAGATGATGAAGTCGTGGTCCTGCGCGAAATCGGCGACGAGGGCGTCGAGCGCCTCGGTGCTGTCCTCGCGGAAAACGGCGTGGGTGGCGTTGGGCAGCGGGATCTGGCGGCGGCGCGCGGTCTCGTCGCGGTTTTCCAGATAGCGGTGGAGCGTGGCCTGACGGCTGTCGAGGTCGATCGCGGCGACACGCACGCCCTGATAGGCCAGCGCCACGGCGACATGAACCGCCGTCGTCGACTTGCCGGTTCCGCCCTTTTCGTTGGCGAAAACGATGCGATGCGGGCCCGCGAAAGGACCCGAAGCTTGAGGCTCTACCGACACGCGCTTTCTCTCTCGATGACTGGTTGCAAAGCGGCCCGGACATATCCCGGCCCTAAAACCCCGATCTTGCCGACCCTTGTACACGCGGACAGCCCTCGCTAGGGCAAAGCCCCGCCGCGAGGATCCGCTTTCCCCGGCTTAATGGAGAGCCCGCCAGCGTGCAAACCATCTCTCGTCTCGACGACTTGCGCCAAGCCCTTGCCCTTTCCAAAAGCGGGGGAAAAACAGTCGCACTGGTGCCCACCATGGGCGCGCTCCATCAAGGCCACCTGACCCTTGTACGCCAGGCCCGCGCGCGTGCCGACATCGTCGTGGTCTCGATCTTCGTCAATCCGCGCCAGTTTGGACCCAACGAGGATTTCGGCGCCTATCCGCGCCAGTTGGCCGCCGATGCCGCGCTGCTCGAAGCCGAGGGTGTCGATGTGCTCTGGGCCCCCACGCCCGAGGCGATGTACCCGGCTGGCTTTGCCACGACGGTCTCGGTCGCCGGGCTGGACGCGCCCTTGTGCGGCGCCAATCGCCCCGGCCATTTCGACGGCGTGGCGACGGTGGTGTGCAAGCTGTTCAACCAGGTCCGCCCCGATGTCGCGCTGTTCGGCGAAAAGGACTGGCAGCAGCTGGCGATCATCCGCGCCATGGCCCGCGACCTCGACCTGACCGCGCCCCATGTCGATGCGATCATCGGCGTGCCCACCGTGCGCGAGGCCGACGGACTGGCGATGAGCAGCCGCAACCGCTACCTCACCGCGCCCGAACGCGCCGCCGCGCTGGCCCTGCCCACGGGAATCGAGGCGGCCATCGCCACCTTGCGCGAAGGGGGCCCTGCCCAGCCCGTGCTCGACACCTTGCGCGCCGGGTTGCTCGCCGCCGGGTTCTCGCGCGTGGACTATGCCGACTTGCGCGACGCCGAAACCCTCGAAGCGCTCGACGCGCTGGGCAGCCGCCCGGCCCGCGTGCTGGTGGCCGCCCAGATGGGCAAGGCGCGCCTGATCGACAACTGGCCAGCCAATTGAGGGGCGCGAATTGACGGGGCCAGCCCGGCGCGCGAAGACAAAGTCATGATCCCTCGCCGCCTTTTTGCCTCGCTCGGGTGCGTGGCTGCGCTGCTGGCCGTTCCGGCCCCTGTGCAAGCCAAAACCCCGGCTTCAGCGCCTCACACCGATCCGGTCGCCGTGGCGCTCGCCGCGCTGCCACAAGGTGCGCGGATGGGGTTGCTGGTGGTAGACGACAAGGGTGCCGTGCTGGCGCAGGCCAGTGCCGACCAGCGGATGGTCCCGGCCTCGACCACCAAGCTGTTCACCACCGCCGCCGCGCTCGCCCTGCTGCCCGATCCCACCGCGCCCGATGCGACCGGCGGGGCCGATGTCGTGCTCGAAGGCCCGGCGCACGCGCCCGACGTGGTGCTGCGCGGCCATGGCGATGCCCGGCTGTCTTCAGCGAGCGACTGCACGCAAGATTGCCTGTCCACCCTCGCCGATGCCCTCGCCGCGCGGCTGGTCGCGCGTCTGGGCAGGGGCGCCCGCGTCGCGCGCGTGATCGGCGACGACAGCGCGATGGCCGATGAACGCTGGCCCTCGGGCATGAGCTGGGACAACATGGCCACCGGCTCGGGCACGGCGATCTCGGCGCTGACCCTCGACGACAATCTGGCCATCCTGCCCATCGCCAGTGGCGCGCCGGGCACTCCCGCCATGCTGGCCGCGCCCCCCGGCGTGACGATCAGCGGCACGGTGCTGAGCCAGACCGGCGGCGGCGCCCCGTTTACCCGGCAGATGGCCGTGGGCAGCGATGCCTGGCAGGTGGGTGGCACAATCCCGGCAGGGCAGGCCCTGACCGTGCCCCTCGCGCTGGCAGATCCGGCGGCCCATGCCGCCGCCGTGCTGCGCGCAATGCTGGTCGCGCGCGGGATCAGGGTTTCCGGCCCGGCGCTGGCCCGCCACCGCAGCAGCTCCCCGCAGCCCTCATCCTCAACGCCCCTGGCCCGGCTTGTCCCGCCGCCGCTTGCCGAAGATGTGGCGCTCACCTTGCGGCAAAGCCAGAACCTTCATGCCGAACTCCTGCTCCGGCGGCTGGGCGCCTCGGGCACGGTCGCCGATGGCCTTGCCGCGCGGCAGGCGGCGCTGGCCCCGGCGCAACTTCCGCCCGGCAGCACCAGCCTTTACGATGGCTCGGGCATGTCGACCTACAACCGCACCAGCCCGCGCGCGCTCGTCGCGCTGCTGCGCTGGGGCCTCGCCCAGCCCTGGGGCCCGCTGTGGCAGGCCGGATGGCCCATCGCCGGGCAGAACGGCACGCTGAAGGGGCGGCTGCGCGGCACCGCGCTCGATGGCCAGCTGCGCGCCAAGACCGGCACCCTGATGGGCACGCAGGCGCTGGCCGGAACCTTCCCCGCCGCCAGTGGCCGCGTGCTGACCTTCGCGGTGCTCGTCAACGACCTGCCCGAAGGGAAGAGCGCGACGCCTGCCCTCGACGCGCTCCTGCTGGCGCTGGCCGCCGCGTTCTAGGCCGTCACCTGCCATGGCCAGCCTCACCCTCAACGCCCAGCCCCTCGAAATCCGGCTGCCCGACGATACCCCGCTGCTCTGGGCGCTGCGCGATGCGGCCAACCTCACCGGCACCAAATATGGCTGCGGCACCGGCGAATGCGGGGCCTGCACGGTGATCGTCGACGGACAGGCCATGCCCAGTTGCACACTCTCGCTGGGCGAGGCCGAGGGCCGCAGCGTGACCACCATCGAGGGTCTCTCGCCCGACCGCAGCCACCCCGTCCAGCAGGCCTTCGTGGCCGAGCAGGCGATCCAGTGCGGCTTTTGCACGCCGGGCCTGATCATGGCCGCCGCCGCCCTGCTCGCCCACAACAGCGACCCCAGCGAGGCCGACATCGCCGCCGCGCTGCCCCATGTCTGCCGCTGCGGGGTCCAGCCCCGTCTCGTACGGGCGGTCCAGCGCGCGGGCCACATCCTGCGCGGACAGGAACACGCAGCCCCCCTGCCCGCACCCACCACCGCCACGACACCCGGCTTCTAGGCCGCCCCCATCAGGAGATCATCATGAAGGCCACGATCTGGCACAATCCCGCCTGCGGCACCTCGCGCAACACGCTCGCCCTGCTCCACGAAGCCGGGGCCGAAGTGACCGTGATCGAATATTTGAAGACCCCGCCGAGCGCGCAAAAGCTCGCCCAACTCTATCGCGATGCCGGGATCACCCCGCAAGAGGGCCTGCGCCTCAAGGGCACCGACGCGCAGGAACGCGGCCTGCCCGATGCGGACGACGCCACCGTGCTGGCCGCCATGGCCGCCGAGCCGCGCCTGATCGAACGCCCGCTGGTCGAAACCGACAAGGGCGTGCGCCTGTGCCGCCCCAAGGAAAAGGTCGCCGAGATTCTCTGAGAGCCCGAAGCAGGATTCACCCCGTCAGCCGGTCAAGGATCGGGCAATCGGGCCGCGAATCCCCGTGACAGGCCTCGGCCAGATCAAGCAGGGTCGCCCGCATGGCTTCGATCGAGGCCGCCTTGCGCCCCAGTTCTGCGGCCCGCGCGAGCGCCAGCGCCTTGACGTCGCCGCTCGCCCGGTCCCGGTCCTGCCAGAGATTGAGCAGGGCACGAATCTCCTCGATCGGGAAACCCAGGTCACGCGCATTGGCGATGAAGCGCAGGCGGTGGACATCGGCCTGCGCATAGTCGCGATAGCCGCTGTCGCGCCGGGGCGGCGGCGGGATCAGGCCGATCTTCTCGTAATGGCGGATCATGCGTTGCGAGACCCCGCTCGCCTCGGCAGCCTGCCCGATGTTCATGATTCCGCCCCCTCCAGACGCACCCCGTTCAACCGCAGCGCGTTGACGACGACCGTGAACGACGAAAGCGCCATCGCCGCCCCCGCGAACATCGGCGAGAGCAGCGTTCCGGTCACCGGATAGAGCACCCCGGCGGCCACCGGCACCCCCATTCCGTTGAACACGAACGAGAAGAACAGGTTCTGGCGAATGTTCGCCATCGTCGCGCGGGCCAGGCGAACTGCCCGCACCAGCGCCGACAGGTCGCCGCTGGTCAGCGTGATCCCCGCGCTCTCGATGGCCACATCGGTTCCCGTCCCCATCGCCACGCCGACATCGGCCGCCGCAAGCGCGGGGGCATCGTTGATCCCGTCGCCGGCCATCGCCACGCGCGCGCCCCTGCCCTTGAGTTCACCGACAATCCGCGCCTTGTCCTCGGGCCTGAGTTCGGCATGAACCTCGTCGATCCCGCCAATCGCCGTGGCAACGGCTTGTGCCGTTCCCCGGCTGTCGCCGGTCAGCATGACGATCCGCAGGCCCTGCGCGCGCAAGGCTGCAATCGCCTCGCGCGCAGTATCGCGGATCGGGTCGGCCACCGCGACAAGCCCGGCGGCCCGGCCATCGACAGCCACCAGCATCACACCGCCCCCTTGCGCACGATAGCTCTCGGCCTTGGCCTCCAGCCCGGTCGCATCGGCGCCGACACGCCGCATCTGCGCCGCATTGCCGACCGCGACCTCGTGCCCCTGGACCCGGCCACTGATGCCCATGCCCGTCTGCGAGGCAAAGCCCTCCACCGGCGCGAGGCGCAATCCCCGCTCGCGCGCACCGGCAAGGATCGCGAGGGCCAGCGGGTGCTCCGAATTCGCCTCGACCGCCGCCGCCAGCGCCAGAACCTCATCTGCCGCAAACCCGTCCCGCACCTCCACCGCGATCAGCTTCGGCTTGCCCCGGGTCAGCGTGCCGGTCTTGTCGATCACCAGCGTGTCGACCTTGTCGAGCGCCTGCAAGGCTTCGGCATCCTTGACCAGAACCCCGGCCTGCGCGCCGCGCCCGGTCCCCACCATGATCGACATCGGCGTCGCCAGCCCCAGCGCACAGGGACAGGCAATGACCAGCACCGCAATCGCATTGAGCAGGGCGTGCCCGAAACGCGGCTCGGGCCCGACCAGATTCCAGACAACGAAGGTGATGGCCGCCACCAGCACCACCAGCGGCACGAACCACCCGGAAATACGATCCGCCACGGCCTGGATCGGCGCACGACTGCGCTGCGCATTGGCAACCATCGCCACGATCCGCGACAGCATGGTTTCGGAGCCCACCGCCTGCGCTTCCATGACGAGGCTTCCGGTCCCGTTGACCGTCCCCCCGGTCAGCGCCGCGCCGGGCGTCTTGAGCACGGGCGCAGGCTCGCCCGTCAGCATCGCTTCATCGACCGCGGAGCGCCCTTCGAGCACCACCCCGTCGACCGGCACGGCCTCTCCGGGCCGGACACGCAGATGGTCGCCCTTGGTGATCTCGGCCAGTGGCACGTCATGCTCGGCCCCATCCGCCCCGATCCGCCGCGCGGCCTTTGGCGCAAGATCGAGCAGCGCGCGGATCGCCCGCCCCGTCGCCGCCCGCGCGCGCAGTTCCAGCACCTGCCCCAGCAGGACCAGCGTCACGACCACGCCCGCCGCCTCGTAATAGACCGGTACCATCCCGGCATGATCATGGAACGACGCGGGAAACAGCCCCGGCGCCATCGTCGCCACCAGACTATAGCCAAAGGCCGCCCCCACCCCGATCATGATCAGGGTGAACATGTTGTAGTGACGGCTGCCGAGCGAGGCCCAGCCCCGCGCGAAGAAAGGCCGCCCCGCCCAGAGCACGATCGGCGCGCTCAGCAAAAGCTGCACCCACGCCGACCAGGCCATCGGCACGAGATGAAGCCCCAGCATCTCCGCCCCCATCGAGAGCAGCAGCAAGGGCACCGCCAACACCGCACTGACCTTGAGGCGGCGGGTGAAATCGACCAGTTCGGGATTGGGCCCATCATCGAGCGTGGGGGCCTCCGGTTCGAGCGCCATGCCACAGATCGGACAAGTGCCCGGCCCCTCCTGCCGGATTTCCGGATGCATCGGGCAGATCCAGATCGAACCGGGCGGGGCTTCCACCGGCGCCGCCGGGCGGTCGCCCAGAAACTTGCCCGGATCGGCGATGAATTTCGCACGACACCCCGCACCGCAAAAATGGAAGGTCTTGCCCTGATGCCCGGCATGATGCGGGGTCACGGCCGGATCGACGGTCATCCCGCAAACCGGGTCAATCACCTTGCCCGGTTGGGAACCCGTTTCCGGCGCCTTGCCGCCGCAGCAATGCCCTTCATGGCGATGCGAGTCGTTCATCCATCACTCCTTCGCACCCCGAATAGCCCCTGACACAATGTCAAGGTCAACCCCGCTCTGAAGCGTCCCGGGTTTTCCGGAGGCTCCTATTTGTGAGAAGGAGCTTTCGTGATGAGCAAAACCCGGAACAAGTTTTCGCCTGAGGTGCGTGA
>DQVI01000025.1 GCA_015661825.1 Novosphingobium capsulatum
CGCGGGGTCGGCGCGGGGCCGGACGTGGCGCGCACCTTGCGCGCGGTCGAGGCGCGCTGGGTCGCCGAAGGCTTCCCCGACGAGGCGCGGGTGATGGAACTGCTCGACACGGTTCTGGCGCAGGCCTGAAACCCTTCAGCTCCCGCGCGCGTTCAGCCCTTCCACTCGCGCCGCTCCTGCGCGGCGCGAAGCACTTCATAGGCCAGTTGCAGCTTCTGGAATTCCGCCGCTGCGGCCTCGTCGCCGGGGCGGACATCGGGGTGAACTTCCTTGGCGCGGGTCCGCCACGCCTTGCGGATGGCATCAAACTCGGCATCAGGGTCGAGCCCGAGCGCTTCGAGCGCGCGCAATTCGTCGCGGCTGCGGCTGCCATCGCCCGGCCCGGCCCAGGCCTGCCACGAGGCCGCGCCATAGCCTGACGAAGTCTGCCGTTCGGCCTGTTCGCGCTGCTCGGCCTCTTCCTTGTCGAGGCCCTCGAAATAGTTCCAGCCCGCGTTGTATTCCGCCGCGTGCTTCTCGCAGAAATACCAGCGGTCGGGGCTGTTGGGCGACTTGGGCGCGGGGCAATTGCCCGGCTCGTTGCACCCGGCGCGGTCGCACAGACGCACGGGTGCCGCCTCGCGGGCGCTGCCATAGCCGCGCCAGCGTGGAAAACCCCAGTCCGTCGAACGTCCCTGCCGTGCCATCGGCGCACTGTGCCCTTCTTCACGAGCAAGGGCGCGCCGGATGACCGATTCCCGATCATCCGGCGCGCCCCCAAACACTGTGCCCATAAACGCCCGAGAGTATCGGGCGCAAGGCTGTCGTGTCGTTCTTACTGGACCGTCACGGTCACCGCACGGCGGTTCTGGGCCCATGCGGCTTCATCCGAACCCAGCGCGATCGGGCGTTCCTTGCCATAGCTCACGACGTTGATGCGCGAAGCATCGACGCCCAGGCTCACCAGATAGGCCTTGGCCGAATTGGCACGACGCTCGCCCAGGGCGAGGTTGTAGTCACGCGTGCCGCGCTCGTCGCAGTGGCCTTCGATGGTGATCTGCTTGCCCGGATAGCGGGCCAGCCACTGGGCCTGGCTCTGAAGGATGGTCTGGCTCTGCGCATCGACGTTGAAGCGGTCGGTGTCGAAGTGGATCGTGTCCGAGGTCACCGAGGCGAGGAAGTCGGCCTGGCTGCCGGGCGTCGGGCCCGCGGGCGGCGGGGTGGTGGTGGTGGTCGCGGTCGGCTGCGGGGGCAGTTCGGCGGCGGTCTTGTTGGCAGCCGAATTCGACGAACAGGCGGCCAGCGAAACACTGCCGGCAAGCACAGTAACAGCAAGAAGCACGCGATTCATGGGGAGTCTCCTCAAGCGTGAAATGCATGTCTGCATCGCACAAATCGGATCGGTAAACGGGGTTCCCGCGTACCGGGTGGGGGGAAGGTTAAAAAGATCAGGGCAAGACCGGACCCCACGCGGGGTCCGAGGCATCGACCGGGGTATTGAGCTTGCGCAAGTTCTCGCCGGTCAGGTCGACCTGCCAGATGCTGGTGTGGCCACTGTTCTTCTCGGTGCGGAAGAACTGGACGATACGGCCATTGGGCGCCCAGGTCGGGGCCTCGTCCTGCCACGAATTGGTCAGGAAGCGCATGTCGCCCCCTTGCGGGTTCATCACCGCGATGCGCAAGTTGCCGCAAATGCAGGTAAACGCGATCTGGTCGCCGCGCGGGCTCCATTCAGGCGTCGCCGCACGGCCGCCAAAGAAGCTGATCCGGTGCTGGTTGCTGCCGTCGGCATTCATCACATAGACCTGCTGCGCACCCGAGCGATCGCTTTCGAACACGATCTTCTGCCCGTCGGGGCTGTACGAGCCGCCCACGTTAATCCCGAGCGTGTTGGTCAGGCGCACGGGCGTGCCACCGGCGGCCGGGATGCGATAGATGTCGGTGTTGCCGCCCGTGGCCATCGAGAACAGCAGCGACTTGCCATCGGGCGACCAGCGCGGCGCAAAGGTCGGGTTGCGGCTCTGCAAGACAAGGTGCTGCTGCCCGGTGCCGATGTCGTAGACATAGATGCGCGGGCTGCCGTTCAGGTAGGACAGATAGGCGATCTGCTTGTAGTCGGGCGAATAGCGCGGGGTGAGCGCGGTGGCCTGACCATTGGTGATGAAGCGGTGGTTCGCGCCATCGGAATCCATGATCGCCAGCTGCTTGCGGCGGTGATCCTTGGGGCCGGTCTCGGCAATATAGGCGATCTTGCTGTCGAAGAACGGATTTTCGCCCGAGAGACGCGAATAGACCATGTCGGCGCACTTGTGCGCGGCCCGGCGCCAGTCGGCGGGCTGGACGACATAGCCCTGACGCGCCAGTTCGCTGCCCAGCGCCACGTCATAGAGGTAGCACCCCACCGTCAGCCGCCCGTCGGGGGCCGCCCGCACGAAGCCCTGCACCAGCATCTCGGCCGAGCGCGCGCGCCATGTATCGAACGCGGGCGCGGTCACGTCGGGATAGGTGATCGCGGGCAGCGCATCGGGCCCGGTCGGCTTGAACAGGCCATTGTTGCGCAAGTCGTTGAACACCACTTGCGCCAGATTCTTGCCCAGCGCAGCCGTATTGCCGCCTTCGGCAGCCGTCGGCAGCGGATTGTCGGTCGGGAAGGCGGGGATGGCGACGCCCAGATCCTGCCAGGCGCCCTCGCCCGTCACCGAGCCGGTCAACCCGCCATCGTCGGAAGATTGCGCGGCCTGCGGCGCGCCCGAGGCGGGAAGAGCGGCCTGCTGGGCCAGCGCCGGCCCGACGCCAAGCGCGAGCGCCCCGGCACAGGCTGGCGCAAACAGGGACAGAACGCGAACCGAGAGGGTCAGACGCTTCATTGCGAGAGCTTCCAGTCAAAGCGGAACGCCGTCACGCGCTTCCAGCTGTTGTAATACTTGGGCGGCAAGTCGAAGGGGGCGGCCAGTTCCACCGCGCGGATCGCCAGTTCGGCGTGGCGGCGGGCCTGGGCACGGTTGGCATCGGTGATCCCGCTTTGCGAAACGACCACGGGTCGCCCGGCCAGCGAGCCATCGGGATTGAGGTTCCAGGCCACCACCGTCACCAGCTTGTCCACGTCGACACCCGAAGGGCCGACCCAGTGCGGCTTGATCTGGCGCGAGATGCCCATGGACAGCGAGGCGCGCACATCCGGGCCGATGGTCTGGCCCGGCGGCGTGCGCGAAGTGCCCGGACTGGTCGAGCCGGGAACCCCGGAGAGGAAATCGCTGCCGATGCGGCTGCCGCCGGTGGGGGCCTTGTGCGTGGGTGCAGGGCCTGCGGTGCCACGACCGGGCGCGGTTTCGCCCTTGCGCGGCGCCGGAGCGGGCCTTGCAGGCGCATGTTGGGCCGGGGCGTGCTGGACCGGTGCCGCATGGGCCGGTTCAGGACGCGCAGGC
>DQVI01000049.1 GCA_015661825.1 Novosphingobium capsulatum
CCTCAAACCTTCGTTTGTGATCCATGCTGATCGGCTACGCCCGCGTGTCCAAAGCCGACGGCTCGCAGTCGCTCGACCTGCAGCACGATGCCCTTCGCGCTGCCGGTGTCGAGCCAGGCAATATCTATGATGATCGTGCATCCGGTAGCCGTGATGATCGCCCCGGTCTTGCCGCCTGCCTGAAATCGTTGCGCGACGGCGATGTCCTCATCGTTTGGAAGCTCGACCGGCTCGGCCGAACGCTCACCCACCTGGTCAGCACGGTGCAGAATCTGTCGGATCGCGGTATCGGTCTGCGGGTGCTCACCGGCAAGGGCGCGCAGATCGACACCACGACGCCATCGGGCCGGATGGTGTTCGGCATTTTTGCCACACTGGCGGAGTTTGAGCGGGATATGATCCGCGAGCGCACCATGGCTGGCCTGGCCGCTGCCCGCGCGCGGGGACGCAAGGGTGGCCGCAAGTTCGCCCTCTCCAAGGCCCAGGTGCGGCTCGCTCAGGCTGCTATGGCCCAACGCGACACGTCCGTTTCCGACCTCTGCAAGGAACTCGGGATCGAGCGCGTCACTCTCTACCGCTATGTCGGTCCCAACGGGGAACTCCGGGATTACGGTCAGCGCGTGCTTGCTGCCAAAACGCGATGATGATGACGGGAGCCCCGATCAAACTTACCCAAGCGGACGCCGCAGACGTTGCAGACCTGTACAACCGTTGCAGCGACTATTTCCTGTTGCAGGACGGGGCCGCGCCCACGCTGGACGATGCTCGCGAGCTTTTCTCCGATGTGCCGCCCGAAAAGAGCGCCCACAATCAAGCTGTCCTGGGATGGAAGGGGCCTGGCGGCCTATATGCAATCGCGGCCATCCTCCGCGATTATCCGCGTGATGGCACATGGTATCTCGGCTTCATGATCGTAGATGCCGCACAGCGTGGTCGTGGCGTCGGACGCTCAATTTACTCGACGGTCGAAAGCTGGGCCGCTGCGAGAGGTGCCACAGAGATTCGGTTGGCCGTGCTGGAAGCGAATGAAGCGGCAGAGCGATTTTGGCGTTCTCTCGGCTTCATTGAGTATCGGCGCGTTGGGCCAGACACCTTCAAAATGCGTAGCCATCGCCGGATAGAACTGAGCCGTCGCCTTTCTGGCGCGACCGTAGAAGGCAGCAACAAGTAAGATCTCGCGCCGGCTATCTGGGCGAGCTTGGCGTAGGATTCCGCCCCCTCCCGCAAACGCCCCCTTTCAGGGAAGGGGGCTTGAGATCGCCTTGATGGCCTTCAATCCCGTTCCAAAACGAGCGATCGCGTCCCTGTTTCTCTCCAGCTCGCCATAGGGCAGATAGGCGAAGTCGAGATCGGCAATACGGCTGAAAGCCGGGCGACGGAGTTGCGCGCGAACGTCCTGCTCGCGCGCATTCGGTGCGACCAGGAATAGCCCGGCGGCAGCGTGCAGATCGCTCCCCGACAGCGCCAGATCGAGCATGCGCACGATCCCCGAGTAGATCGAGGTCGAATGTTCAACCTCGAACGCGGCGGCGACGCCGTCGCCACCCTTCGCCAGCCACAACACGTCGATGAGGCGGATCGAGTCCGCTCCGGGAGAGGTCGCAATGGCGTCTGGAAGGCGCTCGAGGCATCCCTGTCCAAGCGGGCAGCCAGCGTGAAGTCGACCGCGGTCATTGGCGGCGATCCACACATCGTAACCGAGGGCATGGCCGAGGTCGCGCAGCCAGGCCTGGATTTCGGCGTGCGTGCGATCGGTTTCGCCCTGCGCGGCGGCTGTCTTGTCGAGCCGGCTTGCCTCCGCTCTGGCATGTTCCAATCTGCCGAGCCAGTCGTCGGCCGCCGTTGCGTCATCCTCCAGCGGTGGCGCGGGATAGCGGCCCGAGCCAATGTCGAACAACAGTCCGCCGATCGCGCCGAGATCGTTGGAGAGCAACTCGCGGTAACGGTCGTTGAGGTCGAGGATGCCGGCGCGCATGGCGAGAAAATGATCCCATGACCCGAGCTTCACCTTGGCGCCGGTGACGGCATTGTAGCCCTTGACGATCGCGGTATTGAAGGGCGGCACCAGCGTCGGGTGAAGGAAATAGAGCAGGTTGGCCGCCGCCGGCCCCAGCCCCTTGATCTTGAGCGCGTCTATGCTGCGGATGTGGCTGATGATCTCCTCGGCGGTATCGCAGCACGAGCAATTGTCGAGCAGGCGACCGAACGCCCGCTGGTTGTCCGGGCTTTCGTAGATGTCTGGAATGCGCAGCTTGGGCTTCCACAGCCAGGCATGGTCGGCGCCCTTGAAGATCTGCCGCTGTTCGGCGATCGAGTGGACAACCGTTTCCAGTGACGAGCCGCGATAGGCGACGCCGAACCGCCCACTTTCGATTTCTGCGACCACCTGCTGCAGCCCGCGACGGATGGAGCGGAAGTTTTTCAGCCGTTCGTCCCACAGAAACCAGGAGCGATAGGTGGCGCCGGGATCGTCTCGCCAACGACGGACAAGCTCGCTCACGAGATCATGATGTGTCGCGGGTAACAAGGTCATACTGGCTGGGTCATCTAAACTGGGCTCCTTGCCGTTCAGGCTATCGCGAGCAAGGGCGGCTTGCACGTTCAATGTGCGATCCGCGAAGCGTGCTCAAATTGTCTGTGATCGCGCAGGGAACGCCGCTGGCATTGGGCGTTGCCGGTCGCAACCGTCGACCGGGCGCACAGCCAGGCAGACGGCCGGCACGGGCGTCGCCGCCCGGGAGCGGCGACGCAACCAGCTTTTTCCGGTCGAACTTAGCGGATCACTGCTTTGCGATCGCGGTGACCTCGCCATCGCTGCCCTTGAGCGAGAGGTCGAAATCGACCTTGTCGCCGACCTTGACCGCATCGGTGATCGACGGCGCGGCCTTGAACGCCATCGTCATCGCGGGCCACTTGGCCTCCGGGATCGGACCATGATCGAGCGTGATCGTGCCTGCCGCCTTGTCGATCGCGGTGACGGTGCCATGGCCCTTGGCCTTGATCGCGGCGTTCGCGTCAGGCGCCATCGACATGTTGCCCATGTCGCCGCTCATGGTCGCGGCGGGCGCCGCCTCGTTGGTCTCAGTCGCAACGGGGGCCTCCGCCTTCTTGCCGCACGCGGCAGTCAGGGCGGCGAGGCCGAGGGCAATGGTCAGTCGTGCATGGTTCATCGTCTTCTCCTTCATGATGAAACGGGTTGAGGGATGGGATCGGTCTTGGGCCGGCGCAACAGCAGGTAGGCGGCGGGCAGGACGAACATTGAGAGCAAGGGCGCGGTCAGCATGCCGCCGATCATCGGCGCGGCAATCCGGCTCATGACCTCCGAACCCGCGCCTGATCCCAGCAGGATCGGCAGCAGGCCGGCCAGGATCACCGCCACCGTCATCGCCTTGGGACGGACGCGCAGCAGCGCGCCTTCGCGCACGGCGGCCTCGACCTCGGCAGCGTCCGGATGTGCGCCGCGCTCGGCCAGCGCGTTCTTGAGATAGATCAGCATCACCACCCCGAACTCGGCGGAGACGCCGGCGAGCGCGATGAACCCGACCCCGGTGGCGATCGACTGGTTGAACCCCAGCAGATAAAGCGTCCAGATGCCGCCGGTCAGCGCAAACGGCAGCGTCCCCATGATCAGCGCCGCCTCGTCGAAGCGGCCGAAGATGAGGTAGAGCAGCACGAAGATGATCAGCAGCGTCGCGGGCACGACCAGCTTCAAGCGGTCGACCGCGCGCTCGAGATATTCGAACTGGCCAGAGTAAGCGATGCTGACCCCAGGCGAGAGCCTGACCTGTTTCGCCACCGCACGCTGCAGATCGCCGACCACCGAGGCAAGATCGCGCCCGCGCACATCGACGTAGACCCAGGTCGAAGGCCGGGCATTCTCGGTCTTGAGCATCGGCGGTCCCTCGGCGATCGAGACGTTTGCCACGGTGCCCAAGGTGATCTGCTGGCCCGCGGGCGTCAGGATCGGTAGCGCCCGCAGCCTTTCGAGGCTGTCGCGCAATTCGCGCGGATAGCGCACGCTGATCGGATAGCGGGCGAGGCCCTCGACCGTCTCGCCGATCGTCTCGCCGCCGATCGCGCCGGAGACGATGGCCTGGACGTCGGCGATGTTGAGCCCGAACCGCGCGGCGGCGGCGCGGTCTATGTCGACATCGACATAGCGTCCCCCGGTCAGCCGCTCGGCGAGCGCCGAGCTGACGCCGGGCACGCTCCTGGCCACGGTCTCGACATCATGCGCGATGCGGTCGAGCTCGGCGAGGTCACTGCCCGACACCTTGACCCCGATCGGGCTCTTGATGCCCGTCGCGAGCATGTCGATGCGGTTGCGGATCGGCGGCACCCAGATATTGGCGAGACCCGGAAGCTTCACCCGGCGATCGAGCTCGTCGACAAGGCGTTCGGGCGTCATGCCCGACCGCCACTGGTCGCGGGGCTTGAATTGGATCGTCGTCTCGAACATTTCGAGCGGCGCGGGATCGGTCGCGGTCTCGGCGCGGCCGGCCTTGCCGAACACGCTTTCGACTTCGGGCACGGTCTTGATCAGGCGGTCGGTCTGCTGGAGCAGCTCACTCGCCTTGGCGGCCGAGAGGCCCGGCAGCGCCGAGGGCATGTAGAGCAGGTCGCCCTCGTCGAGATTGGGCATGAACTCGCCGCCGAGCCGGCTGAGCGGCCAGGCCGTGGTGGCGAACACCAGAGCCGCGATCAGCAGCACTGCCTTGGGCCGCTTCATCGTCCAGTCGATCGCGGGCCGGTAGATATTGGTGAGCCAGCGATTGACCGGATTGGCCTGCTCGGCCGGAATGCGGCCCCGGATCAGCCAGCCCATCAGGATCGGCACCAGGGTCACCGACAGGATCGCGGCCGCGCCCATCGCATAGGTCTTGGTGAAGGCGAGCGGCGCGAACAGCCGGCCTTCCTGCGCCTCCAGGGTGAAGACCGGAATGAACGACAGCGTGATGATCAGCAGGCTGAAGAACAGCGCCGGCCCGACCTCGGCCGCCGCCTCGGTGACGACGATCCAGCGCATCTCGCCATCGAGATGTCTGTCCGGGTGATCCTGCTCCCAGCGTTCGATCCTCTTGTGGGCGTTCTCGATCATGACGACCGCCGCATCCACCATCGCGCCGATGGCGATGGCGATGCCGCCCAGCGACATGATGTTGGCGTTCACCCCCTGGAACCGCATTACGACGAACGCGGCCAGCACACCGAGCGGCAAGGTCAGGATCGCGACCAGCGCCGAGCGGACGTGCCAGAGGAACAGGGCGCAGACCAATGCGACGACGATGAACTCCTCGACCAGCTTGCGGGTGAGGTTCTCGACCGCGCGATCGATCAGCTGCGAGCGGTCATAGACCGTGACCACCTCGACGCCCGGCGGCAGGCTTTTCCTGAGATCGGCGAGCTTGTCCTTGACCGCCGCGATGGTCTCACGGGCGTTCTTGCCTGACCGAAGAATAACGACGCCGCCGGCGACCTCGCCTTCGCCGTTCAGTTCGGCGATGCCGCGCCGCATCTCGGGGCCGACCTGGATCGTGGCGACATCGCCGAGCCGGACGGGCACGCCGCCCGCCGCAGTCTTGAGCGGGATTGCCCGGAAATCGTCGAGCGTTTTCAGATAGCCCGAGGCGCGGACCATATATTCGGCCTCGGCCATTTCCAGCACCGAGCCGCCGGCTTCCTGATTGGCTTGGCTGATCGCCTGCACTGCCTGGGCGTGGGTTACGCCGTAGGCCGCGAGCTTCACCGGATCGAGCAGCACCTGGTACTGCTTGACCATGCCGCCGATGCTGGCGACTTCGGCCACGCCGGTCACGGTCTTCAGCTCGTAGCGCAGGAACCAGTCCTGCAACCCGCGAAGCTGCGAGAGATCGTGCCGGCCGGTGCGGTCGACCAGCGCATATTCATAGACCCAGCCGACCCCGGTCGCGTCCGGCCCGAGCGCGCTGCGGGCGCTGGCCGGCAACCGACCCTGGACCTGGTTGAGATATTCGAGCACGCGGCTGCGCGCCCAGTAGAGATCGGTGCCGTCCTCGAAGATCACATAGACGAAGCTGTCGCCGAAGAAGCTATAGCCGCGCACCGTCTTGGCGCCGGGCACCGACAGCATGGTGGTGGTGAGCGGATAGGTGATCTGGTTCTCGACGATCTGCGGCGCCTGACCCGGATAGGAAGTGCGGATCACGACCTGCACGTCGGAAAGATCGGGCAGCGCGTCGATCGGGGTCGAGCGCACCGCCCACAGGCCCGCGCCGACCAGCGCGAGCATGCCGAGCACGACGAAGAAGCGGTTCCTCACCGACCAGCGGATGAGATGGGCGATCACTGGCCCGCCACCTTCGCCATATGCCGCAGCGTCGGTCCCGCCGGGGGCCGGTCGAACCCGAACCGGACCCGGTCACCCGCCTTGAAGCCGCGCGCGATGCCCGGATTGGCGAGCGCGAAGGTCATCGTCATCGCCGGCCAGTCGAGCGCGGGAACGGGCTCGTGGCTGAGCGTCACCGAATTGGCCGTGATCCGCTCGATCTTGCCCGTCGTCTCGTACAGCGTGGCTTTCGACGCCGGCGCGGCGATGGTCGCCGATGCCGCACCGCCGCCGATCGGCCGCGCCTCGATTCCCGACAGGCTCGCCTCGGAATCGATCAGGAACTGCCCCGAGACGACGACGTTCTCGCCGGGCGACAGGCCGGCAAGGATCTCGGTCTCGCCGCCTGCCTCGCGGCCGATGCGGACCTCGGCGGGATGATAGCGCCCGTCGCCTGCGGCCAGCATGACGAGCGTGCGCCTGCCCGTGCGGATCACCGCTTCGCTCGGCACCAGCAGCGCCGGCTTGGCATCGCCGCCAAGCGCGACGCTGGCGAACATGCCCGGCCGCAACCGGCCGTCCCGGTTGGGCAGCTCGATCCGCACGGTGAGCGTGCGGCTGTCGGCCTGCGTGGTCGGCAGGATCGCGATCACCCGGCCGGCGAAGCGCTCGCCGGGGAAGCCCGCCAGCGTGGTGCTGGCATTCTGGCCGACCCGGACATCGCCCGCGCGCGCTTCGGGCACCGCGGCATTGAGCCAGACGGTGCCGAGCCCGCTTACCTGGGCGAGCGTCTGGCCCATGGCGAGCGTCACGCCGGCACGGGCGTCGAGCGTCTGGATCGTGCCCGAGATCGGCGTCGTGATCGTCACCACGCCGTTCGGGCGTCCGCTCCGCTCGACGCTGGCGATGAGGCCGTCGGACATGCCCATCAGCCGCAGTCGCTGGCGCGCGGCCGCGGTGAGGTCGGGCTTGCCGAGCCGCCTGACGCTCAGATATTCGGTCTGCGCGCCGCCCCATTCGGGCAGGAGCAGGTCCGCGATCGGCGCGCCGGCGCGGACCACGTCCCCGGGCGCTCGCGCATAGACGCGGCTCACGAACCCGCCCGAACGCGCCTGGATGACGGCGACGTCGCGCTGGTTGAAGTCGATCGTGCCGGTGACCTCGAGGGCCGAGGCAAGGCTGCCCATCTTCGCCGCGACGACCCGCAATCCCAGGCTCTGCCGCGCGGCGGGATCGACGGCGACCGTGGGGGCCGCGCCGGCGCTTCCTCCGTCCGCGTATCGCGGCACGAGCTGCATATCCATGAAGGGCGACTTGCCGGGCTTGTCGAACTTCTGGTTGGGGAACATCGGATCGTACCAGTAAAGGACTTTGCCTGCCCCGGCGGGCGTGGTCGCCTCCGATTGCGGTGCCTGGCGATGGCCAGCCCAATAGCCTGTGCCGCCGGCCAGCAGCGCGACAGCCAGGATCGATGCGCCCCAGCGCAGCGCGGATTTATCGAGCGTCATGGCCGCTCCTCCCCATAGGTGATAGTGATGCGGACCGCGTCGCGCGCGACGTCGGCTTCGCGGTTGAGCGCCTCGACCTCGGCCTCCGCGAGCCCGAGCGTCGTGAGCAGCGCGGCGCCAAGGTCGAGCTTGCCGGCGCCATAGCTGTCGCGGTCGAGCTCGGCGCGGTGCCTGGCGAGTGGCACCAGCGTCTCGCGGGCATTGCGCAACCGGGAGAGATGCATGGCATGGTCTGCGAGATCGGCGTCGAGCTGCGCCACCAGCTCGCGGCGGATCGCCTCGCGGTCGAACCGACCCCCTTGCGCAAGGCTCTCGCTTGCAGCGATCCTGGGGTTCTGGCGCTTGCCGGCGAACAGCGGCAGGTCGATCGACACGCCGACCGAGGCCATGTCGCCGTACATGGGATCGCGCCGGCCATAGGTGACGCCGACCTTCCAGTCGGAGCGCTTGTCGGCGCGCGCGAGGCGCACGTCCGCTTCGGCGACTGCGATCCGCGCGTCCTGCGCGCGCAGGGCGGGAAGCGCATCGATCCCGGCCCGCAGCCGGATCGGATCGACATCGAGTATCGGCGGGTCGCCCGTCGCCTGCGGGTCGGGGTCGCCGGTATAGCGCGCGAGCCGGGCCCGCGCCTGCGCCACCACCGCAGCCATCTCGGCGCGGCGATCGGCGATGGCG
>DQVI01000068.1 GCA_015661825.1 Novosphingobium capsulatum
CCGGCGTGCCCCCGCAGGACAACCCCGCCGTGGCCGGCCCCGCCGCGCGGCTCCACGCGCCCATGGCCGCGATGATCCGCTTTCTCGAAGCCCATCGCACCCGCGCCCCGCTGCTGCGCCCGGCGACATGGGACCGGCTGCATACCCCGCCCTTTGGCGGCACTTACGCGCTGGGCTGGGTCGTGCGCGGCGATGGCAGCCTGTGGCACGACGGCAGCAACAACCTGTGGACGGCGCAAGTGCGGATAACCGGATCAGGATCGCGCGCGCTGGCCACCAACTGGGGCGACCACACGCGGCTGGCCGCCCCGCTCGAAACCGCGCTCGACAGCTGAATCATCCACCCCGGTTGCGCCTGCCCGCCGCCCCTTGCACGGGGCCCCGGCGCCTGACACAATCGATGTCATGAGCCAAACCGACTCCCGGCAAAGCCCCCCCCTCCGCGCCCAGAATCCCGCCACGAATCCTGCTGATTCAAATGCCGCATTGCCCTGGTGGCATGGGGCCGCGATCTACCAGATCTATCCGCGCAGTTTCGCCGATTCCAATGGCGATGGCATCGGCGATCTGGCCGGGATCACCGCCCGGCTCGACCACGTGGCCCGGCTGGGGGCCGATGCGATCTGGATCTCGCCGTTCTTCACCTCGCCGATGCGCGATTTCGGGTATGACGTGGCCGACTACTGCGACGTGGACCCGGTGTTCGGCACGCTTGCCGATTTCGACGCGCTGGTCGCCCGCGCCCACGACCTCGGCCTGAAAGTCACCATCGATCAGGTCTATGCCCATACCTCGGACCAGCACCCGTGGTTCGTCGCCAGCCGCCAGAGCCGCGACAACCCTTATGCCGACTGGTACGTCTGGGAAGACCCCAAGCCCGATGGCTCGCCCCCGTCGAACTGGCAATCGGTGTTCGGCGGCCCGGCGTGGCGCTGGGACGCGCGGCGCTGCCAGTACTACCTGCACAATTTCCTGGCCGAACAGCCGCAGGTCAATGCCCACAACCCGGCGGTGCAGCAGGCGATCCTCGATGTCATGCGCTTCTGGCTCGACCGCGGGGTCGACGGCTTCCGCATCGACGCGCTCAATTTCCTGATGCACGAGCCCAGCTTGCGCGACAATCCGCCCGCGCCCGACGATGGCCGCCGCCGCACCCGCCCGTTCGACTATCAGCTCAAGCTCTACAACCAGTCGCACGCCGACATCGTGCCCTTTGTTGAGCGGCTGCGCGCGCTGTGCGACAGCTATGGCGCGATCTTCACCGTCGCCGAAGTGGGCGGCGATCAGGCCGAACTGGAAATGAAGGCCTATACCGCCGGGTCCACCCGCCTCAACAGCGCCTATGGCTTCGACTTCCTCTATGCCGACCGGATCACCCCGGCCATGGTGCGCGACGTGCTCGCCCGCTGGCCCGACGAACCGGGCATGGGCTGGCCCAGCTGGGCGTTTGAAAACCACGACGCCCCGCGTGCGATCTCGCGCTGGACAAGGCCCGATACCCACCCGGACATGCGCGATGCCCATGCCCGCATGAAGGCCGTTCTGTTTGCCGCGCTGCGCGGCAACATCATCGTCTATCAGGGCGAGGAACTGGGCCTCACCCAGGTCGAGATCCCTTTCGAACTGCTGCAAGACCCCGAGGCTATCGCCAACTGGCCGCTGACCCTCTCGCGCGATGGCGCGCGCACCCCGCTGCCATGGCAGGCCGAAGGCGCGATGGGCGGTTTTACCGAAGGGGAAACCCCCTGGCTCCCGCTGGGCGAGGAAAACCTCGCCCGCGCGGTCGACCGGCAAGAGGCCGACCCGGCCTCGATCCTGTCGCTGACCACGCGCCTGCTCCACTTGCGGCGCACCTGCCCGCCGCTGCGCCACGGCAGCTTCGATGTGCTGCACGCCGACGAAGCCGTGCTCGCCGTGCGCCGCATGCACGAGGGCAAGGCGGTTCTGGCCGTGCTCAACATGAGCGACCAGACCTGCCCCTGGCCCGAAGGCCTGCCGCCACACGCCGCCGTGCCACACACCGCCGTACTGGTTGCCGAAAACGGAGCGGCACCCGGCGCGCCCTTGCCCGCCTATGCCGCCCTCATTGTCGAGGAACCGGCCTGATCCCCGCTCAGAACGGCATCCAGGACTGCTTGGGGGTGAACTTCATGTAGCCCGCGTTGACACCCAGACGCAGGCCCACCCCCATGCGCACCGGGATCAGCACGATATTGCTGCGCCGCAGGTAGCTGACGTTGAAACCGCCGACGAGATAGGCCTGCCCCTCGCCCGCGCCAAAACGGTGATACATGTCGGCCGTATCGTAGAGGTTGTAGACCAGCACGAACGTGCTGCCCGCATTGGCCCCGGCATCGAAGCCGATCGAAGGCCCGGTCCAGTAGACCGGCATGGTGCCCTCGATCTTGTGGTGCAACGTGCCCGAGCCATAGCGCAGGCCGACCACGAAGGCGCCGCCCGCCTCGCGCCCGGTGATATAGCCGATCGGCTCACCCTGCTTCTTGAGAATGTCGCGGATCATCATCGCCAGACCCGACGCGCCCTTGCCGAAAACCCCTTCGGCAGCCCCGATCAGGTCGTCCTCGTGCCACGACTGCCCGTTCCCCGGGGTCGCCTGACCGCTGACCGAAGGGGCGACATAAGGCGTAGTGCCAGCCGAACCAGCAGGGGCCGGTGCCTGATAGGGCGCCTGCTCCACCGGCGCGGATGCAGGCGGCGGGGCCGAAACGGGCGCGGGCGCGGCTGGCGTGGTGCCCGGCTGGGCCGCCAGATCGCCATCGATCGCCGAATTGGGATCAATGGTCTGCACCTGTGCCTGCGCCACAGGCGCGAGGGCCAGCGACAGGCCCGCCATGGCACCGATGACAGCCAGTCTGCGGTGAATCGAACTCTTCATCATGTCTCCCGTCCCCACGGTCACGGTCGGATCAAAGCCCAGGCCTCGGGCAGCCAAGCGAAAGCACCTGGCCGGGGCAAGCCGACCGCCCCAATCCTTGCCAAGTTTTCCCCATCACAATGAACGGGCGATGAGCCGAATCGAAATTGCACCCAAATCGAGCCTGTCCGCACCAAAACTGGGCCATCCCGCGCCAAGAGCATCAGACACCAGATGATCAGGCCCCGGATAATCAGGCTGGGGAAAAATCCGCAACGACCGCTTGCCCCCCGCCGCAACCCCCGTTATGAGCCCACCAACGCCGCTGCGATCCGGAGACGTGGGTGAGTGGCTGAAACCAACGGTTTGCTAAACCGTCGTACTGGTAAATCCGGTACCGAGGGTTCGAATCCCTCCGTCTCCGCCAAGCGGCCGTCCTAAATCATCTGTAAATGTCTTTTTACAGATACTTAGGCGGCCAATTTGCGGTTTCCCCGTCCAGAACCGTCCCCATTTCTTCTCATGCATCCGCTCTGCCATATGGCTTGATCCATGGCATGCGATTCAGGGGATATGGTATGGGCGGGCTGAACGACACGAAAGTTCGCGGGACCAAACTGACCGAACTGATGGCCGCCGATCTGTTCGAACGCGGCTTGCCCGAGGACGACGTGCGCCCGACGTTCAAGGATGTCGGCATGGAACAAGCTTCAGACGCGGCAAGAGCCGACGGTGCATGCCAGTCCAATATGATGGTAAAGCGGGGCATGAACTCGGCTCTCCCCACTTCGCGGCATCTGTTTCAGCGCAGACCCGCATAGCGCGCCATCAAACATCGAATTGATGCAAGGTAATCCGCGATCCATGATATAAGCTTTTCTATCGCGAGATTTCGGTATCGAGCCACTCGCGGCTGAGGGATGCGGTGCGCCCCCGTTCGATGCAGGAGGACACATCATGTGCCTCAATCAGATTTCAAAGACGAACAACTCGCCATCATGCGTTACGCATTGGCCTCCAACGGGCCTACTTTAGCCGCCAGCATACAAACCTTGCGCCGGTTGCGGACGGATTTTCAGGCATTCGCTTATCCCCATCGGCCCCATGTCCCCTTTCGTGTGCCCGTATCGGCGTTGGGGAAAAACTCTCAATCACACATGATTCAAGGCAGCGACTGACATGGCCAAATCGCAGAAACGCAGCAATCGCGAAATCCGCAAACCCAAGGCCACCAAAGGCAAGACCCGCGTGGTGCTGATGCCGCAAGAGAGCTCGCCAGTGCTGGCCGCCACACGCAAGCCGAAAGGCAAGCACTAGGACGATCTCCAGAACCAGTCGCTGCGCGTTGCCTTTATCGGCAATGCCTTGCCCCGGCGCTGTGGCATAGCAACCTTTACCACCGATCTTGAATTGGCCGTACGCCACTTGGATGATGTGGCGCAAACTGCCATCATCGCCATGTGCGATCCGGGCGGGCAATATGCTTTTCCGCCCCATGTCCGCTGGACCATCGCGCAGGAAGATGCCGGTGGCTATCTGGCAGCGGCCGACTTCATCCATGAACAGGGCTTTGATGTCGCCTCGCTCCAGCACGAGTTCGGCATCTATGGCGGCGAGGCCGGCGATTATATCCTTGGCTTGATCGCCGCCTTGCGCATTCCATTGGTCACCACGCTGCACACTGTGCTCGACCAACCCAGCGATGCCCAGCGCAAGGTCACCATGGCGCTGCTGGCTGCCTCGGCACGGGTGGTGGTGATGGCGCAAAAGGGGCGCTCAATCCTGATCGACGTCTATGGTGCCGATCCCGACAAGATCCTCGTGATCCCCCATGGCATTCCCGACATGCCGCTGATCATACCGCAGCAGGCCAAGGAAAAACTGGGATTTTCAGGCCATCGCATCATCCTGACATTCGGGCTGATCAGCCCGAACAAGGGCATCGAAACGATGATCAAGGCGATGCCGGCGGTGCTGGCCGCCGCTCCCGATGCGATCTATGTGGTGATGGGCGCGACCCATCCCAGCCTGTTGCGCGATGCGGGCGAGGCCTATCGCGAAAGCCTGATGGCGCTGGTGCATAAACTGGGGCTGGATGGGCATGTCGTGTTTCTCAACCGCTTCGTCGACCGGCCCGAATTGCTGCAACATATTGCCATGTGCGATGTCTATGTGACCCCCTATCTGGTCGAAAGCCAGATGACATCGGGCACGCTGGCCTATTCGCACGGCTTGGGGCGGCCGGTAGTCTCGACACCCTATTGGCATGCGCTCGAATTGCTGAACGACGGCTCGGGCGCGCTGGTGCCCTTTGGCGATACGGCGGCAATGGGCTCGGTAGTGTCCGATCTATTGACGGACGAGGCCTCGCGTCTTGCCATGGGCCGCCGTGCCTATGTCGCCAGTCGCGCGATGACATGGCGTAACACTGCGCTGTGCTATCGCGAAGCCTTTCGCGCGGTATGCCGCAAGCCCATGCCCGAATCGCCCCGCATGCCGCTCGATCACTTTGCGGCGATGTGCGATGATACGGGGCTGTTTCAACACGCGGTTTACGGCATTCCCGACCGCAATCATGGCTATTGTATCGATGACAATGCCCGCGCACTGCTGCTGTGCCATGGCATCGGGCCGCATCGGGATACGAACCGGCACGCCGGCTTCATCACAACGATGCAGCCCCGCTTTGCCGCGTTTATTCAGCATGGGTGGAATCCGGACACGGGGCGGTTCCGCAATTTCATGGGCTATGACAGGCGATGGCTGGAAGAGGCCGGGTCCGAGGACAGCCATGGCCGCACCCTTTGGGCGCTGGGCGCCTGCGTGGCGCAGGGGCAGGACACACCGCTGGCGCAATGGGCCTGCGCCCTGTTCGAGCAGGCTCTGGCGCCGGTAAAGGCGTTCACCTCGCCGCGGGCCTGGGCCTTCGCACTGCTGGGGCTGTCGTTCTATTGCGGCGCCCGACCAAACGACCACAAGGCGCGGCGGTTGCAACTGGTGCTGGGCGAGCGACTTCACGCCCGACTGTTGGCCTGCCAAAGCGAGGATTGGGTCTGGTTCGAGGATCGGCTGACCTATGACAATGCACGCCTGTGCGAGGCACTGATCGTGACCGGCAGGCGTTGCGGCGTGCGCGATCTTGTCGAGGCGGGATTGCGCAGCCTGCGCTGGCTGTTATCCCGGCAAACCGCCCCTGAGGGCCATTTCCGCCCGGTCGGCTCGCAAGGTTTCCTGCTGATCTCGCGCGAGACACCGCTCGGCTTTGATCAACAACCGGTCGAGGCCTGCGCCACCATTGCGGCCTGTCTGGCAGCCTCTGTCGCTGATCCGGCCCCCGCATGGCATGTCGAGGCGCACAAGGCCTTTGCCTGGTTCACGGGCGCAAATGATCTGGGCCTGCCGTTGGTCGACATCGCCACCGGCAGTTGTCGCGATGGCCTGCACCCGGATCGGGCCAATGAAAACAGGGGGGCTGAGTCCCTGCTCTCCTATCTTCTGTCGCTTTGCGACATGCAGCAATTCGAGCGCGACCTGCCTTTGCCCGTACCCATTCGGCTTTCAGGTCCTTCGCTTTTCCCCCTTCACGACGTCGGATAGGACTTCATGCAAAACGCGCCCTTTTTCAACCGCCATGCTTTGCATTTGCGGCCCGATCCCTCGCGCGTGGTTGTGCGTCCTTTCCGGCTTGCCGCCGAACCGCGCGAATTCAATCCGACCGACAAGGTACGGGCCAATCACATCGTGGAGAGGGTGCTGGCCCTCGACGAGACAGAGGCGGCGATTGTTTTGGACGGCGCCTTGTCTCATTTTGATGATCGCGGGCACATGCTTGGCATTTTCGAGCAGCGGGCCACGGACATGGAACATGCCTTTGCCTTTCATACCCCCTTTTCCCAGACCCAACGCCAGTTGATCGGGGCCTATTTCCTGCATGAATACAGCTTCGAGGCCGCTGCGCTGTTCAACCCCAGCATCGTCCCCCATCCCGACCAGAGCGGCATGCCGCCCGATAGCCTGCGCTTCATCATGTCGCTGCGGGCGGTGGGCGAAGGGCATGTCTCTTCGCTGACCTTCCGCTGCGGCACAATCAGCAAAAAGGGCATACTGGCCATTGAGCCACCGATGCGGTTCGCCAGCCTCCCCAAAGTGATCGCGCGCGTGGGGGACCGGGTGGAACTGACCTTTGCCCCCGATAGCGACATCACCGAAAGGGTGATCTTTCCGATCACCGAGGCACAGGTCAATGGCCTGGAAGATGCGCGCTTTGTCGCCTTCGAGGAGGCAGGGAGCACCACCTATTACGCCACCTATACCGCCTATGACGGGCGCGAGATCCGTTCCGAAATGCTGGAAACCCGAGATTTTCTGTCCTTCCGGCTCGTTGCACTGCGCGGGCTGGCGGCCAGCAACAAGGGCATGGCGCTGTTTCCGCGCAAGATTGGCGGGCGCTATGCAATGATCGCCCGGCACGACAATGAAAGCCTGTATCTGGTTTATTCGGACAATTTGCAGGAATGGGGTTTGGGAACGCCGGTATTGCACCCTGAATTTCCTTGGGAATTCGTCCAAATCGGCAATTGCGGCTCGCCCGTCGAACTGGATGAAGGCTGGCTGTTGTTCACCCATGGTGTGGGGCCGGTGCGTCACTATTCGATCGGGGCTGTGCTGCTGGACAAGCAAGACCCCAGCCGCGTGATCGGTCGCTTGCGCCTCCCACTGGTGACACCGGAAAAATCCGAGCGCGAGGGCTATGTGCCCAATGTGGTCTATTCCTGCGGAGCCATGAAATTCGGGGATCGCATCGTTCTGCCCTATGCGATTTCCGACACCTTCTCGACCATGGCGACGATCGAGATTGCCACGCTGGTCGATCTGCTGCGGCAAGGAATTTTGCCAGAGCCCCCCCTTCGATGAAAGGCCTGCTGCATGCTGATCCGCGCCGGATATAATATCGGCTTCACCTGCGAGCAGCCCGTGCCGATGCTGGCCACGCTGAGCGTTCACACATCGCGCAACAAGGATTTGCGCACCGCACAGCGCATTTACACCACGCCCGATGTGCCGCTGTATGATTATGTCGATGCTTTCGGCAATATCTGTACCCGGCTGACCATGCCGGCGGGCGGCCTGACCATTTCCTGCGGCTTTGTGATCGAGGATTCGTTCGAACCCGATCTGGCAGACATGCAAGCCAGGCAGGCAACATTGGCCGAATTGCCCAATGATGTGCTGCATTATCTCTTGGGCAGTCGCTATTGCGAAACCGACCGGCTGAGCGAAATCGCCTGGAACCTGTTTGACCATGTGCCGCAGGGCTGGGAACTGGTGCAGGCGATTGTCGACTATGTTCATGGCGCGATCCGCTTTGACTATATGGCGGCCCGGTCGACAAAGACCGCGTGGGATGTGTTTCAGGAGCGCAGCGGTGTGTGCCGCGATTATGCGCATCTGGCGATTGCGCTGTGCCGCTGCATGAACATTCCCGCACGCTATTGCACCGGATATCTGGGCGACATGGACCTGCCCGCCATCATGGGCGACATGGATTTTTCCGCATGGTTCGAGGTGTGGCTGGGCGGGAACTGGTATGTGTTTGATGCGCGCCACAACTTCCCCCGGCGCGGACGCATTTTAATGGCGCGCGGGCGCGATGCCGCCGATGTAGCGCTGACCACAACCTTTGGCCTGGCCACACTGTCCCGCTTCGAAATCTATACCGACGAGGATCGGCTGGGATAGGTAGGCTGGCCTGCCAGCAGGGGCCGGCAGTGGCCCTTATGGCTCGGGGCGGTATTTTGCTTCGTAGAATGCTTTTTTTTCGCGGCGGGTCATTGCCTTGGTGCTTTCGCCGTGCGTCAGGGCATCGGCGATATAGGCGCCGGTTGAGCGGATGACGCGCGCCGGGACTCCGACGGCGACGCTGTTGGCGGGGATGTCCCGCGTGACCACCGCCCCTGCGCCGATCACGACATTGTCGCCGATGGTCACACCCGGCATGATGATCGCCCCATAGCCGAGGAAAACATTGCTGCCCACGACGATGGGTTTCACCATGTCGATCTGCGGATGCACGCTCCGGGCGACCCAGACGCCACCATCATGCGTCTCGAAGCGCACCCGTGTTGCGCTCACCCGGTCCCCCAGCGTGATCAGGTAGGGTTCGGACGAGAAATCGACATCCAGAAGCCGGCATCCCTTGCCCAGCTTCACGCCGATGCTGCGGGCATAGGCCTCGGGCGCGTGTGATCTGAGAACCCGCTGCCAGATTTTCCCGAACATGCCCGCGCGCCCCTTTTGCCATGGAACAGGACGATCCTAATCCAAGGCCTGTCGCCCCGCCATGCGACCCTGCCAAATCCGTGCAGTTTCAGGTGACAGGAACCGGGATCGGCTCCGTCCCCTCGCTGCTCATGCGAAGGGGACGGAAGGCCCATCCCGCCTGTCACCCCGCCAGCACGGGCCCGCCCAGATCGTCGATCGCGGCCTGGGGCTGCGTGAACCAGCGCGCGCCCTGCGCGGTCACATGCATGTGATCTTCCAGCCGCACGCCGAAGCGTCCGGGCACGACGATCATCGGCTCGTTCGAGAAGCACATCCCCGGTTCGAGCACGGTGCGGTCGCCGCGCACCAGATAGGCCGGCTCGTGGATCGACAGGCCGATGCCATGGCCGGTGCGATGGGGCAGCCCCGGCAGGGCATAGTCGGGCCCCAGCCCGGCGCGGACCAGCACCGCGCGCGCGGCATTGTCGACGCTTTCACAGGTTTCGCCGGGGCGCACGGCGTCGAAGGCGGCCTGCTGGGCTTCCTTCTCGATGGCCCAGATGTCGCGGATGTCCTGCGAGACCGAACCAAACGCATAGGTCCGCGTGATGTCGGAATGATAGCCCTCGATCGTGCAGCCGGTATCGACGAGCACGAGCTGGCCTTCCTCCAGCGCACGGTCGCCGGGAAGCCCATGGGGATAGGCGGTCGCCTCGCCGAACTGGACGATGCAGAAGCTCGACCCGCTCGCCCCGAGACGGCGATGGGCCGCGTCGATGAAGCGGACCACCTCGCTCTGGCGGATGCCGGGGTGCAGGATGCGCGCGGCGGCATGCTGGACCACCAGCGTCATCGCCTTGGCCTGCTGCATCAGCGCCAGTTCGGCGGCAGACTTGACCATGCGGCACTGCTTGATGACCGGCATGGCATCGACCAGCCCGACCGTTCCGGCCGCGCGGATGCGCTCGGCAAAGTGGAACGGCAGTTCGGGGTCGATGGCCAGCGTGCGCGCGCCGATCTCGCGCAGGGCGTCGATCACCAGCGCGACCGGGTCTTCGTCTTCCTGCCACGAGCGGATCTCGACCGGAACGGCCAGATCGGCTTCGAGCGTGCCGATCTCGAAGTGCGGGCAGATCATGATCGGCGTGCGACCGGGGGCCAGCAGCATCGAGACGAGGCGCTCGCTCTGGCCCCAGGGCAGGCCGGTGAAATAGCGCAGCGAAGCCCCGGCATCGACCAGCAGCGCATCGGCGCCAAGGGCCTGGGTCAGCGTGCGGGCGCGATCCATCCGCGCCTCGCGCTCGGCCGGGGAAATCGCGGGGGCACGGTCGGTCCAGGGGGACAGACGGTCCAGTTCGGTCTGCGCGGTCGATCCGCCAATCATCGTATTTCCAGTCCTTATGCGAAACGGGCAAGGTCAAAGGGCGCCAGCGTACCGGCCTGCGCCGTGTCCCCGATCATGTCCGCGACCAGCCGCGCGGTGATCGGGGCCAGCGTGAGGCCCAGATGCTGATGCCCGAAGGCGTAGAAGAGGTTGTCGAGCCGGGCCGAGCGGCCAATCGCGGGCAGATAATCGGGCAGGGTCGGGCGGCAGCCCATCCAGCGAGCAAACGGCCCGGCAACGGGCAGGCCAAGCTGCGCAATATGCGTTTCGAGCCGCTCCCACTTGCGCGGGTCTGCCGGGGTATCGGGATCGCCCAGTTCGACGAAGCTGGCCGCCTGAACACAGGTCCGATAGCGCGTGACGATCATCCCGCGCTCCTCGAACACCACCGGGGGCATGTCGGCGGGCCAATCGCCATCTTCCACTTTGGCCCGCACATGATAGCCGCGCTCGGCGATCATCGGCACGGCATGGCCCAGCCCCTCCATCAGCGCGCGCGAACGGATACCCGCGCAGACCAGCACGCGGTCCACCGCGTCCAGAACGGGTGCGCGCCCGGCGATCCGCACGATCCGCTTGCGATCCCTGTCGGGAACGAGCGCCGCCTTTTCGTCGACCAGTGTTCCTCCCCTGCGCACGAAAGCCGCGCGCAAGGCCGCGCGCAATTCGCCCAGATCGGCAATCTGGGCCGTGCCCGAAAAGTGCACCGCGCCCGCCACGGGCCGGGTGGTCAGCGCGGAAAGCCGCGCAAGGTCGGGCGCGGTCGCGGCGCGGACTGTCGCGGTGCCGGTGTCTGCCGCTTCC
>DQVI01000122.1 GCA_015661825.1 Novosphingobium capsulatum
CGAGCCCCGCCAGCGCGGCCCCGGCGAGGAACCAGCCGGCAATCGCCAGCAGGCCCACGCCCGCCAGCGCGGCCAGCATCGCGCACAGGATCGCAAAACGGACGGTACGGGCCTGACCGGCCAGCGCCTCGCGCAGCAGCGGGATCATGCCGCAATCTCCCAGCCGGTGACCGGACACAGGGTGGTGGCCATGGCGATCAGCGCCGGATCGTGGCTGGCGACGACGACCATGCGTTCCTGCGCGGCCTGTGCCAGAACGGTTCGCACGCGGACGGCGCTGTCCTCGTCGAGATCGGCGGTGGGTTCGTCGAGCATCAGCAGCGGGCGGGCCGAAAGCAGCGCGCGGGCAAGTGCCAGCCGCCGCCGCTCGCCGCCCGAGAGGCCCGAACCGCGATGGTCAATCACCATGTCGAGCCCGCCGCGCCGCGCCAGCATCGGCCCGAGGCCAAGGCTTTCGAGGCAGGCGGTCATCACCGGCGCAGCGATTTGCGGGCCCGTGGTGAGTGCCTCGCGCAAGGTGCCGGGCAGGAACACGGCCTGCTGGCCCGCCCAGCCGATGGCCGGGTTGAGCGATCCGGGGGCAAAACTTGCGCCATCGACGGCAATCGTGCCGCCCGCGATCGGCACCTGACCGATCAGCGCGCCCAGCAGCGAGCTTTTGCCCGCACCCGTGGGGCCGGTCACCGCGTGAAGGCCCGGCATGGCCCAGGCCCAGTCGAGCGGGCCGATGCGGGTGCCGTCGGGATGGGCGAGAATCACGCCCTGTCCCTGCCAGAGGCGGGGGGCGGGAATCGGTTCGGGCAGGGCACAGACACGCGCGAATTCGGCCCGCATGGCGGCGGTGGCAGCCTCGCCGGTCTGCTTTTCGTGATAGGCGGCCGCGAGGCGGCGCAGGCCGAGGGTGAACTCGGGCGCGAGCGCCAGGGCATAGAACGCGCGGCCCAGAGTCAGGTGTTCTGGCGCGGGGAAGGGGAGCAGGTTCAGCAGCGAAAAACCGCAGTAAACCGCCACGAGGGCGACCCCGAGCGCGGCGAAGAATTCGAGAATGGCGCTCGATGTGAAGGCGAGCGCAAGGACCGCCATCGTGCGGCTGGCCACTTCGCGCGCGCCCTGTCCCAGATGGCGCGCGATGCGGTCTTCCGCGCCGAGCGAAAGAATCGTCGGGAGAGTACGGATACGGTCAATAAAAAGACCCGAAAGTCTTGAAAGTGCTGTATGATGCGCTTGCGCCCGACGCGCGGTGGCACTACCGGCCAGGATCATCCCGATGATGAAGGGAGGCAGCGTGGCAAGCATGATCAATGCGCAGACCCAACTGGCCGGAGCCACTGCCGCGACCACCAGAAGCGGAACCACCCCGACCGCCCCGCGCAGGGGCAGGAAACGGGCGACAAGGCCTTCGCCCGCCGCCACCGATTCCACGGCCAGATGCATGTCTTCGCCGATCAGGCGTCCGCGCGTGCGTCGCGTGGGCAACAGGGCCGGAAACAGATGCTGACGCCAGGCCGTCTTGGCCCGCGCCGCAGCGGCCTGCCCGGCCAGGGCCGCGCTGGCCTGTGCCAGCGCACGCCAGAGCGAACCGGCCAAAAACAGCACGCAAACCACGGCAAGGGGAGAGTGGGATGCGATAAAAGACGCCAAACTTTGATCGAGGGCAAGGCCGAGGCCGAGCGCGACGGGTATGGCGCCGAGGCATTCTGCCACCCACCACAGCGTGGCCCGTCCATCGGGGCGCGGACGAAAGGACGAAGGCATGGCACGCTCGATCATATTCTAAAGCCACTTATTGTTAACTGCTACTTGTAGCAAGCGTGGTCCGGGCGCTTCCCAGCTGGCCCAATAAGCCCGACAGACCCGGATTGCACGCCCAACTTGAGGACAACCGCCATGGATTTGGCTGTCGTTGAATTGTCCAGGCTTCAGTTTGCGCTGACAGCCATGTACCACTTCCTGTTCGTACCGCTCACGCTTGGGCTGTCGTTCATGCTGGTCATCATGGAATCCATCTATGTGATCACCAAGCGGCCCATCTGGCGGATCATCACCCGTTTCTGGGGCAAGCTGTTCGGCATCAACTTCGTGCTCGGGGTCGCGACGGGCCTGACCATGGAGTTCGAGTTCGGCACCAACTGGGCCTACTACTCGCACTACGTGGGTGACATCTTCGGTGCGCCGCTGGCCATCGAAGGTTTGATGGCCTTCTTCCTTGAAGCCACGATGGTTGGCGTGATGTTCTTCGGCTGGGATCGCCTGAGCCGGGTGCAGCACCTGTTCGTCACCTTCCTGACCGCACTGGGCACCAACCTGTCGGCCCTGTGGATTCTGGTTGCCAACGGCTGGATGCAGCACCCCGCCGGTGCCGCGTTCAATCCCGAAACGATGCGCATGGAAGTGACCGACTTTTCGGCCGTGCTGTTCAACCCCGTGGCGCAGGCCAAGTTCGTCCACACCGTGTCCGCCGGCTATGTCTGCGGCGCGACGTTCGTGATGGGTGTTTCGGCCTGGTACATGCTCAAGGGCAAGTACACCAATATCGCGCGCCGCTCGATGATGGTTGCTGCCGCCTTCGGTCTGGCCTCTTCGCTCTCGGTCGTCGTGCTCGGTGACGAAAGCGGCTATGCCCTTTCCGACAACCAGAAGATGAAGCTGGCCGCGATCGAAGCCATGTGGGAAACCGAAAAGGCTCCCGCTGCGATCACCGCCTTCGGCCTCCCCGACAACGATGCCCACGTCACCCATGCGGCGATCAAGATTCCCTACCTGATGGGCTTGATCGGTACGCGTTCGCTCAGCGGCGAAGTGACCGGTATCCGTGAACTCGTCCTGCGGGCCGACGAACGCATCCACAGCGGCGTGATCGCCTATGATGCGGTCGAAAAGCTCAAGGTCAACCGTCACGACATGGCCGCCCGTGCCGCTTTCGAGGCGCACAAGGCCGACATCGGCTATGCCCTGCTGCTCAAGCGTGAAGTGGCCGATCCGCGTCAGGCCAACGACCAGCAGATCATGGCTGCCGCATGGCGCACCGTGCCCAACGTGACCGCGATGTTCTTCCTGTTCCGTGGCATGGCCCTCATCGGCTTTGGTTTCATCGCCTTCTTCGCCATCGCTTTCTGGCGCGCCTCGGCCTGCCAGTTCAGCTCCACCTGGTTCCTCAAGCTGGCCGTCTTCATGATTCCGCTGCCCTGGCTGGCGATTGAATCGGGTTGGGTCGTGGCCGAAATCGGCCGTCAGCCCTGGGCCGTCGATGGCGTTCTGCCCACTTTCCTTGGCGCTTCCTCGCTGACCATTCCGCAGATCTGGACGACCATCGTGGGCTTTACCGCGCTCTATGGTACGCTGGCGGTGATCGAAGTGCGCCTCATGCTCGCCTCGATCCGCAAGGGGCCGATCGAGCATGCGCCTGATGCCGACCACCACGACGCGGGCTTTGCCCCGGTTCCGGCTGAATAAGGAGTAGAGTGAGATGCATATCCCGCTCGATTATGAAACCATGCGCCTGATCTGGTGGGCGCTGCTGGGCGTGCTGTTGATCGGCTTTGCCCTGACCGATGGCTACGATCTGGGCACGGCTGCGCTGCTGCCCTTCGTGGGCCGCAACGACGAGGAACGCCGCCAGGTGATCAATTCGATCGCTCCGCACTGGGAAGGCCACCAAGTGTGGCTGATCCTGGGCGGCGGCGCGATCTTCGCGGCCTGGCCGTTCGTCTATGCGGTCAGCTTCTCGGGCTTCTACCTTGCCATGTTCCTGGTCCTGGCCTCGCTGATCC
Organism: Novosphingobium capsulatum; assembly: GCA_015661825.1. GTDB lineage: Bacteria > Pseudomonadota > Alphaproteobacteria > Sphingomonadales > Sphingomonadaceae > Novosphingobium > Novosphingobium pituita. The sequence continues at coordinate 3,771 of DQVI01000122.1, forward strand.
TGCGTCCGGTGGCCTTCAAGTACCGCTCGAAGAAGCCCGATCCGGCCTGGCGCACGCGCTGGGACTGGGCGCTCTTCGTGGGCGGCTTCGTGCCCGCGCTGGTCTTCGGCGTGGCGGTCGGCAATGTCCTGGTGGGTGCGCCCTTCCGCCTCGATAGCGACCTGCGCATGATCTACGAAGGCAGCCTGCTGGGTCTGTTCACGCCCTTCACCCTGCTCGCCGGGCTGCTCTCGGTGGCCATGGTGGTGCTGCACGGGGCTGGCTGGCTGGCCGTGAAGGTCGAAGAAGGTCCGGTGGCCGAGCGTGCCCGTGCCTATGGCCGTATCGCCGCGATTGCCACGCTGGTGCTCTTCGCACTGGGCGGTGTCATGGTCGCCAAGACCGGCATGGGCATGAAGCTGGTCGGCACGGTCGATACCATGGGCCCGTCGAACCCGCTGATGAGCCACAGCGAAGCGGCTGCCGGCGCATGGATGGCCAATTATGGCCTGCATCCCTGGATGATCCTGGCGCCCGTGCTCGGCTTTGTCGGGCCGCTGGTGGCGCTGGCGGGCATCGGTCGCCGCGCGGCATGGATGAACTTTGGCGGCACGGCGCTGGCCACGGTCGGCATCATCGCCACCGTCGGTCTGAGCATGTTCCCCTTCATCCTGCCCAGCTCGATCGACCCCAGCTCCAGCCTGACGGTGTGGAACGCCTCGTCCAGCCACCTCACGCTGTTCATCATGCTGATCTGCACGATCATCTTCCTGCCGCTGATCCTGATCTACACGGCGTGGGTGATGAAGGTGATGGGTGGCCGCGTGACGCTGGCGCAAGTGCGCACCAACCCCGACTTCTACTGAGACAGGGAGACAAGACGATGTGGTATTTCTCCTGGGTTCTCGGCCTCGGCCTGGCCGTCGGTTTCGGCGTGATCAATGGCCTCTGGCACGAGTTCAACTCGCCGGTGGACGACGATCCGGCCATCTGACCGGTTTCGTGATGATCCTTTGAAAAAAGGCCGGGGAAGGTATCCTTCCCCGGCCTTTTTCGTGCCCGGTCTTGTTTGTGTCTGTTGCGGTCCGGCTTCAGGGGCGGGTGGAGCCGCGCACGACAAGGCGGACGGGCACGCGCTGCGTGGCCGGTTTCTCGCCCGCGATCATGGCCAGCAGCCGTTCGACCAGCAGCGAACCGGCGACCTCGAAGTCGGATTCGACGGTGGTGAGCGGCGGCGTCGACCAGGCCCCGGCGCGCACGCCGTCGAAGCCCACCACGCCGATCTGGTCGGGCACGACATAGCCCCGGCTGGCCAGTTCCTTGAGCGCGCCCAGCGCGATCTCGTCGCTGACCCCGAACAGGCCGTCGAACGGGCGCCCGCTGTCGATCAGCGCGGCAGTGGCCAGGCGTCCCTGTTCCTCGCGGGGCAGGCCGCGCTCGATGCGCTGGAGCACGGGTTCGAGCCCCGCGCTCTTCATCGCCGCGGCATAGCCGTCGTAGCGTTCCTTGAACTGGCGCTGGGGCGAGGTTTCCGAGCCCAGGCAGACGATCTGCCGATAGCCGCGCACGAGCATGTGGCGCGTGGCGAGCGTCGCCCCGGCGTGGTTGTCGCTGCGCACCCACGGGAAGCTGTCGTGCGTGGCGCCCCAGCAGACCCAGTTGCTGCCCTCGGGCAGGCTGCCGAAATAGTCCCAGGCGGCGGTGTTCTCGCTCGTGCCGATGACGATCATGCCGTCGGCCTTGCGGCGTTCCTGATAGTGGCCCCAGAAATTGGTCTCGCTGTCCTGAAAGGAGACGAGCACTTCGTAGCCGCGCGCCGAGGCTGCCGCGCAAGTGCTGCCCAGCAGCGCGTAGTAGAACGGGTTGAGGTCCTTGCGGTCCTGTCCGGGGCGGCAGACCATGACCACCGCGAGCGTGCCGGTCTTGCCCCGGCGCAGGCGGGCGGCGTTCTCGTCGACCTGATAGTTGAGCTTGCGCGCCGCTTCCATCACCCGCTGGCGGGTGGGGGCGCTGATCGAGGGGTCCCCGGCCAGCGCGCGGCTGACCGTGGATTGGCTCACGCCCGCCGCTTCGGCGACGTCGAACGAGGTTACGCGGGTAAGACGCCTTTCGGCCATGGTCGGTTCTCTTCTCGGTCGGCGCTCTAGCGGAAGCTGTCTTTGGCTGCGCGCAAGGCGGCAAAGGTGGCCACGGCATCGCCGCCGCCCCAGCGGGCCTGCAAGGCCGGATCGTCGGCCCGCAGGAAAGGATTGGTGGCCGCCTCGCGCGCCATCACCGTGGGGACGGTGGGCAGGCCTTGTGCGCGCCGCGCTTCCACTTCGCCTGCATAGGCGATCAGCGCGGCGTTGTCAGGATCGGCGTGGAGGGCAAAGCGGGCATTGCTGGCGGTATATTCGTGGGCGCAATAGACGCGGGTGGCCGCAGGCAGGACCTTGAGCCGCGACAGGCTGTCCCAGAACTGGACGGGGGTTCCCTCGAACATCCGGCCACAGCCCAGCGCGAACAGGGAATCGCCCACGAAAGCCAGAGTGCCGGTCGTTCCGTCGGCCAGCGGCACGTCGTCGAAGACATAGGCGACATGGCCGAGCGTGTGCCCGCCCACGGCCAGCACGCGGATGGTGAAGGCGCCAAGCTTCACCGTGTCGCCGCCTTCGCGCGTGCCGTCGACGGTACGCGTAACCCCTGCGATTTTGGGGGCATCGATGGCCGGGGCGGTGATCGTCGCGCCCGTGGCCGCGGCAATCGCGGCATTGCCGCCGGCGTGATCGGCGTGCCAGTGGGTGTTCCAGATCTGGGTGATGGTCCAGCCGCGCCGGGCGGCTTCGTCCAGATAGATCCCGGCGTCGGGCGTATCGATGCACACGGTTTCGCCGCTCGCACTGTCGTGTACGAGATAGCCGTAGTTGTCCGACAGGCAGGCAAACTGGTGAACTTCGATCATCGCCCCGCTCCTGGCCCTTGGCTGGGCCTTATTCCCCGTCCGGCGCTGTCAGGCAGCCGGTGGGTTCCTCATAGCGCAAATGCTGCAAAGCAAAAGCCTGTGAGGAGCCCTGAGCGTGCGGGTTTGCCGGGGCGGCGCGAAATTCAGCCCTGCGTCACGGGTGCCGGGGCGGTAACATGGGCGAGGGCGGCGACATGGGCAAAGGCCGCGCGGGCCCCGGCGATGGCCTGCGCTTCCTCTTCGGAAGACAGGGGCAGGGCGTCGAGCACCTCGACAAAGGCGCGCCAGTGGGCGGCGGGGCCTTCCTGCGCCGGGGCCAGATGGCGTGCGCCGAATGTGTCGGACAGGCCTATCCGCGCGACCAGCTTGCGCAGCACCGCCGCGCCCAGATTCGAGCCTTCGGCGACATAGAGCCAGCCGAGGGCGGTGGCGAAAGGGACCGGTCCGTCGAAGGCGGGTGCGGCGGGCACGGGTGTCAGCCCCAGATCGGCCAGATCCTGTTCGAGCAGCGGCAGGCGGCGGCGCGCGGCAAGGCCGGGGAAGGCCGCGCCAAGCGCGCGATCGGCATAGAGCGCGTCGATATCGCGGTGGAACGCGTGCTGCATGGTCAGGAACGGGGCATAGCCTGCGAGGCTGGCGAAGCTGTCGCGGTCCATCAGCGCCTTGTCGAGCGTGGCGTGGGCCTCGTGGGTGGCGTCGCGCAGGCGCTGGACGCGCGAGGGCGTGGAGGAAGCAGTCATGCCCGTGATGTAGGGATTGCCGGGCCCCAAAGCGAGGGGCGCAGGCAGCAAAAAGGCCCGCCGGACAAGCCGGGCGGGCCCTTTCGTGTTGGTGGCCATGAAAGCCAGCCGGGGCGAACCCCGGCTGAATCTCAGGATCAGCCGGAAGTCTCTTAGCCGCGGGCCTTGAGAGCTTCGCCGAGGATGTCGCCGAGCGAAGCGCCCGAGTCCGACGAACCGTACTGTTCCACCGCTTCCTTTTCTTCGGCCAGCTGGCGGGCCTTGATCGAGAAGTTGGGCTTCTTCGAACGGTCGAAGCCGGTGACCATGGCGTCGATCTTCTGACCGACCTGGAAGCGGTCGGGGCGCTGTTCGTCGCGGTCGCGACCCAGATCCGAACGCTTGATGAAGCCGGTGGCACCATCGTCGCCAGCCTGCACTTCGAGGCCGCCGTCACGCACTTCGAGCACGGTCACGGTCACGACTTCGCCGCGACGCAGCGAACCCGAGGTGGCCACGCCGCCAGCAGCCGGAGCGCCCTTTTCGAGCTGCTTCATGCCCAGGCTGATGCGTTCCTTGTCGACGTCCACGTCGAGGACCACGGCCTTGACCTGCTCACCCTTGCGGTGGAGGGCCAGCGCGTCTTCACCCGAGATGCCCCAGGCGATGTCCGACATGTGAACCATGCCGTCCACGTCGCCATCGAGGCCGATGAACAGACCGAATTCGGTCGCGTTCTTGACTTCGCCTTCGACGATCGAGCCAACCGGGTGCTTTTCGGCGAAAGCTTCCCAGGGGTTCTGCTGGGCCTGCTTGAGGCCGAGGCTGATGCGGCGCTTGTCGCTGTCGACTTCGAGCACCATGACGTCGACGCCCTGGCTGGTCGAAACGATCTTGCCGGGGTGGACGTTCTTCTTGGTCCACGACATTTCCGAAACGTGCACCAGGCCTTCGATGCCCGGTTCGAGTTCGACGAAGGCGCCGTATTCGGTGATGTTGGTGACAGTGCCGTGCAGCTTGGCGCCGACCGGGTACTTGGCGGCAACGCCATCCCAGGGATCGCTTTCAAGCTGCTTCATGCCCAGCGAAATGCGCTGCGTGTCCTGGTTGATGCGGATGATCTGGACGCGCACGGTGTCGCCGATGGCGATCACTTCCGAGGGGTGGTTGACGCGCTTGTAGCTCATGTCGGTGACATGGAGCAGGCCGTCGATGCCGCCGAGGTCCACGAACGCACCGTAGTCGGTGATGTTCTTGACCACGCCGTCGATGATCTGGCCTTCCTTGAGGTTCTGGATCAGGCCCGAGCGCTGTTCGGCGCGGGTTTCTTCCAGAACGGCGCGGCGCGAAACCACGATGTTGCCACGGCGGCGATCCATCTTGAGGATCTGGAAGGGCTGCGGCATGTCCATCAGCGGGGTCACGTCGCGCACGGGGCGGATGTCGACCTGCGAGCCGGGCAGGAAGGCCACGGCGCCGTCGAGGTCGACGGTGAAGCCACCCTTCACGCGGCCGAAGATCACGCCTTCAACGCGCTTGCCTTCGCCGAATTCGGCTTCGAGCTTGTCCCAGGCGGCTTCGCGGCGGGCGCGGTCGCGCGACAGCATGGCTTCGCCGTCGGCGTTTTCAACGCGGTCCACGAACACTTCGACTTCGTCGCCGACCTTGAGGCCGTGCGGCTGGCCGGGGGCGGCGAATTCGCGCAGGGCCACGCGGCCTTCGCTCTTCAGGCCCACGTCGATGACGGCCTTGTCGTTTTCGATGGCGGTAACGGTGCCCTTGACCACGCGGCCTTCAAAGCCACCGTTGGCGGCAGCGCCGAGCGTTTCGTCAAGCAGCGCGGCGAAATCGTCGCGCGTCGGGTTGGTCGACATGAAATAGTCTTCCTGTTTCGATGTTTCCGGCCAGGCGGTTGTCTCCGCCGGTCTTTTCTCCGCATGCCTGCCCCATGCAGGATGCGGGCCAAAAGGGCCGATCTGCCCATGCGGGCCGGATGCCCACGCAGGCATTCCCCCGATTACGCAAGGGAACCGGGCGCGCTTAGGCTTACGAGGTCCGAAATGCAAGAAAAACCCTATGGCGCGGCGCGGGAAACGATGGTTTCCTTTGCGCAAGGTCAAGGCGCCACCACGGCGCCGATTCTAATGAATTGGTCATATCAAGCGACCATCATCGTCCGGACCTTGGGAGACGAAGCAATGACCCAGCCTGCCCCTACTCCTGCGCCCAATCTGGCCCAGATCGCCCGTGCGGTGACCGTTCCGACCCGCAGCGGCGTGACGCTCAGCGTCCGTCAGGCCTTTGCCGAGGACGAGCACGCGCTGGCCGTGTTTTTCGATGCGGTCCTTCCCGAAGACCGCCGCTTCCGCTTTCTGGCCGCCGCCGGCCACCTCGACCATGATCGCCTCGCGCCGATGACCCATGTCGATCACTGGCGCACGGAAAGCTTCCTGGCCTTCGATCAGGCGACCGGCGAGCTTGTCGCTTCGGCGGTGCTGGCCTGCGACGCCGAGATGGAAACCGGCGAAGTGGCGATCTCGGTGCGCGGCGACTATCGCGGGCGCGGCGTGGGCTGGGGGATGCTCAACCTTGTCGCCGCCGAAGGCGAGCGCCGCGGCCTTACGCGGGTGATCGCGATCGAGGATCGCGCCAACCATGCCGCGATCGAACTGGAAAAGGATTGCGGCTTCGTGGCCCATGGCGTGGAGGGCGACCCCCACATCGTCATGCTCGAAAAGACGCTGCGCTGACCTTTTTGGCCTGAATTTCAGGCCAGTCTTGCCAGCAGGTCGCGCGCGAAGACCGAAAGGGTGTCGTCGCGCGCGCCCATGATCACGATACGGTCATCAGCACGGGCGCCGGAGCGGGCGAGGGCGAGCAGCCTTTCGCCCGCTGCCTCGCGTTCACCGACATATTCGGCATGGCCGCCGTGGTCGTTGATCAGGCCGACGATCCGTTCCGAGCCCTGGGTGCGGTCCACCGTGCCGCCGAAATAGACCGGATCGGTCAGGATCACGCGGTCTTCCGCGCCCAGCCGCGTGGCGAAGACTTCGGCCAGTTCGGCGCCCATCTGGCGCAGCGGGCCATAGCCATGGGGCTGGAACAGCGCGAGCACGCGGCCCCGATGGGCCTTGAGCGTGGCGAGCGTGGCGGCCACCTTTTCCGGGTTGTGTCCGAAATCGTCGATCACGGTCACGCCCGAGGCGCTCGTGCCCACGATGTCGAACCGGCGGGCAAGGCCCGCAAACGTGCCCAGCGCGGCGGCGGCTTGCGCCAGCGGAACCCCCAGCGCACTGGCGGCGGCAAGGGCGGCCAGCGCATTGGCGAGGTTGTGGCGGCCCGGCACCTTGAGGGCGAGGGGGGCGGTGGAGCCATCGCGGCGGTCGATGACTGTGGCGGCAAGGCTGGTCGGCCCTTCCACGATGCTTTCGGGCAGCGCGCTGATCATGGCCTCGGGCGCAAAGCCGAAGGTGATCACCGCGCGGGCGCGCGGGCGCAGGGCGAGGCTCTCTGCGTCGTCGGCATTGAGCACGGCCACGGGCGCGGCGGCGAGGAAATCGCCAAACAGGACACGCAGTTCCTCAAGGCTCTTGTGATCGAGGCTCACATTGTTGAGCACAGCCACGCGCGGGGCGTAGAGCGCGATCGAGCCGTCGCTCTCGTCCACTTCCGACACGAAGATTTCACCGCTTCCAACCCGTGCCGAGGCAAACGGCGCGTCTGCGGTCGCAAAATTCTTCATCACCGCGCCGTTCATGATCGTGGGATCGCGATTGAGCGCGGTCAGGATCCAGCCGATCATGCCGGTCACGGTCGACTTGCCACTGGTTCCGCCCACGGCCACGCCGCAATCGGCGGCGTTGAACAGCCGCGCGAGCAATTGCGCGCGCGACAGCCGCGCGCAGCCCAGTTCGCGGGCGCGGACCACTTCGGGCACGGTGTCTTCGACGGCGGCCGAGGCCACCAGCGTCTGGCGCGGATCAGCCAAGCCGCTGCCATCCTGCGGGAACAGGGTGAAGCCCAGACTTTCGAGCCAGGCGAACTTTTCGGGGCTGCGGCCCTGATCGCGCCCCCGGTCGGACCCCGAAACTTGCGCGCCCGCCCCCTTGAGGATCAGCGCGAGGGGCAACATGCCCGATCCGCCGATGCCGCAGAAAAACCAGGGATGGGCGGTGAGCGGCTCGGCAGTCTGGGTGGTCATGGCGCAAGGCCCTACAGGAATTGGGGCGGCAGTGACAAGACTGGCCCCGCGCGCCCCTCCGTCAGGCCTGCGGCCTGCCACCTCCCCATTGCATGGGGAGGATCAAACCCCGGCCTTGCTGATCCTCCCCATGCAATGGGGAGGGGGACCGCCCGCGAAAGCGGGTGGTGGAGGGGAATGGACGCCAGACGCAAGCCCCCCTACGAACACTGTCCATGACCCACATCGCCGTCTGCGCCCCATCCACCCCGTTCACCCGCGACGACGCCGCGCGCGTGGAAGCGCTCGTCGCGCAAGCGCCCGGCCTGTCCATCGCGTTCCACGACCAGTGCTTTGCCAGCGAGGGCCATTTCGCCGGAAGCGACGCCCTGCGCCTCGCGGCTTTCGTCGAATGCGCCAATGATCCGGCTGTCGATGCGGTATGGTTCGCGCGCGGCGGCTATGGCGCGGGGCGGATCGCGCAGGATGCGATGGGGCGGCTGGGAGCGGCGGCACGCGGCAAGACCTATCTGGGCTATTCGGATGGCGGCGTGCTGCTCGCTGCGCTCTATCGCGCCGGGATTGGGCGGCCCGTCCATGCGCCGATGCCGGTCGATCTGCGCCGGGCCGGGGGCGAGGCGGCGGTGCGGCGCGTGCTCGACTGGCTGGCGGGTGATCTGCAGGGGCTGGAGCCTTCGCTTGGCGACGAGGCACGGCCCGTGGTCGCCTTCAACCTGATGACGCTCGCGATGATCATGGGCACCCCGGTCATGCCCGATCTGGTCGGGCATGTCGTGATGGTCGAGGAAGTGAGCGAGCACGATTATGCCGTCGACCGGCTGCTGTTCCATGTGACGGCGGGCCTGCAACAGGCGGGGGCTGCCGGACTGCGGATCGGCAGGGTCAGTCAGGTGCCTGAAAACGATAGGCCTTTTGGCTTTTCTGTCGATCAGATGGTACGCCACTGGTGCGACAGGACCGGGCTGGCCTTTCTGGGCCGGGCCGACATCGGGCACGATGCCGATAACCGGATTGTCCCCTTCGGGGTTGCAGGACGGGCGCGGGGTCAATAGGGCCGCGCGAGTTTTTTGAGATCGCCAGCTTTTTTACGGAGTCATTTCACCATGCGGGCATTCGTTTTTCCGGGGCAGGGTAGCCAGAAGGTGGGCATGGGCGCCGAACTCGCCGCTGCCAGCTCTGCCGCGCGCGAAGTGTTCGAGGAAGTCGACGACGCGCTGGGCCAGAAGCTGTTCGCCATCATGACGCAAGGGCCCGACGAGGCGCTGACCCTGACCGAGAACGCCCAGCCCGCGATCATGGCCCATGCCATTGCCGTGCTGCGCGTGCTCGAAAAGGAAGGCGGCATCGCGCTGGCCGACAAGGCCGATTTCGTCGCCGGGCACAGCCTTGGCGAATATACCGCGCTGTGCGCCGCCGGGGCTTTCTCGCTGGCCGATACCGCGCGCCTGCTCAAGCTGCGCGGGCGTTCGATGCAGGCTGCCGTGCCGGTGGGCGAGGGCGCCATGGCCGCGCTGCTGGGCGCTGATATCGAGAAGGCGACGGCGCTGGCCGATGCCGCCGCGCAGGGTGAAGTCTGCACCGTGGCGAACGACAACGACCCCGGTCAGGTCGTCCTTTCGGGCCACAAGGGCGCGATCGAGCGCGCGGTGGCCATGGTCAAGGACTTCGGGATCAAGCGCGGCGTGCTGCTGCCGGTTTCGGCGCCGTTCCACTGCCCGCTGATGCAGCCTGCCGCCGATGCCATGGCGCAGGCGCTGGCCGCCACCCCGCCGCAGGCCTTCCGCGTGCCGCTGTTCGCCAATGTCACCGCTGCGGTGGTGACCGATCCGGCGCAAGTCCAGGCGCTGCTGGTCGAGCAGGTGACGGGCCGCGTGCGCTGGCGCGAAAGCGCGATCGCGATGAAGGACGCGGGCGTCGAAGCCTTCGTCGAACTGGGTGGCAAGGTGCTGGCGCCGATGATCACCCGCTCGGCGGGCGCGGATCTGGCCGTTACCAGCGTGATCACCATGGCCGACATCGAGGCGCTGGCCAAGGGTCTGTGATTGTCCGGCGCGGCGGGGCCGGGGGCTCCTGCCGCGCTCATTCGGAGCAAAATGTATGGAAAACCGTCTTTTCGACCTGACCGGCATGACCGCGCTGGTCACCGGCGCTGCCGGTGGCATCGGCTCGGCGATCAGCCACGCGCTGGCCCGCCAGGGTGCCCGCCTTGCCCTTTCGGGCACGAATCCGGGCAAGCTGGAAGCCTTCCGCGATGAACTCGTCGCGGCCTATGGGCAGGACCATGTCGCGTTGCCGTGCGACCTGTCGAATGCCGAGCAGGTCGAGCAGCTCGTCCCCTCGGCGCTGGCCGCGCTGGGCAAGATCGACATTCTCGTCAACAATGCCGGGATCACCCGCGACAACCTCGCCATGCGCATGAAGGACGAGGAATGGGACGCGGTGATCCGCGTGAACCTCGAAGCGGCCTTCCGCCTGATGCGCAGCGCGACCAAGCCGATGATGAAGGCCCGCTTTGGCCGCATCATCTCGGTCACCAGCGTCGTGGGCGCGACGGGCAACCCCGGTCAGGTCAACTATGCGGCGGCCAAGGCCGGCCTTGTCGGCATGTCGAAGAGCCTCGCGCAGGAACTGGCCAGCCGCAATGTCACCGTCAACTGCGTGGCCCCCGGCTTCATCCGCACCGCGATGACCGACGTGCTGCCCGACGCCCAGAAGGACGCGCTCAACGCCCGTATCCCGATGGGCCGCATGGGCGAGGGCCAGGACATCGGCGCGGCCGTCGCCTATCTCGCCAGCAAGGAAGCCGGCTACATGACCGGCCAGACCCTGCATGTGAACGGCGGCATGGCGATGTTTGCATGAGGCCTGCCGGGTGGGTGCTGCTTGGCGCGGCGTCGGGGCTGCTTGCCCCGGCGGCCGTTCTGGCGCGTCCGCCCGAGGTCATGGCCTGCGCGGTCAAGGCCGCGCCGCCGGGCATCGAGGAGCGCGTGGCCGACGCGCTCCTGACGCCCGGCACGCCCGCTTCGAATGCGACACAGGCCGATGTGCGGGCGATCACCGATGCCTGTGCCTATGATCAATTGCTGTCCATGCCCCAGCACGAGGCCTATTTTTCCTATTCGTGGGGCCGCATGGGCCGCGACGCGCTCGACGCGCGGCTGGCTGCCGAGGGGATCGGCAGCGCGGTGATCGACCGCGCGCTCGACATTGGCCCGGGCAATACCAACAACCCGGCCGCCGAGGTGACCAAGGGCGACTTGCGGATCGTGGGCGAGGCGCTCGACGCGGCGGGCAAGGCCCAGGCGAGCGTGACCAGCCGGGGCTGGCAACTGATCACCGCCTGGATCACCGCCACCGCGATGATGTTCAGCGGCCAGCGCGATCTGGAGTGACCGGGCCCCTGACGGCCGGACAATCCCGTATTATTTGCAAGTTTTGGTGCATTTTATGCACAGATTCACCATTCCCCCTTATGCCGAGCCTTGTCGGCAGGCCATGCCGCGCTAAGAAAGATGGTCCGAAACGCGCGAACGGCCACTCTTTCGTGGCTTGGAGTCGTGCAACCAAACCCGGACGGCGGCTGTCCGTCCAGCTTCGGTTTCCCCGGTTTTGCCGTGGGGGCCGGGATCGACACTGGGGATCGAGACGAGAATGAAGGCGACCATCGAACGCGCGACGCTGCTGCGCTGCCTGTCCCATGTCCAGTCGGTTGTCGAACGCCGCAACACCATTCCCATCCTCTCGAACGTGCTGATCGAGGCTTCGGCGAACAATTCGGTGCGCCTGATGGCGACCGACCTCGACCTCCAGATCGTCGAGTCGATGCCTGCCGTCACGGTCGAGGCGCCCGGCGCGATCACCGTTTCGGCCCACCTCCTGTTCGACATCGCGCGCAAGCTGCCCGATGGCTCGCAGGTGAGCCTGGAAACCGCCGACAACCGCATGGTCGTCAAGGCCGGGCGCAGCCGCTTCCAGCTGCCCACCCTGCCGCGCGATGATTTCCCGGTGATCGTGGAAGGCGACCTGCCGACCAGCTTCGAGATCCCCGCGCGCGTGCTGGCCGAACTGATCGACCGCACCCGCTTCGCGATCTCGACCGAGGAAACCCGCTATTACCTCAACGGGATCTTCTTCCACGTCGCCGACGACGTGCTCAAGGCCGCGGCCACCGATGGCCACCGCCTCGCGCGCTATACGCTGGCCCGCCCGGAAGGCGCCGAGGGGATGCCCGACGTGATCGTGCCGCGCAAGTGCGTGGGCGAGTTGCGCAAGCTGCTCGAAGAAGTGCTCGACACCAATGTCCTGCTCGACCTTTCGGCCAGCAAGGTGCGCTTCACGCTGGGCGGCGAACATGGCGTCGTGCTGACCAGCAAGCTGATCGACGGCACGTTCCCCGACTATACCCGCGTGATCCCGACCGCCAACGACAAGCTGCTGCGCCTCGATCCGCGCAGCTTCTACGAAGCGGTGGACCGCGTGGCGACGATTGCCACGGAAAAGACCCGCGCGGTCAAGATGGCGCTCGAAACCGACCGCGTGACGCTCTCGGTGACCAGCCCCGACAACGGCACTGCCGCCGAAGAACTCCCCGCCGACTACACCTCGCAGGGCTTCGAGATCGGCTTCAACGCCAATTACCTGAAGGACATCCTCAGCCAGATCGACGGTGATCTGGTCGAGCTTCATCTGGCCGATGCCGGTGCGCCCACGCTGATCCGCAAGGACGACAAGGCCTCGGCGCTCTACGTGCTGATGCCGATGCGCGTGTAAGTGCCGCTGCGCCAAAGGAAATGCAAAGGGCCTCCCCGGCAGACGGGGAGGCCCTTTTGCTTTCAGGCAGGGGTCGGGCAGGAAAGGGGCGGGGTGAACGTCACCAGCAGGGCCGGGCCATCGTGGCGCAGATCCTGCGTGACGACCACGCAGTCTCCGGCGCCGAGCCCAATGCCGTCGCAGGTCTGCTCTTCCAGCGCCACGAGAAAGCGGTCGGGCGCGCCCGTTACCACAGACCCGTGGGCCAGGCGCTCCATCGACACCGTGCAGGCGCCGCGCCGGACCATGGCGTTGAGATCGCGCACCGGGCCACCGAGCGGGCTGCCATGAACGGGCAGGGCCGCATCGAAGCACAGCGGCGCAGAGGCGGCGTCGAGTTCGGCGGCGAGACCTTGCCCAACCAGCGACAGCCTGCCGTCGAGCACGGCCAGCACGCGCTCGATGCCCGGAAAGGCCGAGAACGGCCCGGCCTGTTCGACCGTGGCCATGCTCAGCCGCCAGATAAAATCGTCCATGCCCGCGCCCGGCGGGAAGACGGCGATCTCGCGCGTTGTCCCCCCGCCGTTTTTCCATGCCATGGCCCGCATTTGGGCCATGGGGATCACTTTCGGGCTCACCCGAGGATGCCGGGCAGGTCCAGCCCCTTTTCGCGCGCGCAATCGAGCGCGATGGGATAGCCCGCATCGGCATGGCGCATGACGCCGGTGGCCGGGTCGTTCCACAGCACGCGTTCGAGGCGGCGGGCCGCATCGGGGGTGCCATCGGCGACGATGACCATGCCCGCATGCTGCGAAAAGCCCATGCCCACGCCGCCGCCATGGTGGAGCGAAACCCACGTCGCGCCGCTCGCGGTGTTGAGCAGGGCATTGAGCAGCGGCCAGTCGGACACCGCATCGGACCCGTCGGCCATCGCCTCGGTCTCGCGGTTGGGCGAGGCGACCGAGCCGCTGTCGAGGTGGTCGCGCCCGATCACCACCGGGGCCTTCAGTTCCCCGTTGGCGACCATCTCGTTGAAGGCGAGGCCGAGGCGGTGGCGGTCGCCCAGACCCACCCAGCAGATCCGCGCGGGCAGGCCCTGAAAATGGATCTTCTCGCGCGCCATGTCGAGCCAGGTGTGCAGCGCGGCGTTGTCGGGGAGCAGTTCCTTGACCTTCTGGTCGGTCTTGTAGATGTCTTCCGGGTCGCCCGAGAGCGCGGCCCAGCGGAACGGCCCGATCCCCCGGCAGAACAGCGGGCGGATATAGGCGGGCACGAAGCCGGGGAAATCGAAGGCATTTTCGACGCCTTCTTCCAGCGCCATCTGGCGGATATTGTTGCCATAGTCGGTCGTGGGCACGCCATCGGCCTGAAAGGCCAGCATCGCGCGCACATGGGTGGCCATCGAGGCGCGCGCAGCCTTGGCGACGGCCGCCGGATCGCTCTCGCGCTTTTCCATCCATTCGGCCACGGTCCACCCGGCGGGCAGGTAGCCGTTGAAGGGATCGTGGGCCGAGGTCTGGTCGGTCAGCAGGTCGGGGCGGATGCCGCGCCGGTGCAGTTCGGGCAGCACTTCCGCCGCATTGCCCAGCAGGCCGACCGAGACCGGCTTGCCGGTGGCCTTGGCCTCGTCGAGGATGGCCATGGCTTCCTCGATGGTCGTGGCGCTGCGGTCGAGATAGCCGGTGCGCAGGCGGAATTCGATGCGGCTGGCCTGACATTCGATGGCAAGGCACGAGGCCCCGGCCATGACCGCCGCCAGCGGCTGGGCGCCGCCCATGCCGCCCAGCCCGGCGGTCAGCAGCCACTTGCCCGAAAGATCGCCGCCATGGTGCTGGCGGCCCATCTCGACAAAGGTTTCATAGGTGCCCTGCACGATGCCCTGCGCGCCGATGTAGATCCACGAACCTGCCGTCATCTGGCCGTACATGGCCAGCCCCTTGCGGTCGAGTTCGTTGAAATGCTCCCAGCTTGCCCAGTTGGGCACGAGGTTGGAATTGGCGATCAGCACGCGCGGCGCATCGGCATGGGTGCGGAACACGCCGACCGGCTTGCCCGACTGGACCAGCAGCGTCTGGTCGTCGTCGAGGCGGCGCAGCGTCTCGACGATCTTGTCGTAGCATTCCCAGTTGCGCGCGGCGCGGCCAATGCCGCCATAGACCACCAGTTCTTCCGGGCGCTCGGCCACGTCGGGGTGGAGGTTGTTCATCAGCATGCGCAAGGGGGCTTCGGTCAGCCACGACTTGGCCGAAAGCTCGGTGCCGGTGGCCGGCTTGATCACGCGGGTATTGTCGATACGGGACATGGGCTCAGCCCTCCGGGTGGGCGAAGGCCAGCGCGGCCTTCAGGATGGTTTGCAGGGTCTCGACCAGCGGGGCCGCGCGTGGCCCGTCATAGGGGGGCGGCCAGTTGGCGGGGGTGGGCTCGTCCGGCTCGTCCATGTAGCCGCGGATGGCCAGTTCCATCTGCACGGCATGGACACCGCGTTCGGGGCGGCCATAGTGGCGCGTGGTCCACCCCCCGCGAAACCGGCCATCGACGACGTGGCTGTGGCCCGATTGGGCGCAGATCGTGGCGATCGCCTCGCGCAGGTCGGGCGCGCAAGTCTGTCCGCCATTGGTGCCGATGTTGAACTGCGGCAAGGTGCCCTCGAACAGGCGCGGGACATGGCTGCGGATCGAATGCGCGTCATAGAGCACCACGCGGCCATGGCGGGCGCGCAGGCGGGCGATTTCGGCTTCGAGCGCGGCGTGATAGGGATCGAACCAGCGCGCACGGCGGCGGGCGATCTCGGCCTCGTCAGGCGCGTGCCTCGCATAGAGCGGCTCGCCATCAAAGGTCGTGGTCGGGCACAGTTCGGTCGTCGCCTGCCCCGGATAGAGCGAGGCGCCCGAAGGATCGCGGTTGCAATCGATGACCGAGCGCGAAATGCCCGTGGCGACCAGTGTCGCGCCAAGATCGGCGGCAAAGGCGTAGACCTGATCGACCCACCAGTCGGCATCGCGGCGGGCGAGCCAGGGCGAGACGAACCTGTCGCCCACATCGGCAAGGCCGGTGCCGACATGGGGAAAGGCGACGACGAGCGGCGCCTCCCCGCGATGGATGGTCAGCCAGTCGTTCATGCCACGCCCGGCAGGGTGGCGCCCGTGCCGCCAAGCAGCGCACCCGAACGGATCAGGCCATTGGCCGCTTCCATGTCGGGGTGGAAATGGCGGTCGTCTTCCAGTGTCGGGACAATCGCGCGCAAGGTGGCGCGCGCGGCTTCGAGCGGGGTGCTCGACGCCAGCGGGGCGTGGAAATCGATGCCCTGCGCGGCGGCCAGCAGTTCGATTCCCAGAACGGCAGTGGCGTTTTCCGCCATGTCGAGCAGGCGGCGCGCGCCATGGGCGGCCATCGAGACGTGGTCTTCCTGATTGGCCGAGGTGGGGATCGAATCGACGCTGGCCGGATAGGCGCGCTGCTTGTTCTCGCTCACCAGCGCGGCGGCGGTCACTTGCGGGATCATGAAGCCCGAATTGAGGCCGGGGCGCGGGGTGAGGAACGCGGGCAGGCCCGACAGCGCCGGGTCGACCAGCATGGCGATGCGGCGCTCGGCAATCGAGCCGATTTCGCAGATGGCCATGGCGATCATGTCTGCGGCAAAGGCGACCGGCTCGGCATGGAAGTTCCCGCCCGAGAGCGCTTCGTCGGTTTCGGGGAAGATCAGCGGGTTGTCCGAAACGCCATTGGCCTCGATTTCGAGGGTGGTGGCGGCCTGGCGCAGGACATCGAGCGCGGCGCCCATCACCTGCGGTTGGCAGCGCAGGCAGTAAGGGTCCTGCACGCGCGCGTCGCCTTCAAGATGGCTGGCGCGGATCGCGCTGCCCGCCATCAGCCCGCGCAGCGCATCGGCCACCGCGATCTGGCCGGCGTGGCGGCGCAAGGTATGGATGCGCGGATCGAACGGGGTGTCGGAGCCCTTGGCCGCCTCGGTCGAGAGCGCGCCGGTGACGAGGGCGGAGCGGAACAGCAGTTCGGCCTCGAACAGCCCGGCCAGCGCATTGGCGGTGGAGAACTGCGTGCCGTTGAGCAGGGCAAGGCCTTCCTTGGGGCCAAGCCGGATCGGGGCGAGCCCGGCCTGTTCGAGGGCCTGTGTGGCGGGCAGGCGCACGCCCGCGACGATAATGTCGCCCACGCCGATCATCGTGGCGGCCATGTGCGAGAGCGGGGCAAGATCGCCGCTCGCGCCGACCGACCCTTGCGCGGGCACCACCGGGGTCAGCCCGCGCGCCAGCATGGCTTCGAGCAGGGCGACCGTTTCGGGGCGCACGCCCGAGGCGCCCTGCGCGAGGCTGGCGAGCTTGAGGCCCATCATCAGGCGTATCACCGGCACCGGCGAGGGCGCGCCCGTTCCGGCGGCGTGGCTGAGCACGATATTGCGCTGGAGCGTGGCCAGATCCTCGTCGCCGATGCGCACGCTGGCCAGTTTGCCAAAGCCGGTGTTGATGCCATAGACCGGCTCGCCGCGGGCCAGAATGCGTTCGACCGCAGCGGCGCTTTCCGCCACGCGCGACGCGCAGGCCGGATCGAGGCGCGCCGCCGCGCCGCGATAGAGGTCACGCCACTGCGCCAGCGAAACGGCGCCGGGCACGAGCAGGATCGAATTCATTGTCCACTCCAGATGCGGGCATGGAGCGGATTGAACCCCATGCGGTAAACCAGTTGAGCCGGGCGCTCGATGTCCCAGATGGCAAGGTCGCAGCGCTTGCCGGCCTCCAGCGTGCCCCGGTCGGCCAGCAGGCCCAGCGCGCGGGCGGCATGGACCGTCACCCCGGCAAGGCATTCGGCCACGGTCAGGCGGAACAGCGTTGCGCCCATGTTCATCGTCAGCAGCAGCGAGGTCAGCGGTGACGTGCCCGGATTGCAGTCGGTCGCCAGCGCGATGGGCACGCCCGCCGCGCGCAGGGCGGCGACCGGGGGCAGCCGGGTTTCGCGCACGAAGTAATAGGCGCCCGGCAGCAGCGTCGCCACCGTGCCCGCGCGCGCCATCGCGGCAATGCCCGCCGCGTCGCAATGTTCGAGGTGATCGGCCGAGAGCGCGCCATGCCGGGCCGCCAGCGCCGCGCCGTGCAGGTTGGAAAGCTGGTCGGCATGGAGCTTGACCGGCAGGCCATGGCGCGCGGCGGCCTCGAACATCCGGGCGGTCTGTTCGGGGCTGAAACCGATGCCCTCGCAAAAGGCGTCGACCGCATCGGCAAGGCCCTGCTGCGCCACGCGGGGCAGCACTTCGTCGCACAGCAGCGCGATATAGCCATCGGCATTGCCTGCAAATTCGGGGGGCAGGGCATGGGCGCCCAGAAATGTCGTGCGGATCGAGACCGGGCGCGCCGTGCCCAGCGCGCGCGCGGCGCGCAGCATGCGGATTTCGCTCGTCCCATCGAGGCCATAGCCCGATTTGACCTCGACCGTCGTGGCCCCTTCGGCGATCAGCGCGTCGAGGCGGGGCAGGGCGCTGGCGACAAGATCGTCCTCGCTCGCCGCGCGGGTGGCGCGCATGGTCGAGACGATGCCGCCGCCGCTCCGGGCGATTTCTTCATAGGACGCGCCTTCGAGGCGCATCTCGAACTCGGCGGCGCGGTCGCCGCCGTGGATCAGGTGGGTGTGGCAATCGATCAGGCCCGGCGTGATCCAGCGGCCCGCGCAATCGACGATCTCCCGCGCGTCGAGCGCCGGGGCCTGGGCTGCGGGCCCGGCATAGACGATCCGGCCATCCTTGGCCGCGATCATGCCGTTGTCCACGGCGCCGATGTCGCTTGCGCCCGCCCCCTTCATCGTGGCGAGCCGGGCGTTTTTCCAAATCGTATCGGTGAGCATGCCTGGCGCGATCCCCGGTGCGTGTCGTGTTGCGCGGTGATTGCACCGTTCCAAATTAATGTATAGACAAAAAGAGAGGGCAGGCGCAAATTTCTGCGTCAATCGGGTGAGTGTCTTGGCCATGGCGTTGTTTTTCGAGAAGTGTTGGCTTGCGCATGGCTGGGCGCGCGATGTCCGCGTGACGCTGGATCAGGGCCGCGTGGCCGCGATCGAGGTGGGGGCAACCCTTGGTGACGCGGACGAGCGCCATGCTTGCGCCTTGCCCGGCATGCCCAACCTGCACAGCCACGCGTTCCAGCGCGGCATGGCCGGTCTGGCCGAGCGGCGGGGCGCGTCGAGCGACAGTTTCTGGACATGGCGCGAGATCATGTATCGCTTCGTCGACCGCATGACGCCCGACGACGTGCGCGCGATTGCCGCGATGGCCTATGTCGAGATGCTCGAGGCCGGGTTTACCCGCGTGGGCGAGTTCCACTACCTGCACCACGATCTGGACGGGCAGCCCTTTGCCGACCGGGCCGAGATGAGCGGCGCGGTTCTCAGCGCGGCGGGCGAGACCGGGATCGGCATGACCCTGCTGCCGGTGCTGTACAGCTTCGCCGGGTTTGGCGCGCAGGCGCCGCAGTCGGGGCAGGCGCGCTTCCTCAATTCGCTCGATGACTATGCGCGTCTGCTCGAAGGGGCGCAGGCCCATGCGCGCGCCTTGCCCGATGCGGTGGTCGGGGTCGCCCCGCACAGCCTGCGCGCGGTCTCGCCCGAGCAACTCCGCGCGCTCGTGCCGCTCGCCCGGCATCGCCCGGTGCACATCCACATTGCCGAGCAGGAAAAGGAAGTGGCCGATTGCCTCGCGTGGAGCGGGGCGCGTCCGGTCGAATGGCTGCTCGACAATGCGGCGGTGGATGGCCGCTGGTGCCTCGTCCATGCGACCCACATGACCGATGCGGAAACCCTTGGCCTGGCGCGCAGCGGCGCGGTGGCGGGGCTGTGCCCGATTACCGAGGCGAACCTTGGCGACGGGCTGTTCCCGGTGGCGCCGTTTCTCGATGCGGGCGGGCGCTTTGGCGTGGGCAGCGATTCCAACGTGCTGATCGACTGCGCCGAAGAACTGCGCCTGCTCGAATATGGCCAGCGGCTGTCGCGCCGGGGGCGCAACGTGATGGCGCGCGGGGCCGGGCGTTCTACCGGCGCGGACCTCTACGCCGGGGCGCTGGCCGGGGGCAGCGCGGTGCTGGGCACCGGGCCAGCGGGCGGCATCGCGGTGGGGCAATCCGCCGATCTTGTCAGCCTCGACCTCGCTCATCCCGCGCTGCTCCATCGGCAGGGCGACACGATCACCGACAGCTTCGTGTTCGCGGGCGGGCGTTCGGCCATCGACTGCGTGTGGCGCCATGGCGAGAAACTGGTAGAGGGCGGGCAACACCGCGCCCGCGACCGGGTGCGCCGGGTCTATGCCCGCGTGCTGGAGAGACTGATCGCGTGACCATGCCGCTGCACGAACGCATCCGCTCTGATTTCGAGGGGCGGATACTGGGCGGGGCGCTGGCGCCCGGTGATCGGCTGCCGACCGAGCAGGATCTCATGCAGGACTATGGCTGCTCGCGCATGACCGTGAACAAGGCGCTGTCCGCGCTGGCCGGGGCGGGCCTGATCGACCGGCGCAAGCGCGCGGGCACCTTCGTGGCGCGCCCGCGCGTGCATTCGATGGTGCTCGACGTGCCCGACATCGCCGCGCAAGTGCGCGAGCGCGGGCAGGACTATGCGTTTCGCCTGCTGCGCCGCCGGGTCCGGCCTGCGGTTGCCGACGAGCAGGAGCGTCTGCTGGCGGGCGGGGGCCTGCTGATGCAGGTCGACGGGCTCCATCTGGCCGATGGCGCGCCGCTGGGGGTGGAGTTCCGCCTGGTGAGCGCGCAGGCCGTGCCCGATATCGTCGAGGCCGATCTCGACACGGTCGCGCCGGGAACATGGCTGTTGCAGCACGTGCCCTGGACCGAGGCCGAAACCCGCATTTCCGCCGTGGCCGCGCGGGGCGAGGAGGCCGAATATCTGGGCGTGGCGACAGGGACGGCGTGCCTGTGTGTCGAGCGGTGGACGTGGCGCGGGCCCGAGCGGATCACCTATGTGCGGCAGGTGTTTCCGGGCGAGGCCTACGACATGGTGGCCCGCTTTGGACCCGCATCATCGGGCGCGATGGCCTGAGAATCTGATTTGAAATTCGCCGAAAGAGGCGAATTTCGGTTCGGTACCGGCCCGCTCCCGAACGATCGGAAACGATAGTTTCGGATCAGACACTAAGCACGCCGGGGCAGTTCTTCGACGAAGATGACCGGCCCCTTGCGGGGCACTCCCTATGCCGCAGTGCGAAAGCCGTTGACCAGGCGATGCCTACACTTGCCCCGACTTTTGAAAAGGGCAGCGGACCATGGGACTCTCCCAGCAGGACGTCGACAAGAAGTTGGCGTTCTTTAATATTACGGCTGACGATGTGGCGCGTTTCGCGCAGATTACCAAAGTCATGAACACCGTTGCGGTGCCTGCGCTCGACCGTCTCTACGAGCGGATTGGTGCAACGCCGGAAACCGCGCGCTTCTTCAGTTCCCGTCAGGGCATGACCCATGCCCGCGACAAACAGGTCGAACACTGGAACGCGATGTTCTCGGGCGCGCCGGGGTCCGATTATGTCGCCCGCGCGCAGCGCATCGGCGATGTCCATGCGCGGATCGGTCTGGAGCCGGGCTGGTATATCGGGGCCTATGCCTCGGTGCTCGACGAGGTGATCGTGCGTTTCCTGTCGGGCGGGATCGGTCTGGGGCGCAAGCGGCGGGCAGAGGCCGTGGCGAGTCTGGTAAAAATGGCGCTGCTCGACATGGAAGTGGCGCTCTCGGCCTATTTCGAGGCCGAAGATGCCAAGCGCGTGGCGGTGATCCGCGATGTTGGCCATGCCGTGCAGATGATGACCGAGGGCGATTTCACCGTCCCGGTCAGCGGGCTCCCCCCCGCCTATGCCGGGCTCGAACACGATCTGGAGACGATGCGCGGCAAAGTCAGCGATGCCTTGCGCGAAGTGGCCAGTACCTCGCGCGCGGTTGATATGGGCGCGCAGGAAATCCGGCAGGCTTCCGACGATCTGGCCCACCGCACCGAACAGCAGGCGGCCAGCCTTGAGGAAGCTTCGGCGGCGATCACCACGCTGGCCAGTGCCGTGCGAAGTACGGCCAACGATGCGACCAACCTTCATGGTGCGGTGCAGGAAGCCCATGGCGACGCCGAACAGGGCGGCAGTGTCCTTGAAGATGCGGTCAGGGCGATGAACGACATTCACCGTTCGGCTTCCGAGATCGGCAAGATCATCGCGGTGATCGACGGGATCGCCTTCCAGACCAACCTTCTGGCGCTCAATGCCGGGGTTGAGGCCGCGCGCGCCGGGGATGCCGGGCGCGGCTTTGCGGTTGTCGCCACCGAAGTGCGCGCGCTGGCCCAGCGTTCGGCCGATGCCGCGCTCGACATCAAGAAACTGATCAGTGAAAGCTCCGAGCAGGTCGAGCGCGGGGTGACGCTGGTGGGCCAGACCGGCGAGACCTTCGAGCGAATCGTCAACCGCGTGGGCGAGATCGCCGGGCTGGCCAGCGGCATTGCCGCCGGATCGCAAAGCCAGGCCACCAATATCCAGCAAATTCACGAGACCGTGCACGATCTTGACCTGATGACCCAGCAGAACGCGGCGATGGTCGAGCAGGCGACCGCAGCCGCGCGCAGTCTGGCCGGAGAGGCCGACCGCATGGCCAATCTCGTGTCGCATTTCCGTCTCGAAGCGCAGTCTTCCGCCCCGCGCAAGGCGCTGGCCGCCCCGCGCCGGGTTGCCTGAGGGGAGAGGGCAGGGGCCCCGCCGGGATCGGGCGCACAGGCAGGTGCCAGAACCGCCCCGACCGGGCTGCGCTGGCACCTGCCTGTGCTGATTCTGGGCGTTTTTGCTCCATTTCGGGATTAATGCCCTGCCGATTTCCGGCCTTGGCAGGGGTGTGCTTAACGCTTTTTCAAAGCCCCCGGGGCCATCGTGCGGACATGGCAGACGTATCCGCTGAACAGACCAAACCCGATCCGCAGCCCGCCGCTGATCTTCAGCAGGCCGAGCGCCGCGATTACGGGCGTACGCAGCGCAGGCGCGAGCGTATGCCGTCCAGTCATGCGCCCGCACTGCGCAAGGGCGTGCGCATGATCGCCCGCGAATGGCCGCAGATGGCCTTGCCGATGGCGCTGGGGCTGGCGGGACTGGGCGTTTCCAATGGCATGCCCGACGGGACCGTGATGTCGCTGGGAACCACCAGCGTGCTGCTCGCGCTGCTCGGGCTTCTGGCGGTGCGGGTCGAAAGTGGCGGATTGCTGCGCGGCACGGCGCCGCGCATGGTCATGATGGTTCTGGCCGTGGGCATGCCGATGGTTCTGTTCGGGGCCGCGATCGGCCATTGGGCGACCATGGGCAGCCTGCCCTGGCTTCAGGGGCTGGCCCTGCTGGTCACGGTTTCCCTGCTGGCGACGGTGTTCGAGAGCGGGCAACTGGCCGGGGTGCTGGTGGCGCAAGTGGCGATCTGGGCCGGGGTGGCCTGTGCGGCCAGCCGTCTGGGCGGGATGGTCACGCTCGCGATCGGGGTCGTGGTGTCGGTGGCGGCCTATTTCCGCCAGCGCGAGATCGAGCAGCGCGAGCGCGAGGCTGCCGAGATCGAGACCCGCATCCAGACCCGTGCGCAGGAAATTCTCGCCGATTACGAGGAAACCGGACAGGGCTGGTTCTGGGAGACCGACCGGCGTGGGCAGATCACCTATCTGTCGCGCCCGGTGGCCCAGATTCTCGGGCGTTCGGTCGAAAATCTCATTGGACGGCCCTTTTTCGAGCTGTTCAACCTGGCCGATCAGGCCGGGGAAGGGGAGCGCACGCTGGCTTTCCATCTCTCGGCCCGCGCCAGCTTTGCCGAACTGGCTGTGCGCGCGGCGACCGACATGGAAGAGCGCTGGTGGCAGATCAATGGCCGCCCGACCTATGACACGTTCAACAATTTCCAGGGCTTCCGCGGTTCGGGCACCGACCTGACCGAAAAGCGTCGCTCGGCCGAACATGCCACGCGGCTGGCCCAGTACGATTCGCTCACGGGCCTGTCCAACCGGTTGCGCATGTCGCAGACGCTGGAGAAGATCCTTGTCGCGCCGCAGATCCAGCATCGCGCCTGCGCGGTGTTCCTGCTCGACCTCGACCGCTTCAAGCAGGTCAACGACACGCTCGGCCATCCGGCGGGCGATGCGCTGCTCAAGCAGGTGTCGCAGCGCCTCGAACGCGCGATCGGCACGGTGGGCCGGGTCGGTCGTCTGGGCGGCGACGAGTTTCAGGTGATCATTCCGGGCAAGATCGAGCGCGAGCAGCTCGCCTATCTGGCCGGTCAGGTGATCGAGCAGCTCTCGGCGCCCTATTCGATCGAAGGCAGCCGGGTGATGATCGGGGCGTCGGTCGGCATTGCCGTCTCGCCCGAAGACGGGGTGACCAGCGAGGCGCTGATCCGCAACGCCGACCTTGCGCTCTATGCGGCCAAGGATGGCGGGCGCGGGCGCTATCACTTCTATGCCGCCGACCTGCACAGCGACGCGCAGGAACGCCGCCAGCTCGAAGACGACTTGCGCGATGCGCTCGCCCATGGCGGCCTTGAGATGTTCTACCAGCCCGTGGTCCACACCGCGACCGAGCGGATCACCGGGTTCGAGGCGCTGTTGCGCTGGAAGCATCCGCAGCACGGCTATATCTCGCCCGCCCGGTTCATCCCGATTGCCGAGGATACCGGCATGATCGCGGCCATCGGCGAATGGGCGCTGCGCACGGCCTGTCAGGACATGGCCCACTGGCCGCAAGACGTGCGCGTGGCGGTCAATGTCTCGCCCTTGCAGTTCGCCAATCCGGCGCTGCCCTCGATCGTCACTTCGGCGCTGGCCCATGCGCAAGTGGAGGCCTCGCGGCTCGAACTGGAAATCACCGAAAGCGTGTTCCTCAACAACGACGAGGGCACCGACCAGATGTTCAAGCAGCTCAAGGCCATCGGCGTGCGCCTCGCGCTCGACGACTTCGGCACGGGCTATTCGAGCCTTGGCTATCTGCGCTCGGCGCCCTTCGACAAGATCAAGATCGACCAGTCCTTCGTGCGCGGGGCGACCCAGCCGGGCAGCCGCAATGGCGCGATCATCGCCTCGATCGTCAGTCTGGCCGAGGCGCTGGGCATGGAAACCACCGCCGAAGGCGTGGAGACCCACGACGAACTCGACCTCGTGCGCGCGCTGGGATGCAGCCACGTCCAGGGCTATATCTACGAGCGCCCGCTTTCGGCGGCCAATGCCACCGAACGTCTGGCCACCGGGCTGGTCGCCGTGGCGCAAGGGCCGCGTTCGGCGCGTGCCAGCCGTCAGGCGATGCTGCGCAAGGTCGTGCTCGAACATGGCGGGCACAGCTACAACGGGGTGATCCGCAACCTCTCGCTGACCGGCGCGCTGGTCGAGGGGCTGTGGAACGTGCCGGTGGGAACGGTGTTCCGCATCCAGCTGGCCGATGGCCATGTCGTTTCGGGCACCTGCAAGTGGAGCAACGACGACCGCATGGGGGTCGAGTTTACCGAGCCGCTCAAGGCCGGGGACGACGGACGCATCGCAGTGGTCCAGATCAGGCCGCCCGCACCGCTGCCCGACCGTTCGATGCAGCGCAAGGTTGGCTGAGCCGGTCAGCACATGAGCAGCAGGGCATGAGCAGCAGGACATGAGAAGGGCCGGGTGTTGAAAAACGCCCGGCCCTGTTCGTTTTTGCCCCCTGTTTGGCGCATCGTGCGTGATGACAGGGGCATGACGGCCTGCTAACGGCGCACCATGACCGACCTCGCGCTGATCCGCAATTTCTCCATCATTGCCCACATCGACCACGGCAAGTCGACGCTGGCCGACCGCCTGATCCAGTTCACCGGCGGCCTGAGCGCGCGCGAGATGCAGGCGCAAGTGCTCGACAACATGGACATCGAGCGCGAACGCGGGATCACCATCAAGGCCCAGACCGTCCGCCTCGACTACAAGGGCAAGGACGGCAAGACCTATCAGCTCAACCTGATGGACACCCCCGGCCACGTCGACTTCGCCTATGAAGTGAGCCGCAGCCTGGCCGCCTGCGAGGGCGCGCTGCTGGTCGTCGACGCGGCGCAGGGCGTCGAGGCGCAGACGCTCGCCAACGTCTACCAGTCGATCGAGCACGACCACGAGATCGTGCCGGTGATCAACAAGATCGACCTTCCCGCCGCCGAACCCGAAAAGGTCAAGG
This sequence comes from Novosphingobium capsulatum, assembly GCA_015661825.1. Lineage (GTDB taxonomy): Bacteria > Pseudomonadota > Alphaproteobacteria > Sphingomonadales > Sphingomonadaceae > Novosphingobium > Novosphingobium pituita. The sequence goes on from DQVI01000122.1 coordinate 29,540, forward strand.
CCGAGATCGAGGAAGTGATCGGCATCGACGCCAGCAATGCCGTGCTGGCCAGCGCCAAGGCCGGCATCGGCATCGAGGAAGTGCTCGACGCGGTGGTCGAGCGCATTCCGGCGCCGGGCGGCAACCGCGAGGCGCCGCTCAAGGCCATGCTGGTCGATTCGTGGTACGATCCGTATCTGGGCGTCGTCATTCTCGTGCGCGTGATCGACGGGGTCATCAAGAAGGGCTTGCAGGTCAAGTTCATGGCCGGCGGGACCGAGCACCTGATCGACCGCGTGGGCTGCATGCGCCCCAAGATCGAGCAACTGGCCGAGCTCGGGCCGGGTGAAATCGGCTTCATCACCGCGCAGATCAAGGAAGTGGCGCAGGCCCGCGTGGGTGACACGATCACCACCGTCAAGGGCGGCGCGACCGAACCGCTGCCGGGCTTCAAGGAAGTCCAGCCGGTGGTGTTCTGCGGCCTCTTCCCGACCGATGCGGCAGACTTTGAAAAGCTGCGCGATTCGATCGGCAAGCTGCGGCTCAACGATGCTTCGTTCAGCTTCGAAATGGAAACCAGCGCCGCGCTCGGCTTCGGGTTCCGCTGCGGCTTCCTCGGCCTGCTCCATCTGGAAATCATCCAGGAGCGCCTGAGCCGCGAATACGACCTCGACCTGATCACCACCGCCCCTTCGGTGGTCTATCGCCTGACGATGACCGACGGTTCGACGGTCGAACTCCACAACCCGGCCGACATGCCCGACGTGGTCAAGATCGACACGATGGAAGAGCCGTGGATCAAGGCGACCATCTACACCCCCGACGAGCATCTCGGTGCGATCCTCAAGCTCTGTCAGGACCGTCGCGGCATCCAGACCGGGCTGACCTATGTCGGCGGGCGCGCACAGGTGAACTACGAGCTTCCGCTCAACGAAGTGGTATTCGACTTCTACGATCGCCTGAAGTCGATCAGCCGCGGCTATGCCAGCTTCGACTACGAGCAGATCGGCCTGCGCGAGGGCGACCTCGTGAAGATGAACATCCTCGTCAACAACGAGCCGGTCGATGCGCTCAGCATGATCGTTCACCGCTCTCAGGCCGAACAGCGTGGCCGCGCGCTGTGCGAGCGCCTGAAGGACCTGATCCCGCGCCACCTGTTCAAGATCCCGATTCAGGCCGCCATCGGCGCCAAGGTGATCGCCCGCGAAACCATCGCGGCCATGCGCAAGGACGTGACCGCCAAGTGCTATGGCGGCGACATCACCCGCAAGAAGAAGCTTCTGGAAAAGCAGAAGGAAGGCAAGAAGCGCATGCGCGAATATGGCAATGTCCAGATTCCGCAGGAAGCCTTCATCGCCGCGCTGCGCATGGGCGAGGAATAAGCGCCGGTTCGGGCGCGGCTGGAGCGATGTGACGGAAAAAAACGGGGAACCTGATCCCCGTGCCTCTGGTTGAGGGCTGCAAGACGTGCTTCGTGCAGCCCTTTTTCAGGAGGCTTCTTGCTTCGTGTTTCTCCGTTTCGTTCGCTGACCCGCGCCGCTGGCGTGCTGGTCGTCTGGCTGGCCCTGTTGATGGGGCTTGGGTTAACCGGGCTGGGGGGCGCGCCTGCCGCGCTGGCAGCCTCCAACGCGCTGGCGGTCACCGCCACTGCGGCCACCGCGACCACGCCTGCCGTCCCGACCGACCCGTTTGGCCGCGACAATCCCCGCTCGGCGGTCTCGGGCCTGATCGATGCCCTTGGCCAGCGGGACTACGACCGGGCGGCCCACTACATGGCCGTGCGGCTCGATGATCCGCGTCTGGCGCGCGGCGCGGCCGTGCTGGCCCATCGCCTGCAAGCCCTGCTCGACCGGGGCGGTACGCTCAAGTCGTTCGGCGCACTTTCGAGCGATCCGGCGGGCGATCTCAACGACGATCTGGCGCTCGACCGCGAAGACGTGGGCACGATCACCGTGAACGGCGAACAGGTGCCCGTCCTGCTCGCGCGCAGCGCACCGGGCGCCGCTGCGGCAACGGGCGCCGCGGTCTGGCGCGTGGCGCCCGAAACCCTCTCCGCGCTGGCCGTTGCCCATATTCCGGTGGCCAGGGGGAGCGCCCATGCCGCTCACACTGCGTGGATGGTGGCCGGGGCGCCGCTGGCGGACTGGGCGCTGTTGCTGGGGCTGGCGGCGGCCAGCTATGCGGCCTTGCGTCTGGCGGCCACGCTGGTTCTGGTCATCGCCCGCAAGGTCATGGCGCGGCATCAGGAAAATCCGGTCTACCGGTTCATCCAGGTCGGGCTCTCGCCGCTCAGCCTGTTCCTGTCGGTCATGCTGTTCTTCATCTGGGCCGAAAAGATGCCCGTGGCGATTGTCGCCCGGCAGACGCTGCTGCGCTATGCGGGCATTGTGGCGCTCGTGGCGCTGGTGTGGTTTGCGCTGCGCCTGATCGACGCGGTGGCCGAAGTGATCATTGCGCGGATGCGCAGCCGCCAGCGCCGTCAGGTGCTTTCGGTGATCACGCTGCTGCGCCGCGCGGCCAAGATCCTGCTGCTCGCCTTCACCGCCGTTGGCGTGCTCGACACGTTCGGCATCAACGTGACGACCGGCATCGCGGCTCTGGGTATCGGCGGTATCGCGCTGGCGCTCGGCGCGCAGAAGACGGTCGAGAACCTCGTGGGCAGCGTCACCGTGATCATCGACCAGCCGGTGCAGGTGGGCGATTTCTGCAAGGTGGGCACGGTTTCGGGCACGGTCGAGGATGTCGGCATCCGTTCGACCCGCATCCGCACCAACGACCGCACGCTGGTGACCATCCCCAATGGTGATTTCGCCTCGCGGCAGATCGAGAACTACGCCACGCGCGACCGCTTCCTGTTCAACCCGACCATCGGCATTGCTTATGGCCAGAGCGCGGCCAAGGTCCGCCGCGCGGTGGAGATCGTGCGCGAGACGCTGCTGGGCAACGAGGGGATCATCCACGAAGGCCTGCGCGCGACGCTGACCAACATGGGCGACAGTGCGCTGACCATCGAGGTCTGGTCCTATCTGGCAGGTCCCGATTACGGCAATGCGATGCAGGTGCGTCAGGACGTTCTGCTCACGGTTATGGAGCGCTTCGAGGCTGAGCAGATCACTCTGGCCCAGCCGACCAGCCCGGTGGTGGTCGTGCAGGACGGGACTCTGGCTCCGACCTGAAGGCCAGCCCATAGTTTGGCTTTCCGGGGCTTAATCAAATCGCCCTGTCCCGGCGGGGGCGCCTTGTGCCAAAGGCGCCCCATGAGCAAGCCGTCCCCCATGCAGAGCGCCACGCTGACCCATCTCCAGCGCCTTGAGGCCGAGGCGATCCACATCATGCGCGAAGTCGTGGCCGAGGCCGAACGCCCGGTCATGCTCTATTCGGTGGGCAAGGACAGTGCGGTCATGCTCCACCTCGCGCGCAAGGCGTTCTATCCCGCGCCCCCGCCGTTCCCGCTGCTCCATGTCGATACGACATGGAAGTTCAAGGCGATGTACGATCTGCGCGACCGCATGGCCCGCGAAAGCGGCATGGACCTGCTCGTCTACCAGAACCCGGAAGCCAAGGCGCGCGGGATCAATCCGTTCGACCATGGCAGCCTCCACACCGACATGTGGAAGACCGAAGGCCTCAAGCAGGCGCTCGATCTCTATGGCTTCGACGCAGCCTTCGGCGGCGCGCGCCGCGACGAGGAAAAGAGCCGCGCCAAGGAACGCATCTTCAGCTTCCGCACGGCCAGCCACGGCTGGGACCCCAAGAACCAGCGCCCGGAGCTGTGGAACCTCTACAATGCCCGCAAGAACAAGGGCGAATCGATCCGCGTCTTCCCGATCTCCAACTGGACCGAGCTGGACATCTGGCAGTACATCCATCTGAACGACGTGCCGATCGTGCCGCTTTATTTTGCGCAGGAACGCCCGACGGTGGAGCGCGACGGCATGGTGCTGATGGTCGACGATGAACGCTTTCCGTTGAAGCCGGGCGAAACCCCGGTGATGCGCTCGATCCGCTTCCGCACGCTCGGCTGCTATCCGCTGACCGGGGCCGTCGAAAGCACGGCGCAGACTTTGCCCGAAGTGATCCAGGAAACCCTGCTCACCACCACGTCCGAGCGCCAGGGCCGCGCCATCGACAAGGACGCGGGCGGTGCGGGCATGGAAGTGAAAAAGCAGCAGGGGTATTTCTGATGAGCGAGACCACCCTTCAGGACGAGCCGGTCTACGTCACCGACGCGCTCATTGCCGAAGACATCGACGCCTACCTCGAAACCCACCAGCACAAGACGATGCTGCGGTTCATCACCTGCGGGTCGGTGGACGACGGCAAGTCGACGCTGATCGGGCGGCTGCTCTATGATTCCAAGATGATCTTCGAGGATCAGCTGGCCGCGCTCGAAAGCGATTCGAAGAAAGTGGGCACGCAGGGCCAGGCGATCGACTTCGCGCTGCTGGTCGACGGCCTGGCCGCCGAGCGCGAGCAGGGCATCACCATCGACGTGGCCTATCGCTTCTTCAACACCGAAAAGCGCAAGTTCATCGTCGCCGATTGCCCCGGCCACGAACAGTACACGCGCAACATGGTCACCGGCGCCTCGACCGCCGACCTTGCCGTGATCCTGATCGACGCGCGCAAGGGCGTACTCGTCCAGACGCGCCGCCATTCCTACTTGTGCCACCTGCTGGGCATCCGCAACATCGTGCTGGCGGTCAACAAGATGGATCTGGTCGATTACAGCCAGGCCCGTTTCGACGAGATCGTCGCTGATTACGCCGCCTTTGCCGCCAGCATCGGCATCGAGAGCTTCACCGCGATGCCGATCTCGGGCTTTGCGGGCGACAATGTGACCAGCGCTTCGGCCAATACGCCGTGGTACACCGGCCCCTCGCTGATCGCGCATCTCGAAACGGTCGATGTGCTGTCCACCCGCGATCAGGCGCGGCCCTTCCGCATGCCGGTGCAGTGGGTCAACCGTCCCAACCTCGATTTCCGTGGCTTTGCCGGGCTGATCGCGTCGGGTTCGATCCGTCCGGGCGACGCCGTGCGCGTGCTGCCCTCGGGCAAGACCAGCACGGTTGCGCGGATCGTCACGCTGGAGGGCGACCTCGACGTGGCCGTGGCCGGGCAATCGGTCACGCTGACTTTTGCCGACGAGATCGATTGCTCGCGCGGCGATGTGATCGCGCTGGCCGACAATCCGCCCCAGGCTGCCGACCAGTTCGAGGCGAGCCTCGTGTGGATGGCCGACGAGGCCCTGACGCCGGGCCGGGCCTATTGGCTCAAGCTGGCCACGCAGACCGTTTCGGCAACCGTGCGCGCGCCCGAATATGTCGTCAACGTCAACACGATGGAGCATCTGGCGGCCAAGACGCTGGAATTGAACGCCATCGGCGTGGCCGAAGTCGTCACCGACAAGCCGCTGGTGTTCGAGGCCTATGACGAAAGCCGGACGCTCGGCGGTTTCATCCTGATCGACAAGATCACCAATGCGACCGTTGCGGCGGGCATGCTGCGCCACAGCCTGCGCCGCGCGCAGAACGTCCACTGGCAGGCGCTCGACGTCTCACGTAACGCCCATGCCGCGCTCAAGATGCAGCAGCCCGCGGTGCTGTGGTTCACCGGGCTTTCCGGCTCGGGCAAGTCGACCATCGCCAATCTGGTCGAGAAGAAGCTCCACGCGCTGGGCAAGCACACGTTCCTGCTCGATGGCGACAATGTGCGCCACGGGCTCAACAAGGATCTGGGCTTCTCCGACGCCGACCGCATCGAGAACATCCGCCGCGTGGGCGAAGTGGCCAAGCTGATGACGGACGCGGGCCTGATCGTGCTGACCGCCTTCATCAGCCCGTTCCGCGCCGAACGCGAACTGGTGCGCGGCCTGCTGCCCGCAGGCGAGTTCATCGAGGTATTCATCGACACCCCGCTCGCAGAGGCCGAGAAGCGCGACGTGAAGGGCCTCTACAAGAAGGCCCGCAGCGGCGAGCTGAAGAACTTCACCGGCATCGACAGCCCCTATGAACGTCCTGAAAACCCTGAAATCCGGGTCGACACCACGCGCGAACCCCCCGAAGAAGCCGCCGAGCGGATCGTCGAACGGGTGATCGGCGCCTGGATGCCGACAATCTGATCCGGACGCATCAAAAGGGGGGAATGAACATGGACGATGTGGCACTCGCGCGCTTCCTCGCGCAGGAAGCCGGGCGCATCCTGATGGATCTGCGCGCGGCGGGCACGCACGAGGGCAAGGCTTTGGGTGCGCAGGGCGATGTGCTGGCCAATGCCTTCCTGATGGAGGCCCTCGCGCAACACCGCCCCGACGATGGCGTGCTCAGCGAGGAAACCGCCGACACGCCCGCGCGCCTCTCGAAAGAGCGGGTGTGGATCATCGACCCGCTCGACGGCACCCGCGAATATGGCGAGGGCCGGGCAGACTGGGCGGTCCATGTGGGCCTGAGCGTGGGCGGCAAGGCCGCGCTGGGCGCCGTCGCGCTGCCGGGGCTCGACCTCGTGCTCGACAGCGCGGC
>DQVI01000043.1 GCA_015661825.1 Novosphingobium capsulatum
GATCGCCCGCGCGCTGGCCGCGCTGATCGCCCAGCCCAGCGCGCCCGACGCCGTGGCAGCCTGTGCCGCGCGGTTCAGTTGGGAAGCCAATGCCGCGGCCATGGCGGGCCTCTACCGCAAGGTCGTCGAGACCACGAAAGGGACCTGAGCCCCCGCCATCGGGCCCACAAACGGAAAAACGCCCCGCCGGACTGCTCCGGCGGGGCGTTTTTCGTGCCGCGAACGACGCGAAGGGGGTCAGGCGCCTTCGCGGGCCAGACGCTCCTGCTTGTCGAGCGCGCTATCCGAAGGAACGAAGCTCTTGGGGTTGACCTTGAGCCAGATCAGGATGGGCGCGGCCATGTAGATCGAACTGTAAGTCCCCACGAAGATGCCCAGCGTGATCGCGGCGGTAAAGCCGAAGATCACCTCGGGCCCGAAGACCAGCAGCGCGACGAGCGTGATCAGCATCGAGAGCGAGGTCACGATCGTGCGTGCGAGCGTCTCGTTGACCGACAGGTCGAGCAGTTCGGGCAGCGGCATCTTGCGGAACTTCTTCAGGTTCTCGCGGATGCGGTCGTAGACGACGATGGTGTCGTTGAGCGAATAGCCGATCAGCGTGAGCAGGGCTGCCACGATGTTGAGGTCGAACTCCATCTGGGTGAGCGCGAACATCCCCAGCGTGAGCGTGACGTCGTGGACGAGGCTGAACAGCGCGCCAATGCCGAACTGCCATTCGAAGCGGATCCAGATATAGGCCGCCACGGCCAGCGCCGCCAGCCCCAGCGCCTTGAACGCATCCCAGCCCAGCTCCTTGGAAACCTTGCCCGAGACCGAGTCCACCCCGTCGATGCGCGCATCGGCATGGTGCGACTTGATGTCGGCGGTGATCGTCCGGGCCATCTTGTCCGACTGGGCCGCATCATGCTCGGCCCCTTCGGGCAGCTTCATGCGGATCGATATCTCGTTGGGCTTGCCATAGCGCTGGATGATCGGTTCGCCATAGCCCAGCTTGGCCACTTCATCGCGCAAGTCGGCCACGGGAGCCTCGGCGCTGCGCTCGAAGGTCACGCGGATCATCTGGCCGCCGACGAAATCGACGCCCAGATTGAGCCCGCGCGTGAACACCAGCGTCAGCGAGGCGGCCATCAGCGCGAGGCTGAACAGGTAGAACGGCAACCGCCACTTGAGGAAGTGGATGTTGGTGTTGTCGGGAACGAGCTTCAAGAGTTTCATGTGTCCGCGCTCCCTTACAGGCTCAGGTCGGCCGGGCGCGCGCGGCGCAGCCACTGGGCCACCCACATGCGGGTCAGCCAGACGGCGGTATAGACCGAGGTGACGATGCCGATCATCAGCACGACGGCAAAGCCCTTGACCGGGCCGCTGCCGAACGCGGCCATCAGCACGGCGGCGATCACGTTGGTGACATTGGCGTCGAAGATGGCGCGGCTGGCTTCCTTGTAGCCGTTTTCAACCGCAGCCACCACGCGGCGCCCGCGATGGCGTTCCTCGCGGATGCGCTCGTTGATCAGCACGTTGGCATCGACCGCCGCACCGATGGTGAGCACGAAGCCGGCAATGCCCGGCAGCGTCAGCGTCGCCCCCATCGTGGCCATCACGCCCAGGATCATCAGCATGTTCACCACCAGCGCCGCGCAGGCATAGAGCCCGAAGCGGCCATAGGTGGCGACGATGAAGACCATCAGCGCGAGCGTGCCCACGACCATCGCGATCACGCCCTTGCGGATCGAATCGGCGCCAAGGTCGGGCCCGACGGTGCGTTCCTCGACGACCTTGAGGTCGACCGGCAGCGCGCCCGAACGCAGCGAGATCGCCAGCTGGCTGGCACTGTCGGTGGTGAAGTGGCCCGAGATGACCGCGCTGCCCCCGATGATCGGGGTGTTGATGACCGGGGCCGAGATGACCTTGCCATCGAGGATGATGGCAAAGCGCTTGCCCACGTTCTGGGTGGTCAGCTTGGCGAACTTGGCACCCCCCTCGGTGTTGAAGGCGATGTTGACGACCGGTTCGTTGGTCTGGGGATCGTTGGTGGCCTGGGCGTTGGTCAGCTCGTCGCCGCGAATGCCGCCCAGACGCTTGACCGCGATCGGCGCGCCCGCTGCCGCTTCGGCATAGGGCAGGACCTGGCTGCCCACCGGCGCAACGCCACGGGCAAGGTCAGACGGCAGGGCCGTGTCGTCGACCATCTTGAATTCGAGCTTGGCGGTCTGGCCGAGCAGCGCCTTGAGCGCCTGCGGGTCCTGAAGACCGGGCACCTGCACGACGATGCGGGTGGCACCCTGACGCAGGATGGTCGGCTCCTTGGTGCCCAGCCCGTCGATACGCTTGCGCACGACCTCGACGGCGGTATCCATCGCCTGGCTCACGGCCTGGTCGATGCCTTCCTGGGTCGGGGTCAGCACGAAGCGGTTGCCGTCGACGACCTCGATGTTCCAGTCGCGCTGGCCGGTCAGCCCCGCGCCCGAGGTGAGCGGCAGGATCGCCTCGCGCACGGCATCGACCTTGGAGGCATCGTTGACCAGGAAGGTCAGGCTGCCATCGCGGTTGGAAATGTCGCTGATGCGGATCGAGGCATCGGCCTGCCGCAGCTTGTTGCGAACCGATTCGTCCATGCCGTCCAGCCGCTGCTGGCGCACTTGCGAGGGATCGGCCTCAAGCTGGATGTGGCTGCCACCGGCAAGGTCGAGCCCCAGGTTGATTTTGGGCGAAGGCAGCGCGGAAGGCCAGGCAAGGCCTGAAACCGAGAACAGCGAAGGGAGCGAGGCGAGCGAGACGAGGATCGTCACCGCCCACAACGTCAGCACCTTCCAGCGCGGGAAATCGAGCATGATCGGGCTTTCCGATTACGGGAGAGGCTTGATAGGGAAACTGGCCGGAACGAGCCGGAACGATCAGTCGTTGGCGGCTGCCGAACCCTGCGGCACGACATCGCCCAGCGTCGAGCGAACGGCCTTCACGCGCACGCCCGGCGCCAGTTCGAGATCGACATAGTGATCGTCGAGGCGCACGATCTTGGCCACGATGCCACCGGCGGTCACCACCTGATCGCCCTTCTGGAGGCCGGACAGGCGCTGCTGGTGTTCCTTCTGGCGCTTCATCTGCGGGCGCAGGATCAGGAAATAGAAAATAACGGCCATGGCCACCAGCGGCAGGAACTGGAGGTAGGCGGGCGGCGAGGCCGCACTGGCGGCGGCAGCGGAAAGAAGGCTGATCATGACAGGACCGTTCGTGGGAGCAGTGGCCGGCCTTTGCAAGCCCCAGACCCGGCATTCGCCGGGCCAGCCACCGATTGTTGCAATTGGGCCGGGCTGCTAGCAGTTTGGGCCGGACAAGGCAATCAGAGCCCGGGAAACGGCCTTCTTGCGCCAGTTTTCGACCATACAATCCACAGGCAAATGCCCGGAAACGGAAAAAGATGCGCAACGGGGGGCTTGCCATCGCCAGACGACCCGCCTAGAGCGCCCCTCACCGGTCGGGACGTAGCGCAGCCTGGTAGCGCATCACACTGGGGGTGTGGGGGTCGGAGGTTCGAATCCTCTCGTCCCGACCAATGGTACCAATACCCATGGGGTATTCAAAAGGGCAGCCTTCGCTGCCCTTTTTTGCGTCTGACGACCATTCGAAAGCGCCGCCGCGAAGCACCTTCCCGCCCGCAGACGGGAAGGCACGCCCTTTTCGATCAGTCGAGCAGGCGGTGGACTTCGGACATGAAGTCCCTGGCCGCATATTCCACGTCCTGCACGCTCGCCCCCGCCTTGTAGAGCGCCGAGCCGAGCCCGGCCCCCGCCGCCCCGGCAGCCATCCAGTCGCCCAGGGTTTGCGGCGTCACCCCGCCCACGGCGAACACCGGAATGTTGCGGGGGATCACCGCAAGCTGGCCCTTGAGCACGGCGGGGCTCGCCGCTTCGGCCGGGAACAGCTTGAGGCCATGGGCCCCGGCCTCAAGGGCGGCAAATGCCTCGGTCGGAGTGGCATAGCCGGGCAGCGAGACCAGCCCGAGCTGCGCCGTGTGGGCAATGACCGCCGGATTGACATTGGGCGAGACGATCAGCCCGCCGCCTGCGTCGCGCACCGCCTCGACCTCGGCGACGCTCAGCACCGTGCCAGCCCCCACCAGCACCGTATCGCCATACCGGCGGGCGATCTTGCCGATGGAGACCAGCGGATCGGGCGAATTGAGCGGAACCTCGATCATCGAGAACCCGGTCTGGACCAGCACGTCGGCGACACCCTCGATCTCGTCGGGCGTCACCCCGCGAAGGATCGCCACCAGCGGGCAATGATGCATGGCCCGCGACAGGCGGTCGACGGCGGGATGATGAAGAGGGGGGAGGTCAGCAGTCACGAGCAAGGCTCCATATCTGAGTCCGTATCTGGACAATGCCTGCCACAAAAGCGGCATGACTATCAATGAGATGAGAACGACCACCGCATTGGGCGATGGCCGCCGTGTAAAGCGCGCCCAAAACGGGGTCGGCCAGCAGATGGACCTCGTGGCCCGCGCCCACCCCGGCCCCGCGCACATCGCTGCCGATCAGCAGGCCCGAGGCATAGGCGGCGCTGTCCCCGACCGCGCGCAGGCCCAGCAGCGCACTTGCCCGCACGCCGAACAGCGCCTTGAGCAAGGCCCGGTCAGCACTGGCATCGACCCCGGCACGAAAAGCCGGGCCATCAGCCACCGGCCCGTTCAAAAATTCGGCCAGAAGGCTGTGTCCGCGCAGGAGCGCGAACATCTCGCCGGTCATGCTGGTAAAGAAGCTGGCGACCGCGCCGCCCTCCATCCGGGCCCACTTGCAATGGGTCCCCGGCTGGCACAGCAGCGCGTCCGGCGGCGCGAGGCCCGCCGCGACCGCGCCCAGAAGCTGGACTTCCTCGCCGCGCATCACATCGCCGCGCGGATCGGACAGGCCCGGCACGAGCCACGTGCGCGCATCGATGGCATGGAGCGCGCCCGCCACCTGCCCGCCGCTGGCCGGGCAGGACAGATAGGGCACCAGCGCCCAGCCCCGCTGCGAGCCGACCATCCCGGCGGCCACCAGCGGCCAATCGCCCAGCCGCGCGCGGATCGCGGCCACTTCGGCGGCGAAGGCCTCTGCCCCCCCGCCCTGCTGGCCGACAGCCAGTACCCCGCGGTCGTCGCGGAAGGTCTCGATGACGGTGCCCGCGCCATCGAGCAGGTAGCAGCGGCGATTGGTCGTGCCCCAATCCACGGCAATGAAACGGTCGTCCATGTTCAGATCACCACCTTGAAGAAAACAGGGCCACGCGACGCGGCAGAAAGCATCTGCCCGTGCCAGGGCCCAAACCGGAGCATGTTTCGACTTGCCACACCCCGTCGATGTCTATTTATATTATTAAAGCATTTCACTCGCGCAAAGGACCGACCATGACCACCCAGCCCCTCGAAGCGCGCGATGCCCTGGGGCGCAACCTGACATACGGCCTGCTCGACCGGCTCGGGTTGCTGATCGTGGGCGGCGCCTACGACGAACAGCGTTTTCCGACCGAGGCCGAACTGTCCGAAGCGCACGGGGTCAGCCGCTCGGTCACGCGCGAGGCGGTCAAGATGCTGACCGCCAAGGGCCTGGTCAGCGCCCGCCCGCGCCAGGGCACGATCATCCAGCCCGACAGCCAGTGGAACCTGTTCGATCCCGACGTGCTGCGCTGGATGTTCGAACGGCGCTTCTCGATCGACCTGCTCACCCATTTCGGGCAGTTGCGCGTGGCGATCGAACCGGCTGCCGCCGCACTGGCCGCGCGCGAGGCGACCGAAGAGGGCATGGCCACGATCCGCGCCGGGTTCGCCCGGATGGAAGCCGCCGATGCCGGGCACGACGACGTGCTGGAGGCCGATGTCGCGTTTCATGTCGCCATCCTCAAGGCTTCGGGCAATCCGTTCTTCGGCCAGTTCCGCGATGTGGTCTCCACCGCGCTCAAGACCTCGATCCGCTACACCAACCGCATCAGCGGACGCAGCGCCGATCTGGGCGCGCACGAATCGGTGATGAACGCGATCCTCGCACGCGACGGGCAGACCGCCCAGACCCGCATGCGCGTGATCATCGAGGAAGCCCTCGAAGCCATCCGCCGCAACGAGGAAGCGCTGGGCTGAGCGCCCTTCATGGCCGTTCCGACCCAGCCTGCTCCGGTCCTGCCCGTTCCGGTCCTTCACGCCCCGCCCCCCTCTGCTTGACCTCTCTAACCATATATATATGATAAATGTAAAGGGGCCCAAGCTGGCTCCGGCAGAGGAGCCTGAAATGTCACATGATCCGATCCGGCAGGGCGCCCCGTGGACGGCGAACCGCCGCGCCGCGCTGGCCATGGGCCTGACCACGGCGGGCCTCGCGGCC
>DQVI01000139.1 GCA_015661825.1 Novosphingobium capsulatum
ACCCCCACGGTTCCCCCATGGCGGTTGAGCTGCCCTGAAACAAAATGGGAACACCAGCAAGTCGAAATTCGCCAAAACGCAGGAAAAGCGCGGTTTTCCGCGCTTTCTTGGGATCAGCTAAAAAGGAGGGGTGGCGGAAGAGGTGGGATTCGAACCCACGGAGAGCTTGCACCCTCGCCGGTTTTCAAGACCGGTGCCTTAAACCGCTCGGCCACTCTTCCGCGCCAGCGGTGTTCTGGCCGATAGCGAGGTTCGGGCGGGGCGGGAAGGGGCTTTGCACAGGCCTTCCACGCAATTTGTGGGCGGAGCGGCGTATTTTGGGGATCGGGGTGGGCCTTGAGGAGCGGTAGGGGATTTCTTTGGTGGGCTAGGCGTGCAAGACAGCTTGCGTGATGGCTTTTGCGTTTTCTTCGATTTCGACTGCTTCTCGGCACATTGGCATGAGGGCGCTTCTGGCCTCGGGGCTGGGCTTTGTGTGTGCTCTGACCGGGGGGCCCGAGGCCGCGATGGCGCAGGAAGCGCCCCAGGAGAGTGTGGACGCAGGGTTTCAGGGCTATCTTCAGCTTCTGGCGGCGCGGGCGCGTGGGGCGGGGGTGCGCGAGCAGACCATTGCCCAGACCATGGCTGGCTTGACCTACAACCCGCGCGTGATCGCGTTTGACCGCAACCAGCCGGGCAGCGGGCCTTCAGGCAGCATTCCCGCGTTCGAACCCTATCGGCGGCGCCATGTCGATGCCGGGCGCATCGCGCGAGGGCGGCGGGTCTATGCAGAATCGGCTGACATGCTGGCGCAAATCAGTCGCCGGTATGGCGTGCCGGCCTCGGTGGTTCTGGCGATCTGGGGCCACGAGAGCAATTTCGGCACCTTTACCGGCAACTTCGACCTTGCCCGTTCGCTTGCGACACTGGCCTACGATGGCCGCCGCCGCGAACTCTTCGCCGACGAATTCGTGGCCGTACTCAAGATGATCGACCGCGGCGTTCCCCGGCAGAAGCTGGTGGGAAGCTGGGCCGGGGCCTTTGGCAATCCGCAGTTCCTGCCCAGCGTCTATCTGCGCGTGGCGCAGGATGCCGATGGCGACGGACTGGCCGACATCTGGTCGAGCCGGATCGACACGCTGGCCTCGATCGCCAACTATTTCCGCGATGCAGGCTGGCGCGAGGGGCAGCCCTGGGGCTTTGCGGTAACGGTTCCTGCCACGCTCGATCGCACCCGTCTGGGCACAGCGCTGGCCAGTCCACGCTGTCCGCAGGTCTTTGCCCGGCACAGTCGCTGGCGCACAGTGGCCGAATGGCGGGCGCTGGGCCTGCTGCCCCAGGGCGGCACCTGGCCGGCCGGAGACGATACCATGGCCACCTTCTTCGAACCCGACGGCCCCGGACGGACGGCCTATCTGCTAACGGGAAATTATCGAGTCATCCTCGATTACAATTGCTCGAACTTTTACGCCCTGTCCGTGGGATTGCTTTCCGATGAAATCAGCCGCTAACCGCCTCGCGTTCGTCATGACCGGCCTTCTGGCCGGCGGCATGGCACTTTCCGGCCCTGTGGTGCTGGCCAAAACGCCCGTGCCTGCCGCGAAGCCGACTGGCCCGGCGGCGGATTATCCAATGGTTCTGGGCAGTCCCTTCGTGGTTGACGGGGTAACTTATACGCCCGTGGATACGATGAACTACGATGCGGTGGGCTATGCCGTGCCCGATGCCTTGGTCGCGGCCGGGCACGAGGCGGCGATCACGGGGGCACATCGCACATTGCCCTTGCCCTGCTATGTCGAGGTGACCTCGCTGGAAAGCGGCCATACGATCCTCCTGCGCCTCGAACGGCGAGGGCCGATGAGCGGGGACGGGCTGATCGCCCTCTCGCCCGGCGCCATGGCGCAACTGGGGATGACGGCCCCGCACGGCGCGGTGCGCGTGCGCCGGGTCAACCCGCCCGAGGCCGAACGGACCCTGCTGCGCACCGGCCAGCAGGCCGCCTCGCGCATGGATACGCCGCCCGGCCTGCTGACGGCGCTCAAGCGCAAGCTCGGCGTCCTGCCGCCTGTCGAGCCTTCGCCCACGACGCTCGCCGCCGCACTGGCCGCCCAGCATTCGACTTCTGCGCCCACGCCGGTTCCACAGATGCCTGCCCGGCCCGTGGCCGTTCGCAACACCACGCCGATGCCCGCACCGCGTCCTCCAAAGCCGTCCGTGCTGCCCAAGGCGCCCGCGACGACGGCTCTTGCCATGCCCAAGCCTGCGTCAGTCCCGAAGCCCAAGGATGAGGCTCCGAAGGCAGAAGCCCGGAAAGAAGCCGGATCGGAGCGGAAATCGGCCCCCACACGGGGCTATGTCGTGCAGGTGGGCGCCTTTTCCACGCGCGCCAATGCCGAGCGCGCCGCCGGGCAAGTGGGCGGCCATGTCGCGCAAGTCGGCAAGGTCTTCCGCGTCCAGGCGGGGCCCCTGGGCTCCGAGGCGGAGGCCAAGCGGGCGCTGGCGAAGGCCAAGCGGGCGGGCTATGCCGATGCCTGGGTGCAACGCGCACCCTGATGGAATGGGCTCTTAATCTTCACCGGGGTTTTTCTTGCGCCATCTGATTTCCGTTTTCGCCCGTTCCGGGGCTGTGCCAGCTCTTGCCCTGGCGCTTGCGCCTGTCGTGGCAGCAGGCCCGGCACTGGCCGCAAGCCCTGCTGTTTCGACTGATCCGGCCCGTCCGCCCGAAGTGGTCGCGCCGATCGCGCTGCTGGTCGATGTCAATTCGGGGCGTGTGCTGTTCGAGCGGCAGTCGCACCGCCGCTTCGTGCCCGCCTCGCTCACCAAGATCATGACCAGCTACGTCGCCTTCGAGCTGGCCGCGCAAGGCAAGCTCAACCTCGACACGCCCTTCGTCATTCGGCCCGAGACGTTCCGCCAGTGGCACCGCGTGGGCAGCACGATGTTCCTCGACAACAACAGCCGGACCCGCGCAGCGGACCTTCTCGAAGGGATCGTCACGGTTTCGGCCAACGATGCCTGCATCGTGCTGGCCGAAGGGATCGCCGGGAGCGTGCCCGGCTTTACCGCGATGATGAACGCAAAGGCCCGCGCGCTGGGCATGCGCGACACCCATTACAACACCCCCAATGGCTGGATGGACGAAGGCCGGACCTATGTTTCCGCCGCCGATCTGGCGACGCTGTCCACCGCGCTCATCACCCGCCATCCTGATCTTTACGCGCGGTTCTATGGCCGCGACGCGATGACCTGGAACGGCATTGCCCAGCAGAACCACAATCCGCTCTATGGCGTCGTGGCCGGGGCCGACGGGGTCAAGACCGGGTTCACCAACGAGGCGGGCTATGGCCTGGTCGGCTCGGCCCAGCGGGGCGGGCGGCGGCTGATGGTCGTCGTGGGCGGCTATGACAAGCCGCAGGACCGCGCGCGCGAAGGGGCAGCCCTGCTCGAATGGGGCTTTGCCGCCTTCGACGAAAAGCCGCTGATCGCCGCCGGAGCCCATATCGGAGAGGCGCAGGTGCAAGGGGGAACGGCCTCCAGCGTCGGCCTCGTCGCGCCGCGCGCCTTCGCCATGCTTTCGCCCCATGGACAGACCCTGCGCCCGAGCCTTGCGATCCGCTACAAGGGGCCGCTTCATGCTCCCATCGCCAAGGGGCAGGACATCGCCACGCTGGTCGTGCGCGCCTCCGGACAGCCTGAGGCGCGGCTGCCGCTCGTCGCCGCCGAGAACATTGGGCAGGGGGGCGTGATCGACCGCCTGCGCGATGGTTTTGCCGCGATGGTCGGGCGATGAGCGCAGCCATGATGGATCAAACTGCAAGCAACACGGGCCGTTTCATCGTGTTCGAGGGCGGCGAGGGGGCGGGCAAGTCCACCCAGGCGCGCCTTCTGGCCGAGGCGCTCGCCGCGCGCGGGGTCGAGGCCGTGCTCACGCG
>DQVI01000022.1 GCA_015661825.1 Novosphingobium capsulatum
CGCGCTGGGGCTGGGCCTTGGCGGGGGGCTGGCGGTGGCCAGCCTGCTGCCGCTGCGCGGGCGCAATCTGCGACGCACCCCGCTGCCGACCTGGGGCATGGTGATCAGCCATTTCGGCCTTGCGGTCGCGCTGCTGGGCATGGCGAGCGAGGCGGCCTTTTCCATCGAGAAGCTGGCCGCGCTCAATCCGGGCGAGAGCCGTCAGGTCGGGCCCTATGCGCTCAGCCTCGACCGCATCGATCCGGTCGCCGGGCCCAACTGGACCGCGCTTCAGGCCACGGTTTCGGCGCGCTATGCCGGGGGGGCGCCGGTCGTGCTCAACCCGCAGGCGCGCACGTTTGCCAATCCGCCGGGCACGCGCACCGAATCGGCGCTGCTCACGCGCTGGAACGGCCAGCTCTATGTCGTGCTGGGTGAAGAGGGCGAGGACGGGCGCTGGCAGATGCGCTTCTGGTGGAAGCCGTTCGTGCCCTTGATCTGGCTGGGGGGGCTGCTGGTGGGCTTTGGCGGGCTGCTCGCGCTGATCGGGCGCGTGGCGCGCGACGTGAAGCGGCTGGTGGCGGTCGACAAGATCGCGTTCCGGCGGGAAAGGCAGGGGCGATGAGCGAACCTTTGAAAACGGGTGCGCAAACCGCAGTTGCCCGACGCCCCGCGCTGGCGGTCTGGTTGCCGCTGGTCTTGTTCACGGCCTTTCTGGCGCTGGTGATCTATGGCCTTGTCCGGCCCGGCGACCGCGAGGTGGCCAGCACGTTCATCGGCAAGCCGCTGCCCGCTTTCGACCTGCCGCCCGGCAGCGACGAGCGGCCCGGCCTCGACAGCGCGCATTTTGCCAGTGGTCATCCGCGCCTGCTCAATGTCTTTGCCTCGTGGTGCGTGCCCTGCATCGCCGAATCGCCGCAACTGGCGCAATTGGCCGCCGCCGGGGTGGAGATCGACGGCGTGGCGATCCGCGACCGCAAGGACGATCTGGCCCGCTTCCTCCTCGCCAATGGCAATCCCTATGCCCGCATCGGCAAGGACGACCTGAGCAAGGTGCAGATGGGCATCGGCTCGTCCGGCGTGCCCGAGACCTTCGTGGTCGATGCCCATGGGGTGATCCGCTACCAGCACATCGGCGCCATCATGCCCGAGGACGTGGCGCTGATCCTGGGCAAGCTCAAGGAGGCCGGCCAGTGAGCGCGCGCCGTCTCGTGGGTCTGGCCGCGGTGTTTGCGCTGGCGGCAGGAGCACCCGTGCTGGCGCAGGACAGCCTGCCGCCCGCGCCCTATGCCTATCGCCAGCTCGATGATCCGGCGCAGGAGGCCAAAGCGCAGGCGCTGATGGAAACGCTGCGCTGTCTCAAGTGCCAGAGCCAGTCGATTGCCGATTCCGACGCCTCGATGGCGGGCGACATGCGCAACGAGGTGCGCCAGCGCATCGCCAAAGGGGAAGACCCCGAGGCGATCCGCCAGTGGCTGATCGCGCGCTATGGCGACTATGTGACCTATACCCCGCAGGTAAAGCCGCTGACCTGGCCGCTGTTCGCCGCACCGGTGGTGTTTCTGGGGCTGGCCGCGCTCCTGCTGCGGGGCCGTTTCCGGCGCACCCGCACGCGTGCCGGCGGCGGAGAGAAAGCATGATCTGGGTTTTGATTCTGGGGCTGGCCGCGCTGGCGTTTGGCGCGATGGTGCTGGCCCTGCGCCTGCCGCGCAGCGGCTGGGAAGTGACCGGGGCGGCGCTGTTGCTCGGGCTGGCGGGCTATGCCGTGCAGGGGCATCCCGGCTTGCCCGGCGCGCCCACGCCGCCTGCGGAAACCCCGCAACTGGCCGATGCCGCGCTGATCAAGGAGCGCCAGCAGATGGGCGAGGCCTTTGGCAAGGGGCAGGCCTGGCTGATCATGGCCGATGCGCTGACCCGTCAGGGCCAGTTTCGCGCCGCCGCCGACCTGCTGGGCAAGGCCGCGCGCGCCAATCCCGACGATGCCGATATTCAGGTGGCGCTCGGCAATGCGCTGGTCGGCCACAGCGAGGGGCTGATCACGCCTGCCGCCCAGTTCGCGTTCCGCCGCGCGGCGGCCATCGCGCCCGATCATCCGGGCCCGCCGTTCTTCATGGGGCTGGCGCTGGCACAGTCGGGCCGGCTGGTGGCCGCGCGCGCGATGTGGGCCGATCTGCTGCGCAAGGCCCCTGCCGACGCGCCGTACCGCGCGGATCTGGCCCTGCGCCTGCAACGGCTCGACCAATTGATCGCGGCCAGTGGACAAGCGCCAGCGACAAGTGGTGAACACGCGAAAGTCCCCGAAAGTACGCCGTCAGAGCCGGCTGCCCCGGCCTCGAATGCTGCAAGTGCGAAATAGATTTGGTCGGGATGGGCTTTGTGCCCGTCTTCAGTCACCATTGCTTCATGTTGGGCGCCGGTGCTAAGCGCGGCTCGATTCGGCGGCTTTGCAGGCTGTTGAAGGATTGTTGATACCAGATTGTGGTTTGAGGGCCGTTGTGGCCTGGGGGCAGCTTTGCCATGAACAATGCCGAAGGTGATGCAGAAGGCGCAGGGGGCTCGACCGCTGCTGTCGGCGCTGCGGGAACGAAAGGCACTGGCCAGGCGGGATCATCCCCGGCGGCTGCTGTGCAAGCCGAATCCGTTTCGGGCGATCACGGGGGCCATCATGGCCACGATGCCAGCCTGCTCAAGATGGCCATGGGCGCGGTGGGGGTCGTCTTTGGCGACATCGGCACCAGCCCGCTCTATGCCTTGCGCGACACGTTTGCCGGGCACCACCGGCTCCCGCTCGACCAGACGCACATCTACGGCATCGTCAGCCTGATGTTCTGGTCGATGATGATCATCGTGACGCTCAAGTACGTCACCGTGATCATGCGGGCTGACAACAAGGGCGAGGGCGGCAGCCTGGCCCTGCTCGCGCTGATCAACCAGCACACGGCGGGCAAGCGCTGGGGACGCGGGATCGTCCTGCTCGGGGTCTTTGCCACGGCGCTGTTCTATGGCGATTCGATGATCACCCCGGCGGTTTCGGTCATGGGCGCGATGGAAGGCCTCGCGGTCTACCAGCCGAGCATGCAGGTCTGGGTCGTGCCGATGGTGGTGACGATCCTGATCGGGCTGTTCCTGATCCAGCGGCGCGGGACCGAGCGCGTGGCGACCTTCTTCGGGCCGATCATGCTGCTCTATTTCGGCACGATCGCCGTGCTCGGGCTGGTCAGCATCGTGTCGCTGCCCGGCGTGATCCTTGCGCTCAGCCCGCATCATGCGGTGGCGATGTTCGCGGCCGATCCGTTCCGGGGCTTCCTCGCGATGGGCGCGGCGGTTCTGGCGGTGACGGGCGCCGAGGCGCTCTATGCCGACATGGGCCATTTCGGGCGCAACCCGATCCGCATCTCGTGGCTGGCGCTGGTGCTGCCCGCGCTCGTGCTCAACTATCTGGGGCAGGCCTCGCTGCTGATGCGTGAAGGGCAGGCCGCGCTGGTCAGCCCGTTCTATTATCTCGCGCCCGACTGGTTCCAGTGGCCCTTGCTGATCATTGCCAGCCTTGCTGCGGTGATCGCCAGCCAGGCGGTGATCTCGGGCGCGTTCTCGGTCACGCGGCAGGCGATCCAGCTCGGCTTCATCCCGCGCATGACGATCCATTATACCAGCGTCTCGGCGGGGCAGATCTACATTCCGGTGATCAACACCGCGCTGATGGTGGCGGTGGTCCTGCTGGTGCTGGTGTTCCGCCATTCCTCGAACCTGACCTCGGCCTATGGCATCGCGGTGACCGGGGCGATGATGATCGACAACGTCCTGCTGGGCGTGGTGCTGGTCAAGCTGTGGAACTGGCGCCCGGTGCTGGCTGGCGGGTTGCTCGCGCTCTTCTTCGCGATCGACCTTGGCTATCTGGGGGCGAACCTCACCAAGATCCCCGATGGCGGCTGGGTGCCGCTGGCCATGGGGATCAGCATCTTCACGCTGCTGACCACCTGGTCGCGCGGGCGGGCGCTGATGCGCGCGGGGATGGCCGAAGGGTCGATCCCGCTGGAGGTCTTCACCAAGTCGGCCCATTCGAGCGCCGCGCGCGTGGCGGGCACGGCGATCTTCATGGCTTCGGCCTCCAATGGCGTGCCCTCGGCGCTGCTGCACAACATCAAGCACAACAAGGTGCTGCATGACCGGGTGGTGATCCTGACCGTGCAGATTCAGGACGTGCCCTATGTCGACGGGGCCGAGCGCGCGGACGTCAAGGATTTCGGCAACGGGTTCTACCGTCTCAAGCTGCGCTTCGGGTTCCTTGAGGAGACGGACGTGCCCGCCGCGCTGCGCACGGTGACGACGTGCGGCACGCCGTTCGACATGATGAAGACCAGCTTCTTCCTCTCGCGCCAGACGCTGATCCCGTCCGACAAGCCGGGCATGGCGATCTGGCGGGAAAAGCTGTTTGCCTGGATGCTGCGCAATGCCGCCGGGGCGATGGAGTTCTTCCGCCTGCCGACCAACCGCGTGGTGGAACTGGGCAGCCAGCTGAAAATCTGAAAAGCCGGACGACAGGCAGATGTGCAAACGCCCGCAGGCCAGCCTGCGGGCGTTTGTGTTTGGGCAGTTTGTTTGGGCGCTTTACTGCTTGAGCGCGGCGTCGGCCTCGTGGGCGCCCTGCTTGACCCGGTTGCCGAACCGGTCGGCGGCGACACCGGCCTTGTCGGCTGCCTTGTCGATCTTGTGCCCCGTTTCGTCGGCGGCCTTGTCAGCCGCCTTGCTGGCGTCGTCGAAAGCCTTCGAGGCGGCATCCGAGACCGAATCGGCCGCCTTGTCGGCAGCCGCGCCAGCCTTTTCGGCGGCCCGGCCTGCATCGTCGGCGGCGGAACTGGCCGCAGCATCGGCCTGATCCTGGGTCTTTTGCGAGCAGGCCGACAGCCCGGCCCCGGCCAGCAGCATCAGGGCAGGGGCGGCAAGAATGGAACGGCGCATGTATCCTTCACTCCCGGTTGTGGGTTCGTGAAGCGGGTAACGCGCGCGCGGTTCAGGCGGTTCCCCGTGGTTCAGTCGTGCGGGGTGATGGTCTCGTCGTCGCGGACCTCTTCGCCGCCAAGGCCATGGCGCAGCAGCATCGGGATCTGGGCAAACGTGAACAGGAACGAGAGCGCGCTCACGCCCCACAGCTTGGCGCTGAGCCAGCCGTCGAACGAGAGGGTGTGGCGCAGCACTTCGTTGAGCCCGGCCAGAAACAGGAAGAACCACGCCCAGTTGCGCGAGAGCTTGCGCCAGCCGGCCTCGTCGAGGCCGTCGAACGCGCTTTGCAGCAGCATCCGCAAGACCGCCTTGCCGCGCGCGAGGCCCGCGAACAGGGCCCCTGCAAACAGCAGGTAGATGACCGTCGGCTTGATCTGGATCCAGAACGGATCGCCCAGAAACACCGTGAGCGTGCCAAAGCCCATGATCAGCACGGTCGAAAGCCAGAGCATCGGCGAAATCCGCCCCAGCCGCCACTTCGAGACGATGAGCGCGACGACCGTGGCGACCATGAAGGCCACCGTGCTCTTGGTGATCGCCACCACCGCGCCCACTTCGACACCCGTGCCAGACCCCTTGGGCGGGCTGAACTGGCGATAGGCGAGGAAGAAGACCAGCAGCGGGCCATAGTCGACCGCGAGGTTGACCCAGGAACTCTTGGGCGCGCTCTTGGGCTTGGAGGTGTTCGTGCTCACTGGAAGACCCCCGCGATGACCTTGGCCAGCAGGTCCGGGTCGAACGGGCGCAAGTCGTCGATGGTCTCGCCAACGCCGATGGCGTGGATCGGCAGGCCATATTGCTCGGCGGCGGCCACCAGCACGCCGCCGCGCGCGGTGCCGTCCAGCTTGGTCATGATCAGGCCCGAGACGCCTGCCACATCCTTGAAGATCTCGATCTGCTGAAGCGCGTTCTGCCCGTTGGTGGCATCGAGCACGAGGACGACATCGTGCGGGGCCTCGGGGTTGAGGCGGCCCAGAACACGGCGGACCTTGGCCAGTTCGTCCATCAGTTCGCGCTTGTTGTGCAGGCGCCCGGCAGTGTCGACGATCAGCACGTCGGTGCCCTTGTCGGTCGCCGCCTTGACCGCGTCGAACACGACCGAGGCCGGGTCGCCACCTTCGGGGCCGGTCACGATGGGGACGCCAAGGCGCTCGGCCCAGACCTTGAGCTGGCCGATGGCCGCCGCGCGGAAGGTGTCGCCCGCAGCCAGCATCACCGAATAGTCGAGTTCCTGGAACAGGTGGGCGAGCTTGGCGATCGTCGTCGTCTTGCCCGAGCCGTTGACCCCGATGACGAGGATCACCTGCGGGCGGGGGAAGGCCACGATGTCGAGCGGCTTGGCCACCGGGCGCAGGATCGCGGCGATCTCGTCGGCCACGGCTTGGCGCAAGGTGGTGTCGTCGAGCCCTTCCTCGAAGCGGGCCGAGGCCAGCCGCGCGCGGATGCGGGCCGCCGCGCGCGGGCCGAGGTCCGACATGATCAGCGCGTCTTCCAGATCGTCGAGCTGGGTCTCGGTCAGCCGGGTCGAGCCGCCAAAGCCCGCCAGGTTGCCGGCCAGACGCTCCGACGTCTTGCGGAAGCCGCCCAACAGGCGATCCGACCAGCTGTCGCTACTCATGCCAGCATTCCTTCTTCGATTCCCGTGGGTGTCAGCGTGACGAGGGTGCCCGGCGCCGTGCCGGGGGGCAGGCGATAGGGCGCAAAGTGTGGGCCATGGCCGCTGCCGTCGCGTTCGGCAAGCACTTGCGCGGGGATTCCCACCAGCGAGGCGAGCCAGCGCGCGCGTTCTTGCGCGACGGCTTCGCGCAGGTGTGCTGCGCGTTCGCGCACGAGGGCCGGGTCCACCTGCGGCATGCGCGCAGCGGGCGTGCCGGGGCGCGGCGAATAGGGAAAGACATGGCCATGGACGATTCGCGCCTCGCGCACGATCGAGAGCGTGTCGGCGTGGTGCGCGTCGTCTTCGGTCGGGAACCCGGCGATGAGGTCGGCGCCGATGGCGATTTCGGGGCGGCGGGCGTGGAGCGTGGCGACCAGATCGACCGCCTGCGCGCGGGTGTGACGGCGCTTCATTCGCTTGAGCACCATGTCCGCGCCCGATTGCAGCGAGAGGTGGACATGGGGCATCACGCGCGGGTTTTCGCAGAGCAGGGCGAGCAGGGTCTCGTCGATTTCCACCCCGTCCACCGAGGAGAGGCGCAGGCGCGGCAGTTCGGGAAAGGCGCGCAGGATCGCGGCGACCAGTTCGCCGAGGCGCGGCGCATCGGGAAGATCGGCACCCCAGCTCGTCAGGTCGATGCCCGAAAGGACGACTTCGTGGACGCCGAGCGCCAGATGGCTTTCGACCGTGCGCAGGACATCGGCGACCGGGGCCGAGCGGCTGGCCCCGCGCCCTTGCGGGATCACGCAGAACGTGCAGGCATGGTCGCAGCCGTTCTGGACCGGCACGAAGGCGCGGGTGTGGTGCGCCGAAGGGGCGCGCGGGGGCGGGGCGGGCACCTGCCAGCGCGCGGGGTCGAGCTTGGCGCTGTTGGGGATGACCCCGTCCACTTCGTCCATCGCGGCAAAGCCGGAGGCGTCGATGGTGGCCGCGCAGCCGGTCACGATCAGGCGGGCCTCGGGATGGTCGCGGCGCAGGCGGCGCACCGCGCGGCGCGACTGGCTGACGGCCTGCGCGGTAACGGCGCAGGAATTGACGACGACCGTGTGCCCGCCGTCGGTTTCGAGCAGGGCGCGAATCGATTCGCTTTCGGCCAGGTTCATCCGGCAGCCCAGCGTCACGACCTGAGCGGGCGCACTCTCCCGGCTCATCGGCGCAGGCGGCCTCAGAGCGGGTAGCGGGCGTCGTCGAAGGCGCCCTCGAAGCTGGTCGTGGCCGGGCCCGTCATCAGGATCGTGCCGCTGTCCTGCCAGTCGATCCGCAAGGGGCCGCCGGGCAGCTCGACCGTGACGCTGCGGCCCGTCAGCTTGCGGCGCATGGCCGCGATGGCCGTGGCGCAGGCGCCCG
>DQVI01000089.1 GCA_015661825.1 Novosphingobium capsulatum
AGGAGGTTCAGCCGCTACAGATTACACCCAAGGCCGCCTGAAAATGCAGCCCGATGGCCACACCCGAATTTACACCACATTGACGGACGCGACCCTGGACCCAGCGATAGATCGTCGTATGGTCGACCGAAATGCCGCGTTCCGCCAGCATTTCCTCAAGGTCGCGATAGCTGATCGGATAGCGACAATACCAGCGCACCGCCCACAGGATCACATCACCCTGGAAATGGCGCCACTTGAAATCCGTCATCGTTCCGTCCGTCCAATCTCCGCCAAGCATGCTCAAGCTTCACGATTTTTGCAACAGAGCCCCTCGGCTGCCTTGCGGTGGCTGGGATGGCGGCGTCCACTGGTGCATTTCCGCCACGGCGCCGGTGATCGCGCGCCATCTTCCGAAGCGAGGCTGAAAGCCTTCGACGCCATTTTCGTGCCCGGACAGAAGGACATCGAGCGAGCCGTCGCGCAGGGCCTGGACCGGAAGCGGCTCTCGGCCATTGGCTATGTGAAGATGGACTATCTGCAGGCCTTGCCAGCTGGGTCACGATTGTTCGATAATCATCGCCCGACCGTCTTGTACAATCCCCATTTCGATCCCGCGCTATCTTCGATCGGCATCGCTCGCGATGTCATCGCCCGCTTCCGCGAACAGGAGCGATATAACCTAGTCTTCGCTCCCCACGTCCGCGCGTTCGAGAACCTGGATCGGGCAGCACGGGCGCAATGGCTTGAACTTGCCGTGCCGGGGCACATCGCCGTCGATCTGGATTCTCCCCGGCTCTTCGACATGACCTATTCGAGGTCGGCCGACCTCTATCTGGGCGACATGTCGAGCCAGCTTTACGAATTTATCGCCACGCCTCGACCGGTCGCTTTCATCAATGCCCATGACGTAAGCTGGCAGGACGATCCACGCTATGCCGGTTGGCATCTGGGAGAGGTCGCATCAGGTGCCGACGATGTTCTCGCCGCAGTCGATCGGGCGTTCGAGCGGCATTCCGGCATGATCCAGAGGCAGACAGAGGCGGTGGCGTTCGCGTTCGGCCGTTACGATGGCGCGATCAAACGGGCTTCACACTTACTGCTCCACACCCTGAAAGCGCTCTGAACAAGCGTTAGCGTACGTTTTTGTCCATCCTCTCACCGCCCCCCAAAACGGAATTAGTCGTTCCATGATTTCGCGATGACGAACTATCCGCCGTGCGCTTTCCCAGTCATCGGCGCTAACCTGCGATACAAGGTCCATAGTTTCCCCTTTTCATCAACGGTCGCCGGCGATCATCCAACGGCTTCACGAAAATGTGAAGCACTTCGCGCGCATTCTCGCCAATCCGTTGTATAGCCCTCATCGAGCGAGGGCGAGGGACTGTGACAGCGGCCCTTCGCAAATCCTCTCGCTCAAAGGAGGTGATGTGATTTGACAGCATATGAAGCAGCTCAATTGACGATCGCAGCCGTCGCGCTCGTGATCGCAATTGTGAAGCTGGGGAAGTCCGATAAGGGCTGATCCAGCGGGGCGGGTGGTCTGACAGGGCCGCCCGCCCTAAATGTTTGAACCCGCCGTGTGACAGCACGGCGGGTTCAGGTAGGTGTGTGAAATGAATCAGCACACGAAGCATTGCCTATATAGCCCTTTTCCCTTGCCAATCCAATAACCGGCGTTCGCGCGGCGTGTTCCCCTCCTGTTCCGCTTGGCGCATAAGCGCCCCATGGCCGCGAACTACAACCGCCCCAAGCCCATTGATCCTATCTGGTATCGGCAAGGCTGCTATCTGCGCATCCAGTGCGCTTGCGGTCGCCGCGTCGTCGCCCCGCTGGGCGACTTCGCCCGCTCGCGCCGCATTTCTTTCGATACCCGCATATACGAACTGATCGCGCGGCTTCGGTGCAGCCAGTGCCGCCGCAAACCTTATGCGGACGTGTCGCGCAATCGCTCGGGCAATTAAACTGACGGAGGATCCGATTACTCGGATGCTTCCGGCGCTATCCGTTGGGCATGGGGCGCGCGCGTGATCGAGACGATGGCCGACCAGATCGACGCCGCCGCGCCGCTGAACCGGATGCACATCAAATTGTTTAGAGCACTGAAAGCGGCTAATCTGTCCGACGACGCCGCAGCGGAAGTTGTAGAGGCTATTGAGGAGTATATCGCCGTGAAGGTTCAGGAGGCGAACAAGGGAATCGAAAGCAAGCTGACGGCGCAAACTTGGGTCATCGGCAGCGTCGGTTTCGTCCTCGCAGTCATTGGCCTCGCGCCCGCTTTCATCAAACTGTTCCAGTAAGACAAAGGGAGGCTTTGGCCTCCCTTTTTTTGCCGAACCGCCCGATTGTCAGGAGACGCAAATTGACCGACTTCGCACAAGCACGGCTCGATATGTTCGAGAGCGGCTTATTCGGCCAGGGCAATGCTTTCTGGCGCTGGATCGCCACGGACGAGGCGCGGCCCTATCTGGCTACGTTCGCCGCCGATCGCGCGCCTCCCCGTGACAGCGAATTTTTCGCACTCGATTTCACCGCAGAGGATCTACTTGATTCCGATCACCTGGCCGAGCTGGCCCAGCAGATCGAGGCGACGCACGGCTAGCTGTAGGCGCTTGCAATCATAACGGCGTCTGCTCGCAAACAGCCAGATTTCCTGCTCACGCTATCTGCCACTGGCGGGTGGCATCCTGCTCGAATTATCTGCCAGTGTGCTCGCCATCATCCGGCGCTGCTTGCAAACGGGGCGTCATGCTCACGCTCCCCGCCCGTGGGTTCTCCAAACCCGTCGCCGGCACGCGCTTTTGCGAAGCAGGTTTTCAGAACAGTTCTGACAAGCGGCGGGCGGCAGAAATGCGTTGCGGTCATGGCCCGCCGGCAAGGTCGTCAGAAAGGAAGGTTTTTGCGAACAGCGGGTGGCGCATAGAACGGGCACAGATATACGTTTACGACTGAACCAGTCGAAGCGCGCTGGCCGCGACCGGCCCGAATGGGATGGTATTATGGGAATGCAGGCTGCTGATGTTCGCAGTTGCAATATGGTCCGATCAGTGACTATCTAGAGGCCTTCGACGGACCCGGATTGATTCGGGTGGCTCGGCCCGGCGCCTATCCCCGGGATAACCTTAGCGAATTTGGGCCTCGCTTCCGAGCATCGTTGATTGAACGCGTCTGACGGCGTGCGCCCCTCGCTATTGCGATCAGGTTTCTACATGACATTTGCTACTTCGCTTCGACGCGAATGGCTCTCGAACCCGCGCGCCGACGTGCTTGCGGGCATCGTCGTCGCGCTCGCGCTGATCCCGGAGGCCATCGGCTTCTCGATCATTGCCGGCGTCGATCCAAGCGTCGGGCTGTTTGCCTCCTTCTCCATCGCCGTCATCATCTCGCTCGTGGGCGGACGCCCCGGCATGATTTCGGCCGCAACCGCCGCCATTGCGGTTCTTGTCCTGCCGCTGATCCGCGATCACGGCGTCCAGTACCTCTTTGCCGCCACCATCCTCATGGGACTGATCCAGGGCGTCGCCGGCTTCCTGAAGCTCGACCTGCTGATGCAGTATGTGTCACGCTCGGTCATCACCGGCTTCGTCAACGCGCTCGCGATCCTAATCTTCATCGCGCAGCTTCCCCAGCTAACGAACGTCGGGTGGGAAACCTACGCGATGGTCGCGGCGGGCCTGGCGATCATCTACCTGTTCCCGCGTCTGACCAAGGCGATCCCGTCGCCGCTGGTCGCGATCGTGATCCTGACGATCGTCTCGATCTATGCCGGCATCAAGGTCAACACGGTGGGCGATATGGGCAAGCTGCCCTCGTCGCTGCCAGCGTTCGGCATCCCACAGGTGCCGTTCACGCTGGAAACGCTGCGCATCATTTTCCCCTATTCGCTGACGATGGCGGCGGTTGGCCTGCTGGAATCGATGATGACCGCGCAGATCGTCGATGATCTGACCGACACGCCATCGAACAAGCGCCGCGAGATGAAGGGGCAGGGTATCGCCAATTTTCTGACCGGCTTCCTCGGCGGGATGGGCGGCTGCGCCATGATCGGGCAGTCGGTCATCAACGTGAAGTCGGGCGGCTCCACCCGCCTTTCCACCTTTGTGTCGGGCGCGTTCCTGCTGTTCCTGATCGTCGTACTGGGGCCGCTGGTCGCCCGCATTCCGATGCCGGCGCTGGTCGCGGTGATGATTATGGTGTCGATCGGCACCTTCTCCTGGGGATCGATCAGGAACCTCAAGAGCCATCCGTGGCAGTCGTCGGTTGTCATGCTGGTGACGGTGCTGGTTGTCGTCTCGACGCACGATCTGGCGCAAGGCGTGGTCGCAGGCGTGATCCTGTCCGGTCTGTTCTTCGCCAGCAAGGTCAAGCGCCTGTTCGACGTGGCATCCGAGCTGAGCGCGGATGGCAGGACGCGGACCTACCGCGTCTCGGGTCAGGTGTTCTTCGCCTCGTCCGAGCGGTTCGCCGACGCCTTCGACTTCAAGGAGGTGCTGGACAATGTGGTCATCGACCTGACCGCCGCGCACTTCTGGGACATTTCGGCGGTGGGGAGCCTCGACAAGGCGATCCTCAAGTTCCGCCGCGAAGGCACCCATGTCGAGGTCATCGGCCTCAATCAGGCGAGCGCGACGATGGTCGATCGCTTCGCCGTCCATGACAAGCCCGGCGCCGAAGCAGCGCTCGGCGCCCACTGAGGAGAGGGCTTATGAACCGCATATTGGCCTGTATCGACGCATCCACCTACGCGACCAGCGTCGTCGATCTGGCGGCCTGGGCCGCTACCCGGCTCGGGGCCGATGTCGAGCTGCTGCACGTCGTCCAGCGCAAGGATGCCGTGGCATCGCGCAACGATCATAGCGGCGCGATCGGCCTCGGTGTCAAAAGCGAGCTGCTGGAAGAGCTGACCCGCATCGAGGAAGCGGCGGGGCGTCTTGCCATCGAGGAAGGGCGCATCCTGCTGGACGCAGGCGGCACTCGCTTGAAGGAGCAGGGCATCACGGTCGCGTCGATGCACCTGCATGGAGGGATCGTGGAGACGATCGTCGAGCGTGAAGCCGATGCTGCATTGGTCATCATCGGCAAGCGCGGCGCGTCGGGCGAGTTCGCGACCGACCATATCGGCTCCAAGGTCGAACGGGTCGTGCGTGCCAGCGACAAGCCGGTGCTGATCGCCTCACGCGAAGCCAAGGCACCTGACGCGGTGGTGATCGCCTTCGACAACAGCCCCGCCGCCTGCCGCGCTGTCCGTCATGTCGCTACCTCGCCGCTGTTCGGTGGTTTGCCAGTACACCTTGTCATGGCGGGGCCGGATGATGGCAAACACCGCGACCAGCTCGGCGCAGCGGCAGCAACGCTGCCCGCCTGTTCCGAAACCGTCCTGCGTGACGGCAAGGTCGATGCGGTGATCGGCGATCATATGGCGGCGCATCCCGGCGCGATGCTGGTGATGGGTGCCTATGGACACTCGCCGCTTCGCACCCTGATCGTCGGCAGCACGACGACAACGATGATCCGCACCGTTCGCGCCCCGGTACTGTTGGTACGCTGACATAGCCGGGGACGCGCCGGACCTTGATGCGCGGCGTCGGCAACTGCTGGCGCTTCGCGATCAGCTCGTCGCCGATGATGCGGCGGCCGAGGAAACGCGCGCCCCGGTCACGCTCGATCAGGAAAGCGTCGGCCGCCTGTCGCGGATCGACGCCATGCAGGTGCAGGCAATGGCACTGGCGGCGCAGCGGCACCGGCAAGCCGAATGTGCCGCATCGACGCCGCACTGATGCGGATCGACAGCGGCGATTATGGCTGGTGCGTCCGCTGTGGTGAGGAAATCGAGGCCAAGCGCCTCGATCGTGCGCCCGCGACGACGATGTGCCTCGCCTGCGCCAAGGAGGGCTAGGCCCGAAAGGAAGGCATCATGCCGACCGGAACGATCAAATACCTCGACCGTGGTGGGGCCTGGGGCTTCATCTCTCGTGACGACAAGCAGCCCAAGGTCTTTGTCCACGTCCGAGCGGCGGAGCGCGCCGGGTTCACTGAGCTACGGCGCGGACAGCGATGGCGCTTCACGCTCGTCGAGCGCCCCAAGGGCGGGCTTGAGGCCGATGATCTGGAAATGCTGTTCGACGAACCGCCCCCGCCCGGACGATAAGCAGTTTCCCAAAAACGAAGGTCGCGTGGGACGGCTGACGGCGGCAAGGCGCGCTCGATGGCAACGAGGTGCCATTTTCCCGAAATGTGTTCCCGATTGGCTTTTCCCGAAACTGCCCGGTGCAGATGGAGAAACGGGACAGCCTATGGCCGTCTGATCGACCTCCCGCTGGCGGTCGAAGCTGTTGGCAGACAGCGTGAGTGCGACGCCTCGTTTGCGAGCAGCGCCGGATGAGGGCGAGCACATTGGCAGCTAATTTGAGCACGGCGCCACGCGCCAGTGGCAGATAGCGTGAGCAGGAAATCGCGCTGTTGGCGAGCAGACGCCGCTACGATTGCGAGCCCCTACAGCTAGCGCCATGCGCGCCAAGGTTAGCCGCGAGCAGCTTTGCGCTGTTGTTCCGCTACGTCGCGGATCATAGCTGCCCAGCATCCCAAAATCATGCCCTCTTCATTATCGACTTCGCTTGTCGCGACCGCATAGATACCCAGCAAGTTTGCGACCTCTCCCGTCTCGACAATGCCTTGACGCGCAAGCAGCGTGGCAAACATCGAGAGTGCTCCCCCCATTGCCCGCACCAGCGGCGCATCTTGTAGCAGACGGTCAAATTCGTGGGGCGGGTTACTGGACATAGATTGTTCCAATCAAATAAAGCGACTGCCTTTCATGACTTATCATCGGAAGTGCTATCCTCTGCCAATAATTCGACAATCGATAAACTGAAAACACCGGCAAGGCTCTCCAAGGTAGCAAGCGTTGGATTGCCTTGTCCGCGAACCATGTATGAGATATGCGACGCCGCAACGCCCGAGCGTTCGGACAACTCCCCTTGAGTTATGCCTAGCTTCTTTAGCTCGCGAGTGATGTTCGCCCCGAGCTGGGTCATCAACGGCGATGTTCGTTTCAGGTATATGGTTGGCATCGTGTTCGCGTCCTTCTCACTAGGCGCAGAATGTCGGCACGGGCAGCATGGCGCAATAGGGTTGCCCAAGCAGCTATTTGCGCTATGGCTTCCGCGCCTAGCGCAGATGGTATAGATTGTGCGCCATATTTGGACGAGCGAGGTTCAAACCCTGCATGGACGGTCAGGACGACGCGATGAAATCGGCCATGGAGCTGTTCGCAGCTCGGCTTGCAAAGCGCGATGTAGAGAGGCCGATCACCGACCATCGAACCGTCGAGCGGTTGATCGCGATGCTGGAACCGCATGAGCAACAGGTTGTCCGCTTGCGGATCGGGCTTGGCCCCTCTCCCGCGCTCACTCTTGCCGCGACTGCAAAGATCGTCGGTGTGTCGCCAAGCCGCATCGGCCAAATCGAGGACAAGGCATTCCGAAGGATCAGATGGGTCTGCAACAACATAGACATTCACGATCGTTCGGCGCTGGATGCTTTGATCGCGCGCAGGCGTGATGAAGCGGCTGAGGCCGAGCGGATCAGGAAACGCGATGCCTTGCAAAAGGCGCTAGATCAGGAGCGGAAGCGCAAAGCCAAGCAAGACCGGGACGAGGTCAGGCGAGCGAAGGCGCGCGATTCCGCTTGGAACCGCAAACTACGCGTGGCGCAGGCTGAGCTTGATCGGATGAGATCCGACGCTCAGTTTTTTGCCGAACAGATCGCTCAAATCGAGCAGCGCGCTAATTGGCTGAGGGCAATTTTGCCGCGCGACCGCCAATTGGCGGCGCTGCGCGAACAGGCCGATGAAATCCGCGATGCGATCGCGAGCGCAGAAGCCAGCATATCCAACATGCTGGCCTCGCCCCCGGATGGTCCCCAGCTAGGCAAGGAAGCTTCAACAAACGATGGCCACTGATATTGAGCCGTCCCCCGCCTTCGCGCCGCAGATCGGCCGCGTTTATTTGCGCGTCAGCACCGATGCACAGGACTTACGCCGACAGGATGCCATCGTAGCCGAGGCGAAGGCAGCGGGCTATTATGTCGCGGCAGTCTATCGGGAGAAGGCATCGGGTGCCCGTGCCGACCGCCCCGAGTTGCTGCGTATGATTGCCGATCTTCAACCCGGTGAAGTGGTGATTGCCGAGAAGATTGACCGGATTAGTCGTCTTCCCTTGGCCGAGGCCGAGCAGCTGGTTGAGACAATTCGTGCGCGAGGCGCGCGACTTGCCATTCCCGGCGTCGTGGACCTGTCCGACCTCGCGGCCGACGCCGAGGGCATCGCCCGCATCGTGCTCGAATCTGTTCAGGCGATGCTCTTGAAGATCGCCCTGCAGATGGCTCACGACGATTACACCGATCGCCGCGAGCGACAGCGCCAAGGTATCGCCTTGGCAAAGGCCGCAGGGCGCAGCGGAGGGCGCAAAGGCGATCGGGCAACGCACGCCCGCATTGTGGCATTGCGCGAAGCGGGCAAGAGCATTGCCAAAACGGCAGAGCTGGCCGATTGCGACCGCAGCACCGTCAAGCGGGTGTGGGCGGCCCATCGTGCCGCCCAGGTGCAAGAACCCAGCCCTCAGCGAAATCATCGTGAGCGGAACCGCTGATTGCCCTTTCTGTTCGGCTTCAAGCCGGTGGCAGCTGCCACCGGCAGTCCCCTGCTCGCGTCAACGGACTGCCAGCTACGGAAAGAGCGGCGGAGCCGCGACAGGGTTTTCCAATCCCCGCCGTGCCGATCGAGCGCAGCGACCTATGGGTGCCAATGGCCAGTGGCAGCTGCCACCGCCGCCAGTCCAAATTGCTGCATCTACTCGGGCCGTTTCCTTTGGGCGTTGCTGTCTGACGGATACGAACTCCACATCGCCACTAATGCGGGCAAGCAGAAAACCGGCCTTCGGCCTTGGGTTTCCGCAAGCGGACCCTCCCATTTTCAGCTTGCCCGCGTAGCTCAGCTCCGCCGCAAAAAATCCGTCAGCAACGCTTATCCAAAGGAGACTACCATGCAGAACATCGCTGAATTTCGGATCATCGGCCGCGTTGGCAGTGTCGATACGACCGATAAAGTCACCCATGTTTCCGTCGCCGCGAACTACAACCGCAAGGATGGCGATGAATGGAAGACCGATACGCACTGGAACCGCGTGACGTTCTTCCGCCAGCTGGCAGAGCGCGCCGCTGACTTGGGCAAGGGCGACCTGGTTCACATCACCGGACGGGTCCGCCAGAACAGCTACGAGAGCAATGGCGAAACCCGCTACTCGGTGGACCTGATCGCTGAGGGGCTGGGTATCTTGGTTCGGGGCGGGGCTGACTAAGCCCCCCCCCTTTCACCTAAAACGGGCGGCCTGGTGGCCGCCCTTTTTTGTGGACAATGCTTTTCACAGACCCTAACAAGAATAGGGTTTAACTACGTGAGGCATGTGTGGCAGCCAAACTGTTCAATCGTGTAGCGAGCTTGCGCGTCGCTTCCGGACTTACGCAATCCGAGCTGGCAGCGAGGATTCAAGTCTCCCCTGAAACAGTCGCGGCCATCGAGAACGGCAGACAGGACGCCACTTTGCTGACGGCGCTACGTATGTCGCGTGCCCTGCGAACCGAGGTGCCGAACATCTTCAGGGAGCAGCCTTTCCCTAAGCTGATCGGCTCCGAGCGAGGCGAGAGCCGAACAGCTTAGGAGGCCGCTATGCGCCGTGAGATTGCCAGCAAACTTCGGCGCGCAGCCAGCGTGCTACGGACTGTCATGCTTTGGGCATCGCTTGCCCTGTGGCTTGCGATCGCGGCAACCGCGCTGATCGTCGTCCTTGCAGTCGGACTCGCGGCCTATTTCGCTTTTGGCTGGCTAGGAGTGGGAGCCGTCGCCGTCTTCGTGCTGATCGTTTTCTTCGGCAAAGACCCACCAACCGAACAGACCGGCCCGCGCCGCAAGGGCAAGGGCCTCAACCTGAACGACGATCCGAACCCATGGTATATGCAGTCGCAGTATCGCTTCGGATCGGGAAACAGCGCCGCTCATAACCGCTGGCACAAGTAGCCCGTGGCGCAGCCATTGAAGGGATTCTCAATGCGAACAATCGTAGTGACCAATGAGCGCGGCGGCATCGGCAAGACCACGCTTACCTGTCATATTGCGTGGCATCTGGCCGAGCAGGGCAAGCGTGTCGTGGTCCTGGACCTGGACAAGCAATGCCACAGTGCCGGGATGCTGAAAGCCGAGTTCGAGCAGATCGGCCCGGTTCAGTCGATTCTTGACTTCGACCCGAACGAAGAACCTCCGGCGCTGGCCTGTTTCAAGAACACACGGCAGATCGTCGAGTTGACGACTGACAGCCCGCAGCAAGGCCAGCACATCGGCGCTTATGTCCGCGCCATTCGTGCCGGCCTTGCCAAGCACTACGACTACTGCGTGATCGACACTGCGCCCGCGTGGGATGGCCGGAACCTCATGGCGCTGATTGCGTCCGATTATGTCGCGGTCCCACTGGACCCCGACAAAACCGCGCGTCAGTCGCTCAACGAAATCTCGCAAAGCATCAGCCTTGCAAACAAGGTGCGCGGGGAGGGTAACGCGACCCGGTTCGGGATCGTGTTCAACCGCGTTCAGACAACGAGCGAAGTTTCAAAAATGCTGATGGACCGCATTGGGCAGGCGCTTCCTGCCAATGTGGTGCCGCACACCATTCCGCACCGCGAGCACATGCGCGAGGCGGCTTTACTCGAAATTCCCGTTTGGCGCTTGGCAAAGGACACGCGGCGTAGCGCGCCGATCGTGCGCGAAGTCGTCTCCTACATTGTCGATCAAGCTGAGAGGGAAGCCGCATGAGCAAGGCAGCTGTCAAACCGGCGAAGAAGAGCTTTGCCGACTTCGATATGGACGCGATGGACTTTTCGGCCGTCCCCGCGAATACCGAGTTCAAGGCAGCTGGACGGTTTCAGCGCCTTCCGCTCGATGACATTGATCCAGACCCCACGCAGGTTCGCCGGGAGTTCGACCAGGCCGAGATTGATGCACTGGCCGCAACCATCAAGGACCGCGGCTTGCTGCAACCCATCGTTGTCGCGCCAACATCGAACGGTCGCTACATCATCCGCTACGGAGAGCGGCGCTATCGCGCGTGCCGCCAGCTTGGTTTCGACCAGATCGACACCGTTCTGGATCAGGCGGACGCCGAGCGCGATATTGGCCTCGACCAGTTTCTTGAGAACGAGCAACGCCAAGCCCTAAGTCTGGCTGAGCGCGTCAGTTTCATCGCGAGCCGCGTCAGTGACACGCTCTCGACAAAGGATCTAGCCGCGCGCATCGCCAAGCCGCATTCGGAAGTGAAGCGGCTCTACTCGCTGCGCACCTTGCCCGAGGACATTCTTGCCGCGTTGAAGAATTGTTCTCCGCGTGCCGCCGTCGCGATCAAACACGCGATCGAGCTGGACGAGCAGGCCACGCGCAATTTCGTGGCAGCAAACGAAAATCCGACAGCCGCCGCCTGTGAGCAGTTTCTTGCTACGCTCCAAGGCAGCCCCGAGGAAGAGACCGCGCAGGCCGGTGCCGCTAAAGCGATCGACGATCCAGCGTCGCCCCAAGAATCGCGCGCCTTGGTGGCAGCTGCTACCAGTGCGACGGACGATCGTCGGGAGCGGCCTGAACTGGACGCTCACGACGACGAGCGGGAAGGGGAGGGGGCCGTGCTTGCCGATCCTTCCGATCACAAGCCGCGCGCCCCCCGTCAGCCGAAAGAGGCTACCGACGCACCGGCTATCATCATTCAGGGCCGTCGCGGGATTGTTCTAAGTGGCCAGGTCACGGTTCGGTTCGACGGCGAGGCCGCGCCCCAAACCTTCGACTTCTGATAGCTTTTACCGTCCACGTTCTCTCAGCATCGAGGCGACGTGGAATTTAGAGCGGTGGCAGTTGCCACCGCTTTTTGTTTGTGGGGTAGGTATCTACTGTATGGCAGGATAAGCCTTGCGGCGGCTAATGTTAACCGATACGCTCAATCCTATCGGATCGCGCTTCACGGTTGGGAGATACCTACCCCACATGGAAAAGACGCTGGGCTTCAAGATCGAGGCAACCAAGCTCGCAAAGATTGACGCGCTTGCGCAGACGAGGGGAGGGCGCGGCCCCTTCATGCGTCAACTGGTTGACGCCGTGCTCCGGCAGTCCGGGGCGGCCAGCGAGGCCGCACCTCTTGTTGACCGCGAGGCCGCTGGCGAGCATCGCCTTTATCTTCGGCCGACCGAAACCGAACTGGCCGTGATCCGCCATCGCGCAAAAGAGCGCCGCATGACCCCGGCGACCTGGGCCATGGCTCTTGTGCGGCGACACATCGGCATTGCCGCGCCTGTCGATCGCGAATTGCGCGAAGAGCTGTTGAATTGCCGTCAGGCGTTGCAGCGCATTGGGCGCAACGTGAATCAGATCGCCCGAGCCGCTAACAAGATGGCGCTGGCGGACAATGCAGCGGAGATCGCCGGCGAGCTGCAAAAGGTCAACGACCTGCGCGCGGCGATCGGCGCGGCCGTCGAAGGTATCGGCGCCGCTACGAAAGCTGACCTGTCCTATTGGGAGGTTTCCAGTGAGCGACTTTGATAGCAGCTTTGAGGCGGGACAGCTTGCCGCGCTGTTCAAACCAAAGCTGACCAGCGACCCGAACAGGCGCGGGGCCGATATGTTGCTGCGCTCGCTGAGTTCGAGGCGGGCAGGCCAGGGCGGGAGCACGCGGGCGCGGCTTGCTCGCGTTGTCAGCCGTGCCCCGGAGGTCATGGTCAAGGTTACGGGCAGGCCGAAGGGCAAGAACCACGCGGCTGCGCATTTCGACTATATCGGCCGGAAAGGCGATGTGCCGCTTGAAACGCGTGATGGCGACATACTGACTGACAAGGAAGCTCGGGCGGAGCTGGCGCGCGATTGGGGCGATCCTGTCTATTGGCGTGACAATTCTACCGTAGCCGCCGTGAGCATGGTTTTTTCGATGCCGGCAGGGACAGACCCCGACAAGGTTCTTTCAGCGGTGCGCGAGGTCGCGCGCAGCGAGATCGGGCATGAGTGGGATTACGTCCTGGCGCTGCATACGGACACACCGCGGCCCCACGTGCATGTGACGGTTGCCGCGCGCGGCGACACAGGGCAACGCTTCAACCCGCGACCTCAAACGCTGCATCATTACCGGGAGCGCTTTGCAGAGGAATTGCGGGCGAGGGGGGTTACTGCCGAGGCAACGCCTCGCGCAGCGCGTGGTGTCGGCCGAGCCGGTCAGAGCATGGCCCTGAATCGGATGAGGCAGCGCTACATGGCCGGCACCGCACCTGCGCCGTTTGCCAATCAGAAGATCACTGCGGCCGCGCGAGACCAGCTGGCGGGGCGGTCAACCGCTCCGGATTTCGTGGTGCGCGGGCGGCAGGCATGGAATGAGACGCAACACCGCTATCTAGCTGCCGCCAAGCGGCTTGAGACAAGCAGCGATCCAGCTGACCGCCAGCTTGCCGACCAGGTGCGGCAATTTGTGGGGGCAGGGCGAACGCCTACAATTCATGAGCGATCGGTAGCCGCGATGGAGCGGAAGCGGCAGAGCGAACGATCTAGGAACCGCGATCGTTCGCGGGAAGGGCCAGGACGATAGTTATTGGCCGTGCTTGGTCCAACCAACGCTGTTTGCACGTTCCAAAGCGACCAATGCGTCTGATACCGCCTTCTGTGCGACTAGAAGATAACCTTCGGCAATGCTGGGCCATGTTAGCTCATCGAACGGATTTGTGACGTTGCCGTTGAAATAGTCGAGAGCTTCATGAGCGCGTGCAGCCGCCTCGATTACCTTGCCGGTATGTTTCTTTGCCCTGTCAGATTTCTTCATCGTGCCTCATGAGGGGGCGTTTGCGGGAGGGGGCGGAATCCTACGCTAAGGATTTGGGCCAGCGATATTCCCCGGTTAGATTGATGTGTTCCCATCCCAACGGCGA
>DQVI01000081.1 GCA_015661825.1 Novosphingobium capsulatum
AGCGCGGGCGGGGGCACGGGTGGGGGCGGGGGAACGCTCCTGCGGTTCGCCGATGTCGAGATCGATCTGGCCGCGCGGCTGGTGCGCAAGGGCGGGCAGGAAGTTCACCTCGCGCCCAAGGAATATGCGCTTCTGGCCGAACTGGTGCGCCATGCCGGGCAGGTCGTCACCCATGCCCAGCTCCTGCGCACGATCTGGGGGCCGGGCCATGAAAGCGATGTCGAATATCTGCGCGTGGCCGCGCGCGGCATCCGGCGCAAGCTGGAGGGGGACCGTCCGACCGGGGCCTCCGCGCTGCGCAACGAACCGGGGGTCGGCTATCGGCTCGATCTGGCGTCTTGATCTGGCGCCTTGATCTGGCTGGGGGCTGAA
The DNA here is from genome assembly GCA_015661825.1 of Novosphingobium capsulatum. Taxonomy (GTDB): domain Bacteria; phylum Pseudomonadota; class Alphaproteobacteria; order Sphingomonadales; family Sphingomonadaceae; genus Novosphingobium; species Novosphingobium pituita. The sequence continues at coordinate 373 of DQVI01000081.1, forward strand.
ATGATTCGAATGTAGTGCATTGCAGCATGCCCGAGGAGGCGAATCTTCTTGCGCCGCCGAACCTGCGGCGGCATGGGAGCCGCGCTCCTTTTAGTCAGTCGCGAAAGAAAGCTTCCCCATGCTCGAAAACCTGGCGGCCCAGCCGGCCGACGCCTTGCTGGCGCTGATCAAGCTGCACAATGCCGATCCGCGTGAAGACAAGATCGACCTCGGTGTCGGCGTCTACCGTACCTCCGATGGTGCGACCCCGGTGTTCAAGGCGATCAAGGCCGCCGAGGCCAAGCTGCTCGCCGATCAGGATTCGAAGGCCTACCTCGGGCCCGAAGGCGACATGGGCTTTGTCCACGCGCTGATCCCCTATGTGTTCGGTGCCGATTTCGACACCAGCAAGGTCGAAGGCATGCAGGCGCCGGGCGGCACGGGCGCTGTGCGTCTGGCCCTCGAAGTCGCCAAGCGCGCGGGCGTCAAGCGCGTGTGGATGGGCACCCCCTCGTGGCCCAACCACGCCCAGATCGTCAATGCCATCGGCCTTGAACTCAAGACCTTCAAGCACATGGCTGCCGATGGCACCGCCGACCTCGAAGCGCTCAAGACCGCGCTGAACGAAGCCGAAGCGGGCGATCTGGTCATGCTGCATGGCTGCTGCCACAACCCGACCGGTGTCGACTACACCCCGGCCCAGTGGGATGAAATCGCCCCGCTGCTGGCGGCCAAGGGCGTGCTGCCGCTGGTCGATCTGGCCTATCAGGGCCTTGGCGAAGGCATGGAAGCCGACGCCTATGGCCTGCGCACCGTGCTCAAGGCCGTGCCCGAGGCGCTGGTTGCCTATTCGTGCGACAAGAACTTCGGTCTCTACCGCGACCGCGTCGGCGCGTTCTATGTGGTGACCAGCGATGGCGATGCCCTGGCCCGCGCCATGGCCAATGGTTCGGCGATTGCCCGCGCCTCGTGGTCGATGCCGCCCGATCATGGCGCGGCGGCTGTCCGCCTGATCCTTGCCGACGCGGAACTGACCGCGATGTGGCTGGCCGAACTCGACGAGATGCGCGACCGCATGCGCTGGGTCCGCGACCGTCTGTCCGCCGCCCAGCAGGTCGGCCCGATCCCGATGGGCCCGCTCGGCACGCAGAACGGCCTGTTCTCGATGCTTCCGCTCTCGAGCGAGCAGATCCTCGCCATCCGTGAACGCCACGGCGTCTACATGGCGGGCACGGGCCGCATCAACATCGCGGGCCTGACCACCGGCAACATCGAGAAGTTCATCGAAGCCCTGGCCGACGTCGCCACGGCCTGAGCTTTGCCATGACAAAAAAGGGGCCGGAGGGACGCGATGTCCTTCCGGCCCCTTTTTGTTTGGCGGGTGTTGTCAGCCCTGTGCGGCGAGGCTCTGCATGCGCTGGAGGTAGCGGGCCAGAACGTCGATTTCGAGGTTCACCTTGCGACCGGCTTCGAGCAGGCCCAGCGTCGTGACTTGCGCGGTGTGGGGGATGATGTTCAGGCCGAAATGGCAGGTGCCGTCGGCCTGGTCTTCCACCTGGTTGACCGTCAGCGAGACGCCATCGACGGTGATCGAACCCTTGGTGGCGATATAGGGTGCCAGGGCGCGCGGGGTGGCGACCCAGACGCGCAGGCTGCCGCCTTCGGGTGTCACGCTGACGACTTCGCCCACCGCATCGACATGGCCGGTCACGATATGGCCGCCCAGTTCATCGCCCAGCCGCAGCGCCGGTTCGAGGTTGAGCGCCGCGCCCGCTTCCCATTGTGCCGGGGCGGTGCGGCTGATCGTTTCGGCCGAGACATCGACCGCAAACCACGCATCCCCGGCCTTGCCGCCCTTGTCCACCACCGTCAGGCACACGCCCGAACACGCGATCGAGGCCCCCATGGCGATGCGCGCCGGGTCCATCGCGCAGGAAATGGTCACATGCCTGTCGCCCTTGTCGGCAATGGCAAGCACTTTGCCCACTTCGGTGACGATCCCGGTAAACATGGCCTTGGCCTCCTTTTTCAACGGTGGCGGTCGTAGACGCTCAGGGTGTCGCTGCCAAGCTGCCGTTCCTCGACCAGCGCCCAGCGCCCATGGGCCGGGGCCAGAGTCTCAAGCCCCAGATCGCCCACGGCGCCAAGGCCCGGCCCCAGCAGGATCGGCGCGCGATAGAGCAGCAGGCGGTCGACGCGGTCGGCGCGCAGGAAGGTGGCCGCAGCGCCCGCGCCCCCTTCGACGAACAGCCATTGCGTCTGCCCGAAGGCGCCGGGCGCGGTGATGTCGGCGACGGCCTGCCACCCTTCGGGCGCGGCACCGTGCGTGAGCACCCAGCG
>DQVI01000242.1 GCA_015661825.1 Novosphingobium capsulatum
GGCGGCCGTCCCGGCCAGCAGCGGCCCGCCCGCCAAGCCGACCCGCGAGGGCGGCCTTGTCGCGCCCGATGACATTGCGCTCGAACAGCGCGATCTGGCGCAGGCGCTGGGCGCGGGCAACCGCGTGGCGATCGACGCGCCGGGCCTCAAGGGCTCGATCAATCTGGTCGGCGGCGTGGTCGACGACCTGACGCTGGCCCGTCACCACGAAACCATCGCCAGGAACAGCCCGCCCGTGCGCCTGTTCTCGCCCGCAGGCACCCCGGCGCAGCACTTTGCGCAAGTGGGCTGGCTCGGCCAGAACGGCGTCGTTGCCCCCAACGGGCAGACCCTGTTCACCGCCGATGGCACGAAGCTGACGCCCGCCACCCCGGTCACCCTCAAGTGGACCAACCCTTCGGGCCAGACGTTCGCCCTGCGCTACGCGATCGACGACAACTACATGCTGACCGTGACGCAGAGCGTGAGCAACGCCGCGCCCGGCGCTGTCTCGGTTGCCCCCTTCGCGCGCATCAACCGCACCGACAAGACGATGAGCCAGGACACCTGGCAGGTCCACTCGGGCCCCATCGGCGCCTTCGACGGTTCGGTGAACTTCTCGAACAACTACACCGATGTCGCCAAGACCGGCACGATCAGCCCGGCAGGCCAGGCCAACTGGCTGGGCTTTACCGACATCTACTGGCTCTCCGCGCTGATCCCGGCTGATGGCTCCAAGCCCACGTCCGATTTCCGCTCGCTGGGCAACGACCTCTTTGCCGCCGACCTGATCTGGCCCGCCACTGCCGTGGCCCCCGGCCAGACGCAGAGCCAGACCGTGCGCCTGTTCGCCGGTGCCAAGGAAAACAACGTCCTTGAAGCCTACGAACAGCAGGGCGTGACGCACCTGTCGCTCTCGATCGACTGGGGCTGGTTCCGCTGGTTCGAAAAGCCGATCTTCTGGCTGCTCGACTCGCTGTTCAAGGCGGTCAAGAACTTCGGCCTGGCGATCATCCTGCTCACCCTGCTGGTGCGCGGCATCATGTTCCCGGTCGCCCAGCGCCAGTTCGCCTCGATGGCGGCCATGCGCGCGCTCCAGCCCAAGATGAAGGCCATCCAGGAGCGCCACAAGGACGACAAGGCGCTCCAGCAGCAGGAGATCATGAAGCTCTACAAGGAAGAGCGCGTGAACCCGCTGGCCGGGTGCCTGCCGATCTTCCTCCAGATCCCGGTGTTCTTCGCGCTCTACAAGGTGCTGGTGCTCACCATCGAGATGCGTCACCAGCCCTTCGTGCTGTGGATCAGGGACTTGTCCGCGCCCGATCCGCTCCACGTGCTCAACCTGTTCGGCCTGCTGCCCTTCACGCCCCCCAGCTTCCTGGGCATCGGTGTGCTGGCGATCATTCTGGGCGTGACGATGTGGGCCCAGTTCAAGCTGCAACCCAGCGCGATGGACCCGGCACAGCAGCAGGTCATGGGCCTGATGCCGTGGATGATGATGTTCGTCATGGCGCCGTTCGCCTCGGGCCTGCTGATCTACTGGATCACCTCGAACCTGCTGACGATCGCGCAGCAGCGCTATCTCTACAGCCGCCACCCGCAGTTGAAGGCGCAGGGTGACAAGGCGCAATCAGGCAAGGACCAGCAGACCATCGACCGTTCCGCCGCGCGCACCACCATCACCGCAAAGCCGAAGAAGAAGTGAGCTTTACCGGACCCGACGCCGAAGGCCTGCGCCTGATGGCCCTTGAAGAGCGCGCCCGCGCGCTTTTCTCGGGCCGGGTGGAGTTCCTCAAATCGGCCCCCGCGCTCAAGTTCCTGCCCGAGCCGGACTTTCCCGAGATCGCCTTTTGCGGGCGTTCCAACGTGGGCAAGTCCTCGCTGCTCAACGCGCTGACCGGGCGCAAGTCGCTCGCGCGCACCTCGGTCACGCCGGGCCGCACGCAGGAACTCAACTATTTCGAAGTGGGTGATCCCACCCTGTTCCGTCTGGTCGACATGCCCGGCTATGGCTTTGCCAAGGCCCCGCCCAAGATCGTCGAACAGTGGCGCCGCCTCGTGCGCGACTATCTGCGCGGACGCGTCGTGCTCAAGCGCACGCTGCTGCTGGTCGACAGCCGCCACGGCATCAAGACGGTCGATGCCGAGATGATGCAGATGCTCGATGAAGCCGCCGTCGGCTACCGCGTGGTGCTGACCAAGGCCGACAAGATCAAGGCAAGCGAACTGGCCGAGGTGATCGCCGCCACGCAGGCGACCGCCCGCAAGCACATCGCCGCCCACCCCGAAGTGAGCGTGACCTCCTCGGAAAAGGGCATGGGCATCGCCGCCCTGCGCGGCGCCGTCCTCGACGACGCGGCGGTCTGAAACGGATCTGAAGGACCATTGGCGGCGCTGATGCCGCCAATGCGCCCCCAACTCTCGACAGCCAGCCGCCCAGCCTCTAGGCGAAAGGGCTCGCGCCCCACAGGCGCCTTCGAGAGGCCCCCATGAAGCTGGTCATCGGCAACAAGAACTATTCCAGCTGGTCGCTGCGCGGATGGCTGGCCGCCCGGCAGTCGGGCCTCGCGTTCGAGGAAATCTGCGTCCCCCTCTATGGCGACGACTGGGATCTGGCCAAGCGCAGCGATGCCCAGCTCGCCCCTTCGTCGGGCAAAGTGCCGATCCTGTGGGACGGCGAGGCCGTCGTCTGGGACAGCCTCGCGATCATCGAATATCTGGCCGACAAAGTGGGCCGCGACCGGTTCTGGCCCAAGGACGATGCCGCCCGCGCGATGGCCCGTTCGATGGTCGCCGAAATGCATTCGGGCTATTTCGCCCTGCGCGAGCAGATGCCGATGAACATCCGCCGCCGCGTGACCACCGCCACGATCAGCGAGCCCGTCCGCGCCGACATCGTGCGCATTCTCCAGCTCTGGGCCGAGGCGCGCGCCCGCTTCGGCCAGGGCGGCCCGTTCCTGTTCGGCACGTTCAGCGCCGCCGACATCATCTACGCCCCCGTTGTCTCGCGCTTCATCACGTATGGGGTGGGCGCGCCCGGCTTTGCCGTCGCCTATATGCAGGCCCTGTGGGAACACCCGTGGATGCAGGCCTGGATCGCGGCGGCCGAGGACGAGGAATGGACCATCGAACAGTTCGAGGAAGCACGACCCGAATGACCGCCATCCCGATGCGCAGCGATCCCGTCATCCTGACCGAACGCCTGATCGACTGCCCGAGCGTGACCCCGGCCACCGGCTCGGTCTTCGACACGCTGGCCGCCATGGTCGAGCCGCTGGGCTTTGCCGTCCACCGCTTCATCGAGGGCGAGGCCCCCGATGGCCCGGTCGAGAACCTGCTGGCGATCCGACAGGGCCCGGCGGGCAGCCGCCACTTCGCCTTTGCCGGCCACCTCGATGTGGTGCCGCCGGGGCAAGGCTGGACGAGCGCGCCGTTCAGCGCCGAGCGCCGTGGCGAGTTGCTCTACGGGCGCGGCGCGGTCGACATGAAGGGGGCCATTGCCGCCTTCGTGGCAGCCCTTGCCGAGATTCCGCAGGACGCCGGCACGATCAGCCTCGTCATCACCGGCGACGAGGAAGGCCCGGCGCGCTTTGGCACCGTGGCCCTGATCGAGCGGATGCGCGCGATGGGTGCCCTTCCCGATCTGTGCCTGGTCGGCGAGCCCACCTCGGTCCACCGTCTGGGCGACATGATGAAGATCGGCCGTCGCGGCTCAGTCAACATCTGGCTGACCGTCGATGGCGCGCAGGGCCATGTTGCCTACCCGCATCTGGCCGACAACCCGATTCCCCGCCTCGTGGCCATGCTCGGCGAACTCGACGCGCTCGTGCTCGATGAAGGGAGCGACTGGTTCCAGGCCTCGAACCTCGAAATCACCGATATCGAGGTCGGCAACCCGGCGACCAACGTGATCCCCGCGCAGGCCCGCGCGCGCCTGTCGATCCGCTTCAACGACCTCCACACCGGCCAGAGCCTGACCGACACGGTCAGCGCCATTGCCGCGCGCCACGGCGGCACGGCCCGCGCGGTGATCTCGGGCGAAAGCTTCATCACCCTGCCCGGCGCCTTCTCCACCCTGATCGCGCAGGCCGTCGAGGCCGAAACCGGGGTCAGCCCCGAACTGTCGACCACCGGCGGCACTTCGGACGCGCGCTTCCTGCGCGCATTGTGCCCGGTCGTCGAATTCGGCCTGTGCAACGCCACGATGCACAAGAAGGACGAGGCCGTCGCCATCGACGACCTCCACACCCTCGCCCGCATCTACCGCCGCATCGCGCTCTCCGCGCTCTCCGCGCTCTCCGCGCCCGAACTGGCCTTGAACGCGGGCGCAAGCCTGTCTCGTCCCTGACAGGCCCGCTCAGGCGCCGTTCAGGCAGGGGACGCCATAGAGGAGTGGTCTCGCGGACGGGAAAACCCCATGGTCACGCCCCCTCCTCTCCGCGAGACCTCTTACGCCGGGTGCCCGGCTGTTCGAGAAGGCTCTTTTTTGGTGTCGGCTGGATCCCCCCCTCCCCCAGCACGATCCCCCTGCCTTCTCCGTCAGCCGGGCACCGGTTTTCCCACCGGACACGACAGCAGCACCGCTTTAGGGCCAAAACCGCCGCACACGGGGTTTCCGCCCCGGCTCATCCATGGCAAGGCATAGGCCCATGCGCCGCCTTGCCCTTGCTTTGCTCGTCTTGGCCGTGGTGCCGGTTTTCTATTGCCGCCAGCCGTTTCCGCCGCCCTCGCACGACCGGCGTGTCACCTATCACGATCTCCTGCCCGGCCTGATCCGCGACGGCTTCGATACCCGTCTGGGGGCGCTCGATCTGGTCGGGGCCTGGCAATTGACCAGCCCGGCCGAGGAAATCGGGAATTTTTCAGGGCTGGCGCAATGGGGCACCACCAAAGGCCCCGGACGCATGGGCCGCGACCTGGTGGCGGTAAGCGACCGCAACGCGGTGATGGTGTTCTCGCGCCCCGACCAGCCGGGTTCGGCGGCGGCCCCTTGGCACACGTGGCTCCACGAATCGATTCACCCGGCCACCCCCGCCCTGATCAGCATGATCGACACCGACAGCGAATCGATTTCGGTCGAGCCGGGCAGCGGCGCCATGCTGATCGGCTATGAGGGCGCCCCGCGCTTCCACCTGTTCAGCGCCGACATGCGCCACGACCGGCCCATTGCCGCGCCCGTGCTCAAGGAATGGCCCGAGAACAAGGGGCCCGAGTCGCTCCGCCATCTGGCCGACGGGCGCACCGTGGCCATCGGCGAGGTCTATTCCGGGTGGTTCTCGCGTCGTCGCCACCCCGGCTTCATCTGGCCCGGCCTGCCCCGCGACAACGAGGCCCCCGCCCGCTTCGAACTGGTCATGCCCGAAGGCTATCGCCCGGTCGAACTGGCACAGATGCCCGACGGGCGCCTGCTGATCCTGGGGCGCAAGTTCACGCTCGACGGATTCCGCACGGTGGTGACGATGGTGGACGATCCGAGGGCGATTCGCAGCGGCGCCAGCGTGGTGGCCCGGCCCATTGCCTGGCTCACCGATTCGCGCCTGCGCGACAATTACGAGGGCATGGTCGCCACGGCCGAACCCGACGGGGGCACGGCGGTCTGGCTGATTTCCGACAACAACCAGATGGCCTGGCTGCAACGCACGCTGCTGCTCAAACTGCGATTCGAACGCTGAAAGGCGGCTTCGACGCGGAAAGCAGACACGCGAAAAGGGCCGGAGAATGAACTCCGGCCCCTTCAGGCGTCAGCAGCGCAGCCCGATCAGGCGGCGGCGGCGACCGCCTTGGCCAGCTCGCGCTTCACCTTGAGGGCGCGCGGGCTGAGCTTCGCATTGTCCTGCTTGAGCAGCCAGTTGTCGAGGCCACCGTTGTGTTCCACCGAACGCAGACCATGCGTCGACACGCGGAACTTGAAGCTGCGGTCGAGCTTTTCCGACAGCAGCGTGACGTTCTGGAGGTTGGGGAGGAACACGCGCTTGGTCTTGTTGTTGGCGTGGCTCACGTTGTGACCGATCTGGCGGCCCTTACCGGTCAGTTCGCAAATGCGCGACATGGCTAAAAACTCGCTTCGTGTTCTGATGATCTTTCGAGAAGCTCGGGCCTTTAGCCATCCTGACCGCGAAGTCAAGGATTCGTGTTGGGGGATTGCTTGTGAGCGTGCGATTGTGTGCTAGGCGAGAGGGGCAATGACCCGCTGGCCCCTGCCCGAACCGATGAAACTGGCGCTCGAACAGGCGCAGGAGGCCGCGCGACAGGGCGAAGTGCCGATCGGCGCGGTCGTCGTCCACCGCGGCGCGGTGATCGCCGCAGCCCACAACCGCCCCCGCGCCCTGATCGACCCGACCGCCCACGCCGAAATCCTGGCGATTCGCGCCGCCGCCGCCCGGCTGGGGCAGGAACGACTCGAAGAATGCGACTTGTGGGTCACCCTCGAACCCTGCCCGATGTGCGCGGGCGCGATCACCCACGCCCGCATCGCCCGCGTCTATTATGCCGCGCCAGACCCCAAGGGCGGCGCGGTGGAGCATGGCGCGCGGCTGTTCGACCAGCCAACCTGCCTGCACCGGCCCGAAGTCTATGGCGGGCTGGGCGAGGCAGAGGCGGCGGCGCTGCTGCGCGGATTCTTTCGGGCGCGGCGCTGAGGTTTCCCCTCCACCACGCGTTCCGCGCGGTCCCCCTCCCCGCGAGCGGGGAGGATCTGGTCCTCCCCATGCAATGGGGAGGGGGACCAGCCGCAGGCTGGTGGAGGGGCCTTCCGGCGCGCGCCCACGAAAAAGGGGCCCGGTCACGAAAACCGGGCCCCTTTTCACGCTGCAAGCAAAGCGCGAGGCTTACTCGGCAGCTTCCTTGGCGGCCTTGGCCTCGTTGTAGCGCTCGATCGCCTCGATGGTGATCTTGCGGGCGTCTTCGGCGCCGCCCCAGGTGCCCACGCGCACCCACTTTTCCTTCTCCAGATCCTTGTAGTGGGTGAAGAAGTGTTCGATCTGCTGGAGCACGATCTGCGGCAGATCGTCCTTTTCGCTCACGTCGTGGTAGTAGGGGAAGGTCTTGTCGTCGGGCACGCAGATCAGCTTCTCGTCGCCGCCGGATTCGTCCTCGAGGTTGAGCACGGCGATCGGACGGGCGCGCACGACGCAGCCGGGCACGAACGGCGAGCGGGCGATCACCAGCGCGTCGAGCGGGTCGCCATCGGGCGAGAGGGTGTGCGGCACGAAGCCATAGTTGGCCGGATAGCGCATCGGCGTGTGCAGGATGCGGTCGACGAACAGCGCGCCCGATTCCTTGTCGAATTCATACTTCACCGGCTCACCGCCAACGGGCACTTCGATCACGACGTTGAGGCTTTCGGGCGGATTTTTCCCGGTCGGGATGAGGTCGATGCGCATCTGTGATGTCTTGCCTTGCTGGTGGGCCTTTCAGGGCCACGTTGTTGCCTTCGGCTTCCGGCTCTAGCGCCGTGGCATTTGCGCCGCAACAATACTTGTGGCGAACATCGGGGACTTTGTACGATCTTTGATCAGGAAGCCCCTAGCGCGTTGATGGTGAAGGCGATCACCCCCAGATTGAAGACAAACGCCGCAAACGAATGCAATGTAACGATTCTTCGGATACGCTGGCTGGTTATAGCGACATCTGAAGTCTGGAATGTCATCCCCAAAGTAAAAGAAAAGTACGCAAAGTCAAAGTAGTCCGGCGCATCCGTGGCGGGAAATTGAATCCCCCCACGGTCTTTTTGTGTTACAGCGTCGCGGCTGTAATAAAGATGCGCATAATGCAGCCCATAGACCGCGTTCGCGAACAGCCATGTCAGCATCAAGGTGCCGATCAGGCGCACTTTGGCCAGCGAGTCGCCATGGGCCGCGCGGGGCAGTTCGCTCGAAAGTGCCACCATGATCACGACGGTCAGGATCGAGGTGACACACAGCACGGCCACCCGGTTGGCATCGTTTTCCAGCGCACTGCGCCGCATGCGCGGGGCATCGGCCACGCGCATGAGCAGGCCCAGCGAGCCCAGAAACACCAGCGCCCCGCCATCAAAGCCGAGCACCAGGGCATCGGCCCAGGCGCCGCGATGGGTCAACCACCAGCCAAGACTGCCCGCCACGAACAGCGCGAGAAAGACGAGAAAGCGGGGCGGCGCCAGGCGCGAGCCCAGGGATCGCATGCCCCGCTTTCCCGATCCGGTCATCAGTGGCCAGCCTTGCCCTTCCCCGCTTTGCCGCCCGCGCTGCGCGGTGCGAGCAGCTTGTCGAGGCCGGTCGGCGCGGTGCCCGGCGCGGCGCGTTCGAGCCAGGGCCAGCGCAGCCCGTCGGCATAGCTGATCGACAGGGTCACATAGCTGTCGCCCCGCTTGGCGAGCAGTTCGATCGGATGGCCCGCGGCCGCATTGCCGGTCTTGGCGGCGGTGATCGCGGCCTTGAGCGTGTCGGCATCATAGGCCTGTCCACCCACGGCCATGACCTGCATGCCCGAGACCAGCCCCGCCTTGAACGCCGGGCTGCCCCAGCGCGTGGCGGTCACCTTGCCCTCCTTGTCGAGCGTCACCCCCAGCGAATTGAACAGGCTCAGGCTCTTGGTATAGGCCATGCGCGCCTTGTCGTAGGGGTTGGGCTCGTCCTTGAAGACCAGCTTGTAGCCCGCGCGCTCGATCCCGCCGAGCGGCACCGGCTGGCCGGGGGTCTGGAGGCGGGTCTTGAGGAAGCCGGCCCAGTCGTAGGGGTAGACCCCGTTCAGGGTCTTGGCCACGTCGTCGAACTCGTAGGTCAGCACGCCCCAGTCGCCATCGCGCACGCCAAAGAAGACCTTGGCGAAATCGTCGAGGCCCTTCTTGCCGCCGGTGCCATCGCGGATGATCTGGTCGGCTTCGAGCCAGACCAGCGCGCCCTCGGTGTAATATTCCTCCCCGCGCGTGAGCGAGGCGAAAGGCTTGGGACGGCGGGCGGCGAAGATCGGGTCCATCGTGGTGTCCTCGACCGAACGCCAGTCGCGGCCTGCTTCCTGCGTGAAAGTGCCCGCATAGTTGGCCAGTTCGCCCAGCACGGTGTCCTTCGACTGCACGCCCGAGCGCGCGGCCAGCACGAGGCCCCAGAACTGGGTCTGCCCTTCATAGACCCACAACAGGTTGTCCTGCATCGGCTGGCGATAGTCGGGCGTCCACAGCTTGGCCGAACGGCGATACTTGCCATCCCAGCTGTGGCTGAATTCATGCGCGATCACGTTGCGGTCCCAGTCGTAGCCGGCCCAGTCGGTCCAGCTCTTGGGTTCCTGCTGGTTTTCGCTCGAACGGTGGTGTTCGAGGCCGATCCCGCCCATGCGGTCGGTCAGGCCGAGCAGGAAGTCGTAGTGATCGAAGTGGCGTGCACCGAAGGCCAGCACGGCCTCGTCGGCCAGATTGCGATAGGCCTGAAGGTTTTCAGGCTTGATCGCCAGATATTCAGGCTTGTCGGCCAGCACGTCCATCGACACCGCATGGCCCAGATCGTGACGCGCGGCATAGAGCCCGGCGAAGATCGGGGAATCGACGAGGGTTTCGTAGTCGGTCTCGCCCCAGGTCACGGTCTTGCCGGTGGCGGCGTCGCTCTCCACCTTGCCGTCGAGCGCGGTGAACACCGTCCAGCCCTTGGGGAACGTCACCGTCGGGCGGATCCTGATCTGGCGGACATAGTGCCCGGCAGGATAGAGGCTCATCTTCTCCCACTGAAGGTTGAGCATCTCGCGGGTGACGGCGATGCGCCCCTCGTTCTCGCGCAAGGGCGAGGTGTGGATGAAGCGGGCGACCACTTCGCTGGTTCCGGCGGGAAGCGCGATGTGGAAGGCATTGGGTTCGAGCGGGTCGCGCGTCCACGTCAGCGTCTTGCCGTTGGCGGCAAAGGTGATGTCGGCCAGCGCCGCAATCGGCCCGCGCGGGCCATGTTCGCCCGGAAGCCAGCTGGGCAGCTGGAGGATCAGCTCGTGCGCCTGCGGATCGACCGGCACCGTCTCGGTCACGCGGAAGGCCGCCCTGGCCAGGTCGGTCGCGTCGATCTGGAGGCCGATGGTGCCCGGCGCATAAGGCACGTCCTGCGCATCGGGCACCGAAGGCACGATGGCAACGGCCATCGGGCGACTGTTGGTGGCAGGCTGGACTTGAGCCGATGCGGGAAGAGCCGAGATCAACGCGAGGGTGGACGCGGAAAGGGCGGAGAGCAGCTTGATGCCGCGAGGAAGGTTCAGCATGGCCCCTTTCATGGCCCGAAGCAGTCTCATCTGCAACGGCCAGATGAGCCGCGCGCACGAGCAGTTGAACAGGCCCAAACACAGGCCCCAACTAGGGATCACGCGCGCACCGGCTTTCCACTGGCCGGAAATGGCGCTATCCGCGCGCGTATCATGAGCAAGCAAGCGATCAGCACCCCGCAGGCCATCCGTGGCACCCAGGACATCTTCGGCCCCGACGCCGAGGCTTTCGGCCATGTCGTGGAAACCTTCGAGCGCGTGCGCAAGCTCTACCGCTTCCGCCGGGTCGAAATGCCGGTCTTCGAGAAGACCACGGTATTCTCGCGCTCGCTGGGCGAGACGACCGACGTCGTGTCCAAGGAAATGTATTCGTTCGAGGATCGCGGCGGCGAATCGCTGACCCTGCGCCCCGAATTCACCGCCGGCCTCGCCCGCGCCTACCTGACCAACGGCTGGCAGCAGCACGCCCCGCTCAAGATCGCCACCCACGGCCCCCTGTTCCGCTACGAACGTCCGCAAAAGGGCCGCTATCGCCAGTTCCACCAGATCGACGCCGAAGTGATCGGCGCCGCCGAACCGCAGGCCGATGTCGAACTGCTGGTCATGGCCGACCAGTTGCTGCGCGAGCTGGGCATTGCCGAGGGCGTCACGCTCAACCTCAACACGCTGGGCGATGCGCCCAGCCGCGAGGCCTGGCGCGCCGCGCTGATCGAGTATTTCCGCGCCCACAAGGACCAGCTTTCCGAAGAATCGCAGGACCGGCTGGAACGCAACCCGCTGCGCATCCTCGATTCCAAGGACCCGCGCGACAAGCCGTTCACGGCCGACGCCCCGATGATCGACCAGTTCCTGTCGGACGAAGCCCGGGACTTCTTCGGCAAAGTCACCGCCGGGCTCGATGCGGCGGGCGTGGCCTGGGTGCGCGCGCCTGCCCTCGTGCGCGGGCTGGACTATTATCGCCACACCGCCTTCGAATTCATCACCGACCGTCTGGGCGCGCAGGGCACCGTGCTGGGCGGCGGACGCTATGACGGGTTGCTCGAAGCGCTGGGCGGCCCGGCCACCCCGGCGGTGGGCTGGGCGGCAGGCATCGAGCGCCTCGCCATGCTGGTCGCCGAGACCCGCACGATTGCCGAACCGGCAGCAGACGTTGCCGTCGTGCCGATGGGCGCGGCTGCCGAAGCGGCCTGCCTTGGCCTTGCCGCCACGCTGCGCCGGGGCGGCCTCGTCGTCGACATGGGCTATCGCGGCAACATGAAGAAGCGGATGAGCCGCGCCAACGACAGCGGCGCGCGCTTTGCCCTGATCGTGGGCGAGGAAGAGCTGGCGGCGGGCGAAGCCATGGTCAAGGATCTGGTCTCGGGCACGCAGGAGCGCCTCGCGCTCCACGCGATCCCCGCCCATATCGCTTCGGCCTGATGGCCATTTCCGACGCCCGCCTCGGGCAGATCGCGGCGCGCTTTGCCGAACTGGAGGCGCGCCTCGCCTCGGGCACGCTCGAAGGCGAAGGCTTCGTCGCGGCCAGCCGCGACTATGCCGAACTGGAACCCGTCGCGCTGGCCGCGCGCTCGGTCCAGTCGATGCGCGCCGAACTGGCAGGCCTTGCCGCGCTCGACGAACCCGACCCGGAGATGCGCGCGCTGGCCGAAGAGGAAATGCTCAGCCTCAAGGGCGCCCTGCCCGAGGCCGAGCGCCAGTTGGCCATCGCCATGCTCCCGCACGACAGCGCCGACAGCCACTCGGCCATGCTCGAAATCCGCGCGGGCACCGGGGGCGACGAAGCCGCGCTGTTCGCCGCCGACCTCTTCCGCATGTACGAACGCTATGCCGCCGAACAGGGCTGGCGGGTCGAGGTGATCAGCGCCCATGCCAGCGAACTGGGCGGCTTCAAGGAAGTGGTCGCCAATGTGGCCGGGCAAGGCGTCTTCGCGCGGCTCAAGTTCGAGAGCGGGGTTCACCGCGTCCAGCGCGTGCCCGTGACCGAAAGCGGCGGGCGCATCCACACCAGCGCGGCGACCGTCGCCGTCCTGCCCGAACCCGATGAAGTCGATGTCGCCATCGACGACAAGGACCTCAAGATCGACATCTACCGCGCCAGCGGCGCGGGCGGGCAGCACGTGAACACCACCGATTCGGCGGTGCGCATCACCCACCTGCCCACCGGCCTCGTCGTCACCCAGCAGGACGAGCGCAGCCAGCACAAGAACCGCGCCAAGGCCATGCAGGTCCTGCGCACGCGGCTCTATGACTTGCGCCGCGAGCAGGCACAGGGCGCCGAGGCCGAGGCCCGGCGCGCGATGGTCGGCTCGGGCGACCGTTCCGAACGCATCCGCACCTACAACTTCCCGCAAGGGCGCGTCACCGATCACCGCATCAACCTGACCCTCCACCGCCTGCCCGAAGTGCTCGCGGGGCCGGGTCTGGGCGAACTGATCGACGCCCTGATCGCCGAGGACGAGGCCAAGCGCCTGGCGGCGATGGATGAGTGATGGGGACGCATGATGGGGATGATTGAGGAAACCCCGGTCCGCGAGGCGCTGCGTCTGGCCGCACAGGAGCTGGCCGCCACCAGCGACACCGCCCGGCTCGACGCCGAAGTGCTGATGGCCCATGCGCTGGGATGCAGCCGCACCGATGTCCTGCTGCGCCACATGGCCGATCCCGCGCCCACCACGTTCGCGCCCCTCGTCGCCCGCCGCGCCGCGCACGAGCCGGTCGCCTACATCGTCGGCACCCAGGAATTCTACGGGCTGGACCTCGTCGTCAGCCCGGCCGTGCTGATTCCGCGCGGCGACAGCGAAACCCTGATCGAGGCCGCGCGCGAAGCCTTTGCCGCCCGCCCTGCTCCTGTTCAGCCCGCCCCTGCCCGCATCCTCGATCTGGGCACCGGCTCGGGCGCCCTGCTGCTGGCCGCGCTCTCCGTCTGGCCTCAGGCGCAAGGGATCGGCCTCGAACGCTCCGACGCCGCGCGCGCGGTCGCGCAGGCCAATGCCGGGCGTCTGGGTTTCGCAGCCCGCGCGCAGATCCTCCCGGGCGACTGGACCGTGCCCGGCTGGGCGCAAGGATTGGGCCGGTTCGACCTCATCCTCGCCAATCCGCCCTATGTCGAGGACGATGCCCCGCTCGATCGCTCGGTCCGCGCTTTCGAGCCGCATGGCGCCCTCTTCGCCGGGGCCGACGGCATGGCCGATTATCGCATTCTGGTACCTCAACTGGCCGCCCTGCTGGCCCCGGACGGGATCGCCATGGTCGAGATCGGCTGGCAACAGGGCGAGGCCGTGGCCGGCCTTGCCCGTTCCTGCGGCCTTGCGCCACGCATCCACCCCGATCTGGCCGGACGTGACAGGGCTGTGGAAATCACGGTTTGCCGCAATATTTCGCTTGGCAAGGGCGCTGACGGACACTAATTGTGCCAGCAGGCAGGGCGACGGATGATGGCTTCCCGTCCCGGCCAACTCCACCATTTGCACCTTCACCGGCCTTTTACCCAAGGCTGCTGTTTAGCAGATGCTGGGAACCATGAGCCCGCGCGTTGCGGGTGCGTGGCGGAGAGTTGCGCGGCGACAGGATCATCAAGGATACCGGCATCCGTGCCAGACGTCGCCCCCAGACAAGGACGTGCTTGAGTTGAACAACAATCGTGGGAACAACCGCCGGCGCGGCCGCGGTAACAACCGTCCGCAAGGCGGCGGTCAGCAGCTCAACCGTATCGATAGTCGTGCGCGCGGGAATGCGCCGCAACTGCTCGAAAAGTATCGCAAGATGGCTCAGGACGCGCACCTCAACGGGGATCGCGTCCAGGCCGAATACTACTTGCAGTTCGCCGACCATTACTTCCGCGTGATCGCCGATACCCGCCTTCGTCAGGAAGAAGCCCGCGCCCGTCACAACGGCGGCAACGGCAATGGCGACCGCTGGGCCGAGGCCGAAGCCGAAGACGACGGCATGGATTTCTCGATCGAAGGCGATTTCCCCGCATTCGACCGTCCGCATGTCCGCCGCGAAGAGCGCGAAGCCCGCTACAGCGAGCGCAACGACCAGCGGGGCGAGCGCCAGAACAGCGAACGGCAGGAGCGGCAGGAACGCCACCCGTCTGATCGCCAGAACGAGCAGGGCGGCAATGGCCGTCGCCGCTTCGAGGATCGCCGTCCGCAGCCCCAGGTCGCCGAACAGGCCGAAGCTCCGTCCGACCAGCCCGTCCCGCTCGAAGGCGTCCGCGCCGACGAGGGCGAGCCCGTGACCGACGGCAGCGACAACCCCTTCATCCGCGAAAGCCGCAGCGCCCGCACCCCGCGCGCGCGCACCGAACGCCAGATCGGAAGA